>JBFWOK010000099.1:0-25936 GCA_050250555.1 Limisphaerales bacterium
GCCTCCTCGAAACAGACCGCCTTGGCCGCGATGACGTGCTTGAGCGGCCCCCACTGGTTGCCCGGGAAAACGCAGGAATCGATTTCCTTCGCGTACTTCGCCTTGCAGTGCACGAGACCGCCGCGGGGTCCGCGAAGCGTCTTGTGGGTCGTGGTCGTGACGAAATCAGCGTGGGGCACCGGACTGGGATGAAGCCCGGAGGCGACGAGTCCCGCAATGTGGGCGATGTCCGCGAGAAGCATGGCCCCGACTTCGGCCGCGATCACCGAGAGGCGTTCGAAATCGATGACGCGCGGGTAGGCGCTGGCGCCGACCGTGATCATCCGCGGCCGATGCTCGCGCGCCATGGCGGCGAGCCGGTCGTAGTCGATCCGTTCGTCCTCCTGCCGGACGCCGTAGTGGACGATCTCGAAGAATTTGCCCGAAAAATTCGCCCGATTCCCGTGGGTGAGATGTCCCCCATGGGACAGGTCCATGGTCAGCATCTTGTCGCCGGGTTTCAGGAAGGCGAAGTAGACCGCCATGTTGGCGCCGGACCCGGAATGCGGTTGGACGTTGGCATGCTCCGCGCCGAAGAGGAGCTTCGCGCGATCGATCGCGAGCTGCTCGGCATCGTCCACAAACTCACAACCGCCGTACCATCGCTTCTTCGGATAGCCTTCGGCGTACTTGTTCGTCAGGACCGAACCCTGCGCCTCCATGACGGCGCGGCTCGTGAAGTTCTCGCTCGCGATGAGTTCGATGTTCTCCGCCTGGCGGCGCTTCTCTTCGGCGACGATTTTCGCGATCGCGGGATCGACGGCCGGCAAGCCGGGCGAAGGCGATTCCAGCTTCGCGACACGCCGCTCGTGCCGGCCCCCGGTTTCGAAGGGTGTCGAGAGGAAGACGTCGACGATGGCGCGCGCGGTTTCCAGCGAGACGACGCGTCCGCCGAGGCACAGGACGTTGGCATTGTTGTGGGCGCGGGCCAGGCGGGCCATTTCCTCGGTGGTGCACAGGGCGGCCCGGATTCCAGGAACCTTGTTGGCGGCGATGCACACCCCGATGCCCGTCCCACAAACCAGGATTCCCAATGTCCCCGGGCGGGCCAGAACCGCGGATGCCACCGCCTGGGCGTGATCCGGATAATCGGTGGACTCGGTCGAGCAGGTTCCGAAGTCCTCCGCGGGAATCTCCTTCGACGCGAGATGTTGGAGGAGGCCTTGTTTGAGTTCGAATCCGGCGTGGTCGGAGCCGAGCGCCAAGGCGAGTTTCGTGGAGCGCGGTTTCCGCGGATCCGCGGTTTCGGTTTCGGTTTCCTGGAGGTGCTTCAGCATACTGAAAATTCCCTGTTCGATTTCATCGCGACACTGGAGATACACCGAATACGAACCTCCGATCGGGTCGGCGATGTCCTTCTCATGTTCATCGGCCGAATCGTCGAAATCACGGAGGACAAACGTCTTGTCGGCGGCTTCCGGGTAGGTCGTCGTGATGGCGCTGGCGTGACCCTGGGTCATGCCGACGATCATGTCGGCGTCCCGCACGAGGTGGCCGCTCAGGGGGCGGCTGCGCTGACGGCTGATGTCGATGTTCAGTTCCCGCAGGGCTTGGATGGCGTGGGCGCTCGGAGGCATTCCCGGAAGGGCGGCGACACCCGCCGACAGCGCCCGGTATCGGTCCCCCATGCGCCCGGTCAAGTGTTGGAAAAGCCCCTCGGCCATGGGGCTGCGGCAGATGTTCCCGGTGCAGACGAAAAGGATGGTCTTCATTCCTGCTTGGAGGCGCGTAACATTTTGGCGGTCAATGAATTCGTCAACGTCATTCGCCTGGGGACGGTTGCCCGGCCGCGACTTCGCCGGTTCGAGCCTCATCGGCCGCAAGCCCGGAGATCAGATCCAGAGCGACCGCCAAAACAGGGTCCTGGACCGCGTGGGGCACTGCTTCCCCGGGAGCCGACGATCCGCGATCCGCCGGGACCGGAAAGGTGCGTTGGGAAATTCGTTGACGGGTGGACGATTCAACGTCGTCCAGATCGAAGTGCGACTCGGGCTGGCGCCGGCGCCGGACGAGTTCGGCTTCGTTGAGCCGGAGCCCACCCGACGACGCCATCGCCTGCCCTTTCACCACTCGGCGGAATTCGTCGGTGGCATAAGCGCGTTCGTCCTCCTCGGGAACCTGGATCGCGAGATCGGGAGCCAATCCTGAGGCGGGGAATTCCGATCCATCCGGGAGACGCACGGCGTCACCGGCCACCTGGAGGGTCACCGATTCAGAAACCGCAACCGGCCGGTAGGTGCGCGCCTGTCCGGCGGTGGGCGCGCCTAGCACCAGGGACTTCGCGGCGGACGCGCGCACGGCGGATGCGAAGAGCTCCGCCGCCTGGCGGGTCGCGCGATTCACGAGGACAAGAACCGGGACCTTCGGGGCGCGGTCGTTGGGCTGCGTCTTCCAGGATGCCTCCCCCAGCTTGAACTCGACCGGATCGGACTTCGACGCGACGGCGGACGAGGCCACGACTCCGGAACCGAGATCCGCGCCGGAAGCGAAACGGAGATCCAGTACCAACCCGGCCAAAGGCCCTTCCTTGGCGAGTTCGGTGAGAGCGTCGCGGAGCGAGCCCGCGAGGGTTGAGTCGACGGTACCGATCCGCAGGTAGCCGGAGTCGCCCGAATACCGGCGGGATTTCAGGATTGGATTCGCGACGGCGTTGGTGCCGGAGTCAGGGGGGGAGGAAAGCACCCAGGGCGCGAGGGACTGGGCGTAGGCTTCCGAGTTGGTGAAGGACGCATCGGGCGCCGGGAGCGTCGGCAGTTCCAGGCGCAGTTTGGCGGACAATTCCGCCACCGGCGGCCACGCTGGCGCCTTGGATTCGGCGGCGGGGAGGCATGTCGCGGACCGGACGCCGACGAGCAGCGGGAGGATCCACCCGAAAAGCGCGGGGCGGAGCCGAAGGGAGGCGGGGTGACGCGGACGAATCGGTGGCTTCATGGCGACGAGGGAATCTAAATCACGCGATCTGGGATCCGGATCCCAGCGATTTGGCGGCGATATCGCGACGGAATTGGACGCCCTCGAACTCGATGAGGTCCGCGGCGGCGTAGGCGGTTTCCTGGGCCTGCGCGAGGGTATCACCCCACGCGGTGACTCCGAGGACGCGCCCGCCGTGGGTCACCAATTGGCTGCCTTCGAAGGCTGTTCCCGCATGGAAGACCTTCACGTTGGGCAGGGAATCGACCCCGGCGAGTCCGGAGATGGGCAGGCCCTTCTCGGAAGGACCCGGATAACCGCGCGAGGCGAGCACCACGCAGACCGACGCCTGGGGGGACCAACGGAGTTCGATGTCCTTGAGCGTTCCCGAAACACAGGCGTCCAGAAGCTCCACCAGATCATTCTGGAGGCGGGTCAGGTACACCTGGGTTTCCGGATCTCCGAAGCGCGCGTTGAACTCGAGCACCTTGGGGCCATCGGCGGTGAGCATCACGCCCGGGTAGAGAATCCCTCGAAAATCGATGCCCTCCGCGCGGCAACCCCGTTGCCAGGGCTCCAGAAGCGTCCGCGCCGCCTCGAGAAGGGCCTCCTCGGAAAGCGCGGGCACCGGTGAGTACGCCCCCATTCCGCCGGTGTTCGGGCCGAGGTCGCCGTCCAGGGCTCGTTTGTGATCCTGGGACGACGGAAAGAGCCGGGCGACGTGTCCATCGCACAAGACATGGAGGGAGACTTCGGCGCCCTCCAACAGTTCCTGGATGACGATCTGTTCCCCCGCGTTGCCAAAGGTGCGCCTCAGCATGATGTCCTCGATGGCCATCTCGGCCTGCCCCACCGTGTGGGTGAGGAGGACGCCCTTGCCCAAGGCCAGTCCATCCGCCTTCACCGCGCAGCGGCCTTCAAGCAGGGCGGCGAACTTCTTGGCGGCATGCGGATCCCGAAACACACCCGAGCGGGCCGTCGGAACCCCGTGGATCGCCATGAAATTCTGGGAGAACGCCTTCGACGATTCGAACTGCGCCGCCCGCTGATTGGGGCCCCAGATCCGAAGCTGGTTGCTCTGAAACAGATCCACGACGCCCATCGCCAACGGATTGTCGGGACCCACGACCGTCAGATCGGGTCGGTGTTCGATGGCGAATCGGAGCAGCGCATCGAGGTCATCGGCCGCGATGGGAACGCACTCCACCGGCCGTCCACTGCCGGTGCAGTGCTCGTGCGACATGCCGGCATTGCCCGGGGCGCACCACAGACGTGTGGTGTGGGGCGACCGCGCCAACTTCCAAACAAGGGCGTGTTCGCGGCCACCGGATCCGATGACGAGGAGCTTCATCGCGTCAGGGATTCAAGCAGCCGGACGAGAGTCTGCCAAACGGGGAATCTCCAGGTCGTGGGGCGCTCTCATTTGGCTAACGGCAGGATCCTGTCCCTGACAGGTCATTCTCCCTGCGGCGGGGGCGAGGGCTTCAGAAAGAATCCCCGCATCCTGTCGGTGACCGGGCGCCCGAGTCGCTCCAGGACCAGCAGCATGTCCTCCCAGGTCTTTCGCTTTTCCCGGTGACCGCGGTCCGGACCCTCCCCCGATCGCAGCAGGTAGGACGGATGAAATGTCGGCATGACCGGCGTCCCCCTGAAGTCCTGCCAGCGTCCCCGCACCGCCCCCAGGGGGGGCTGTAACCCGAGCAAACCCAGGACGGAAGTGGCTCCGAGCGCGACAATCACCTTGGGCTGAATGATTTCGATCTGCCGAAGGACGTAGGGTTTGCAGGTGTCCATTTCGACAGGCGTCGGAACGCGATTCCCACGCGAGCCGGCGGGCATGTCCGGCCTGCACTTCAGGATGTTGGCGATGTAGACCGTTTCCCGGGTCAATCCCATGGCCTGAATGATCCTCGTCAGAAGCTGCCCGGCGGGGCCCACGAACGGTTCACCGGCAAGGTCCTCGGCCTCCCCCGGCGCCTCACCCACGAACATCAGCTCAGCCTCCGGGTTGCCCTCTCCGAACACCACCCGGGTCCGGGACCGAACGAGATGAGGGCATTTCTCGCACGCCAGAACCGAGGGACGCAGCCCCTCGAGCGCCTCGGCTTTCGAGGAACCGGAGAGTGAGACGGGCGCGGGCGCGAGGGCGGGGGACGGCACTGGCGCCAGCGAGGGTGCCGGCGGTCGCGGGGGCGTCGCCGCGCCGACGGGAGCGCTTGATGAACCCGGACGGGCCGGTCGACCTGGCGCGACCACGGAGGGTTTGGACCGGACAGGGCCCGGCGCGAGCGCCCTTAATGTCGATGTCTCGACATGGACGAACTGCGTGCCCTGGGACTGAAGCTGGGCGAGGTGCTCCAGGGTGGCTTCCAGGAGCATGGAATAGGCGGAACCCACGGCGGATTCTTCACCGGCCCGGGGCTCGAAAGCGAGCCTGCGAAGGAACAACGACGGCCCTACTTCGAGGCCGTCTTTCCGAGGGACACAGAAAGGCGGGACTTCTTCCGGGACGCCCGCCTTTTGGGGATCACTCCCTTCTTGGCGGCCTTGTCCAGCGCGGAGGTCGCGTCGCGGAGGGCTTTGGTGGCTTCCTCGTTCTTGCCCGAGGAGAGAAGGGTTCGGTACTTCCGCTCCAGCGTGCGCAGGCGGGTTTTGACCGATTTGTTGCGCGCGTGCCGGCGGGCCCCGACTCGGGCGCGGCGTTCAGCTGACTTGGTGTTCGGCATACTCGATAACTCGCAAAAAGGGCGGGAGCTTGGTCAAAGAAACAGGTCTCTGTCAACGTTCGGAAACGGCGAAGGCCATCGGTGTGCCCATTCTTGAGTACATCTCCTGCGGCAATCGCGAACACGCGAGGAGATCATCGGCCAGCCGAACCCTTCCCGGCTCGAACAGGGTCAGGACGGCAGAACCTCCAAACCGGAAATACCCCTTTTCCTGCCCTTTTGGCACGGATTGCCCCGGTTCAAACGTGTGGACCGCGCTGCCGACATTGGTGGCGCCAATCTCCGCCATGAGCACGTGACCGAACCCGGGGGATTCGATCTCCGTCAGCCAGCGCCGGTTTTCCCAAAGCCACGCGAGGTTGCGGACCAGCGCGATCGGGCTGACGGACGCGAGACACCCGTTGATCCGACGCGCGGGACCCGGCGTTCCCGGGACGGGGAAGTGGAAGCGATGATAGTCCACCGGGCAAAGCCGGGAGAATACGGCGGGCCCACCGGAATAACGCCGCGTCAGCTCCGGATCCCCGAGAAAGGAGTTCAGATCGAAAGCCTGACCTTTGACGAAAAAATGATCGCTGGCGCCGAGGTTGGCGAAGCCGAGGTGCCGTCCGTCCGCCGGAAACACGGCGACCCCCGCGCGGGGATCGACCGGCCGCGCGCCGTCGCGAAGCCGCCGGTAAAAGAATTCGTTGAACGACCGGAACGCCCCCGGCGCATCCGCGAATTCCGAAACGTCGATATTAA
This sequence comes from Limisphaerales bacterium, assembly GCA_050250555.1. GTDB lineage: Bacteria > Verrucomicrobiota > Verrucomicrobiia > Limisphaerales > CAIMTB01 > CAIMTB01. Next base: position 6,420 of record JBFWOK010000099.1, read on the forward strand.
AACTGTCGATGAATGGACTAATTTTCGATCGGCTGGCGGGGCGGTCCATGCGCCATCCGTACCAGCGGGAAAACCAGATCCGACGAGCCACGAGCCGGCCGGTCAATGCACCCGTCCATGAACCATAAATCCAACGAAGCCAGCGTTCTCCGTAAACGGACTCTTCCTCCACCTGCCCGGTGTGGCGGTTGAAGAAGAGGATGGGGCGTCGGGTCACACCATCACGCCTTCTGCGGCATCATGCCGGATTGACGGGCGTATTCGAAGATGCCCCCCGCATCGATGACCGGCCGAACCTCGCCGAGCGGTTTGAGCGGATAGACCTGGCCCGTTCCATGATGTCGGAGGGTGTTGGCGTCGATGTCGACCGTGGCGATGTCCCCCGTCTTGAACGCATCGACCAGGCGGTCGCGGCATTCCACCGGATAGAGTTCGCCGGTCGCGATGCAGTTCCGGAAGAAGATGCGGGCAAAGCTCTCACCCACCACGCATTGACACTTGGAGGCTCCCAACGCGATCGGAGCGTGCTCCCGCGAACTGCCACATCCGAAATTCCGTCCCGAGATGACGATCGGATACTCGGTCCGCGTCGCCCCCTCCTTCACGAAACGCGTCGGATACAGCGAATCCGGAAGGCCCCACATCGCATAGCTCCCCAGTTTCTCGTACTCCTCCGGAATCGTCGGGACGAGGTTCAGAAACTGCGCCGGAATGATCTGGTCGGTGTCGATATTGTCGCGCACGACGTAAACCGGCCCCGTGAACACGCTCTGCATGCCGGGACGCTATCGGCCGCGACGGGATCTTTGAACCCAAAAACCACGTCCAAGGGGTCGGTTCTTGTTATTGACAACACCTCCAACCCGGCCGCGACGAATCCTTAAAGCCTTAGGCGACATTAACAAGAACTGACCCCTTTCTACGGACGCGCCGCCAGACCGAGGTCCTCGTAGATCGCGGTGTTCAAGGCGCGCTGGCGACGCTGGTGCCGAACTTCCCCGGGTTGCCCGTTGCAACACCAGGCGACCACCAGACCCGCGTCGGGATCCGCGAAAGCGCAGGACAACTGCGAACCGCTGTGACCGAAGGTTCGGGGGCCCGCGTGATCGCCGTAGCCGTAGGGAACGGTGGCAACGCCGTATCGGGCCGAATTCAGGATGAACCCCAGGCCGAAATCGACGACGTGCCGAAAGGTGCGGTCGAAGAGCCCCACCCGATGCGGACGCGTGAATTCCCGGAGGGTCGATTCCCGAATCACGGGATGTCCACCCGCCAGCAGGCCCTCGTAGAATCGTCCGAGATCCCGGATCGGACCCCGGGCGTTGCCACCGGGCCTGCACGCGCGACAGGCCTCCAGGGAATCCCACGTCGGATGAGGGTTGGGCGGTCCGGGAAAAGTGACGTGGGTGGTTCCGATCCGGGATCCGTAGGCCAGGTACTGTTCCTCGGGCATGCCAACCCAGGAATCCAACAGGCCGAAAGGGAGCAGCACCGAGTTCCGAAGATGTTCGGAATACGGCCGCCCGATTTGACGCTGCACAATCTCGGCGAGCAGGTACCAGCTCGCCTGATGCATGTAGGCCGCCTCGGTTCCCGGCTCGGAGACGGGTCCCGCGACAGTTCCCGAACCCAGGGGCGCGGCGCAGATCGCCGCGACGATCCGAGACCAGTCCTGACCTTCGGGGAGCGGGTCCGGCGGCGAGAACCCCGCGGTATGGGTCAGCAGGTGACGGAGGGTGATCCTCTCCCTGCCGGCCGTGTCGAATTCCGGAATGTGGCGCGCGACCGGATCATCGAGTCCGAGCGCACCCGATTCGACCTGTTGCGCCACGGCGATGGCGGTGAGGGGTTTGCCCGCCGAAAGCCAGAGCAGCAGGGTATCCCGGGTCATGGGTTCGCCCGTCCTCCGTTCGCCGTACGCCAGCCAGGCGATAGCTTCGCCCTTCAACGAGACGTAGAGCTGGACGCCCGGATGCAGACCATCCGCGATGCCCCGTTGGAGGATCGCTTCCGTCCGTGGCAGCCCCGACCCGGACGCGCTCATCGCTTGGGTGAACCCGTTTGGCGGTCGATCTCGGCCGCCACCTGGCCCGCCGCGCGGCGGAGGTCCGAAGGCAGCGGACCCGCGAGTAATGAGGCGAGGATTCGGCGGGCGAGCCCGAAGTTCCCCTGCGCTGCCGCGAGGGATGCCGAAGTGAGGAGAGCGGGTTTGAAGAGGGGATCGCACCGCAGCGCGCGCTGGACGTGCACCGCCGCCAACGCGGGTGCGCGCGGGTTTTCGGCCAGGGAATAGACGGCGAGCAGGTGATGCGCCGGCGCCAGCCAGGGATCGAGTTCGATGGCGCGTTCGCATCGTTGCCGGCCCGTCTGGAGGTCGGCGGGATCGAACGCAGCGCCCGATTGGGACCGTCGTTGCAGCAGGCTTTCGTAGACCGATTCCGCCGACAGGAAGTGCAGGAAGGCGCTTTGGGAATTGTTGGCGAGGGCGCGATCGGAGAGGGACCGGAGGTTGGCGCGATCGCCCTCGCGCCACGCGAGAAGGCTGAGCGCCTCGAGGGGCCTCGGATCCTTGGGGGCGCGTCCGGCGGCGGCCTGAAGGCGGACCTTCGCCGCGTCGTTCTGCTGGGACATCTGGAGGAGTCGGCCGAGGGCGTAGTCCCATTCGCCTGGGGACATCGGCGACGGTTGCGCCCGTTCGATGTCGAGATCCGGGTACGTCTGCCGGACGACGGTGTAGGAGCCGCCGCGAACATAGTCGCGGAGGGCTTCATCGAGGCTCAGGGCGGACACATCGAAGCCCGACTGGAACGCGAGGAATTGGTTGGTCGTGGACGAACAGGCGGCCGCGTAGCGGGCGACCACGTTGGATTCGAAACCGCGCCGGGCGAAGAGGAGGTGATGGGCTAGCAGCCACGACGAGGCATAGAACGGGCCGGCCCGGGCTCGTTCGTTGTAATCCTTCGAGTCGCGGGTAACGCCCAGCAGGGTCCGGACCGGGAGAGGAGCGTGACGTTGGAGAAAGAAGGCGTGATTGGTCATGGCGACGCCAATGTCAAAACGGTCGTCCCTTTCTTCGAATGTCGAGAACACTTCCGCGACCCCTTCGTGGACCCAGAGCGGCGCATCCCGGAACTGACGGGACGTGAGCAGGTGCGTGTACTCGTGGAACAGCACCCTCATTGTCGCGGAGTCCCGACTCTGTCGGCTGAACGCGAGGACGTAATCCAAGGGGTCCTCGGAATGAAACCCGCTGATCGTCGCCGGCTGGTCGTTGTAACGCGGCTTGAACGGGGCGAAGGAGTCCTCGTCCTTGAAGAAGTACACGAGGGCGGGTCGACGCTGGACGTTGGTCAGTCCCAGAAAACGCGACACCACATGCCGGAAGGTTTCCAACTCGCGCAGAAGTTTCCTGGCCTCCGACTGCCTTCCGTTGCCGTAGAGCTGGAAGTTCGGGGAAAGGAGCTTGAACCAGTCCCGCTCGCGTCCGCCCTCCGGTTCCCGGGCTCCGGCGCCGAAGCCCGCAAGAACGAGCAGCGCGATCCAGAATCCGCAACCCGCCGATCCACGGACGGAGGTCTTGTTCCCATTCATGGCGATGACGTTGACGATGGCGATGGCGACGGGGTGGGGATCGGCGTCTCTTGGAGGAAGGCGATCAAGTCCCTCAGATCGCCGGGGCTGAGCCCCGCTTCGAGTCCGTCGGGCATGAGCGATTTCCCTTCGGATTTCAGGCCCTTCAGCCGACTCCGGGGCAGCGAGACACGACGTTCACTGGCTTGGACCAGGGTGATGGCTTCGGCGTTCTCGGCCACGAGGATTCCCGTCTCGGTCTCGCCATCCTCGAGCTCGGCGGTCCAGCCGACATACGACGGATTGATGGCCATGTTGGGGTCCAGGATGTTGGACAGGAGGTCCTCGACGCTCCGGTGCCCGACCCCGGTGAGATCGGGCCCCACTTCGTGCCCGAGGGCGCCGACCTTGTGGCACTGGGCGCAGATGCGCTCGAAGATCGGACGCCCACGCGCTCCGACGCCCGACGCCGGGAGAATCGCCAGGGTTTCGTCCACGAGGGACTTGCGATTGGAATACTCGTCGTCGGTCATGAACCGAGCCGCTCTCGCGCGAATTTCGGGAGTCGCCCTACGCAGCAACTGACGGCGATGTTCAAGATCCAGATTCAGCTCCCCCAGTTGAAGGTCTCCCGCCTCCAGCGCCGAGAGCAGCGCCGGATGAAACGTCGGGCGATAGACGAGGAGATTCACGACCGGCGCCCGCAGCGATGGTGACAATCCCGCCCACGCACGGACCAACCCTTCCCCAACGAGGGGTTCACGGTGATGACGCAGCAATTCCAACGCCGCCTGTTGAAGCGCCCGCGGCTCGCGGCTGTCGATCAGACCCAGGAGGACAGGAACGGACTCGGCCGGATCTCCAAAATCAACGACCCCCAACGATTCCAACCGCCGGTCCAGCGCCATCGACGGATCGCGAGCAAGCCGCCGGGCCGCGGTCAGCGCGTCCCTCTGAACTGCGGTATCCGGAACTCCAAAGGCCCGGGTCAGACGCCACACGGCGGCGAGCGACCCCGGTTCCGAGGGATCGAGAGCCGCCTGGAGAACAGCGATGCCTTCCCCCGGAAGAGCCGGCTTCTGCCGCCCCCGTTCGAGGCCCGACGCGAGTCCCTCGAGAAACGCCAGTCGGATCGGGATCTGGAGGTCGGGCGAATCCGTGGCCAGCACTTCGCGGAGAATCGGGACGAGCGCGGGACCATCGCCGCCGGACATTCGGGCCCCGACGAGATCGGCGAGTTCCCGCACGGCCGCCAGGGCGTCGCCGTCCCGTGCCCCGCGGACCCGGGAAGACCTCATCCACTCGGACGCGGCGCGGCGTTCGTCATGCATCTCGAAGGCCGCCAGCGCGGCCCTTCGCATCCAGGGCGCGCTTCGATCCTTCCACAGGAGGTCCTGGAGCGCGGTGACGGGCGATTCGGACGGTTTGACGTGAAATTCTCCCAACGCCAGAAGGGCCGCAAAACGGACGTGCGCGGCTTCATCGGCGACCCGTTCGATCACCGCTTTCCGCACGGACGTGGAGGCTGGGAATCGTTGGGGCGCCAATTGAACCGCGCTGGCTCGCACTTCGGCCACCGGATCCATCAATGCCCGTTCGAGTCTCCCCTCCGACAGCGCATCGAGACCACTCAACGTCCACAGCGCGTGCAGTCGCCCAAGCGCGTCCGGTCCATCAGCGAGATGTTCCAGGTTGGGGACCACGGCCTTCTCCCGGTTTCCAACGAGAAGGCGCTGGGCGGTCAGGCGAGTCCATTGATTGGAGGAAGCCAAAAGGGCGACACGTTCGGCGGGAGACACTTTCCCCGGCAGTTCCCGAGATCTCGGCCAACCACGCGGAGCGATCCGGTAGATCCGGCCACGATCCTGACCGGCACGGAGATCGAGCTTCTCGAGACGATTCCTGGGGATGTAGTCCGGGTGCTCGATGACGTCGCGCTGCATGTCCAGAAGGTAAAGGGCGCCGTCCGGCCCCAATTCGACACCGGTGGGACGGAAGTTCGCATCACGACTGGCGAAAAACTCCCGGGTCTGCTCGGAGGGTGCCCGCGAGGCTTTCAGGATCGGGCCGTCCGCGCTCAGCACGTCGCGGTGCACCAGGTTGCCGACCACGTCGCAGACGAAGACCGACCCCGGAAGATCGCCCGGCCAGCCGCGATGACCGAGGTAACCCATGCCGCCCGATGAGGAAAAATACCCCGCCTGTTCCGGGTGGTTCGGCCGGGTGACGGCCGTCGAGACGGCGAAGATCCGCGCCATGTCACCGTGATCCGAGATGCTGTGGGTCGTCTCCACCGGGGGCAGGCCCGGGAGCCGGCTGAAGGCGTCGGCATCGGCAACCCTCTGCTGCATGTGATTGATGTTGTGCGGCGTGAAACTCCGTCCCCAGTCGTCGAACACGAGCCCGAACCCACCACCCGTGTGGAAGGTCCTCTCCAGCCGCCCTGAGTCCGGATGAAACCGAAAGTCCCGGTCTCCCAGCTCGACGGTTTCCCTTCCGAACCGGTCGAGCCTTGCCCGGCCGCCATTCCCGCCGTTGACCGCGTGAACCCAGTTGTCGAAGGCCCATCGGAGACCGCTCGCATTGCTGTCGGTGACGCCAAGCCGGAGCCCGCTGACCACGGTTTCGCGTCGATCGGCCAAACCATCTCCATCGGTGTCCTTCAGAAACACCACCTCCGGCGGAGCCATCACCAGCACACCACCGTCCCAGGCCAGAACCGAAGTCGGAAAGCTGAGGCCCTCCGCGAAGACAACGCTGCGATCGACTCGTCCGTCGCCGTCGGCGTCCTCAAGAAGACGCACCGTGCCGCCGGGCTTGCGGTCGGACCCGAAACCGTACGGGTAATCCCTCATCTCGACGACGTACGCCCGGCCGAATTCGTCGAACGTCAACGCGACGGGATCGACGACATCCGGTTCACAGGCGAACAGGGACAGTTCGAGGTCCGGGTGCAGTTCGTAGGATTCCTGAGGTGCCGGGTTGAATCCCGCCGTCGGTGATGGGGACGCCGCGAATACCGGGAACGCGACACCCGCAAAAAAACTCACGCACACCGCGACCCCAACCGTTCCTCGATTCGATGCGGCCACCCCCGAGACCCCGCCGGAGCCGGGATGACGCGAAGCGCGGTGGAGAACCGACCTGAGAAACCGCCCAAGGGTTTCGACCTGACGCTGAACCGGCGGCTTCATTCGCGCCCCATCGTGCCGGCGAACCCAGCCAACTCAACCCGGAATCCCCGGAGCGTGACCCGGAACTTCGGCTGTTCAAGCGGCCCCCGACTTGCCAGCCTCCCCGACACATTCGTCTCCCCGGGGCTCGTCGTCTCGCCGTGGACTGCCGTCGCTTCCACGGCTTGCGGCCATCACCGGGCCAACCGCACAACGTCCGCCTCTCCATCAACCATCGATCGCCCATCCATCCCATGTCCCATCCATCGCATTCACTCCGCTTGATGCTCCAGTCCGCCGGGGTCGCCACCCTGATGGCACTGCCTTCCGCCTTCGCCCACGAAACCGGCCATCCCCACTCGGACGAAGTCACGGAAACCACGCCTTTGCCCTTCATCACCGAAACCAAGGGCCCCGTCTCCGCTCCCCGGCAGGGAGCCGCCCCCGGCGAGGCGACCAGCGGCCAGGGTGTCTGGCGGTTCGTCGCCGACCGTTCCAAAGTTCCGGTCCCGCCCGACGCCATGCCCAAGCTGAAGGGCGCCCACGGAACGCTGATCGTGGACGGGGCGAACGACACCGTTTACTGGGGCCTTCAGGACATCGGCTGGATCGGGTTCACCAAGAAACTCACCGAGTCGGCCATCGTTCCCCAGGACCCCGCCTTCCCGGCCGGCAACCTGCACGGTGCCGACATTCATCCCCGCCGAGGTAAACCCGCCGCCATCGTCGCCGCGGACAACGCCGCCGGCGAAGTCTACCTCACCGACACCACGTTCCAGTCCACGAAGATCCTCAAAATCCCCAACCTCGAGCAGTACGCCGATGGCAAGGGATACGCGCCCACCGATGCCGCCTTCGGCAAGGACGGTACGATCTGGGTCACCGACGGCTACGGCAAAGCCTGGTTCATGCCGGTTTCGCCCGACACGTTTCAGTTCCAGGGCAAGGCCTACGGCGGCAAGAAATTCTCCGGCACACCCCACGGAATCACCTTGAACCCGAAAACGGGCCGACTCCTCGTCTCCGCGCGCCCCGAAGGTCTCGTGAAGGACTGGGATCCGAAGAACATGCAGACCGTCGCAATCGATGGTCTGCCCCCCGGCAGCACGGTCTGCGACGTCGACGTCTGGGGCGACTACGCCCTCGCGCCGTGCCTGAACGGCCCCGACAAAACCCCCGGGCCGATCTACATCATCAACCTCAAAAAGAAGGCGGTCGTCTCGACCCTCAAACCCAAGACGGACCTCGGGTATGAGGACGCCCAACACATCCACGACGCCTGTTGGTATGTCACAGGCAGCGGTCGCAACCGCGAGGTTTACGTGCTCTACACCAACTGGAATCCCGGAGGCGTCGGAGCCCTCCGCTGGGTTGGCGCCGCGGAATAGCCCCGCCCCTCGGCGGCCATGCGCCGACCCGGAACGACATTCCGGGTCGGCCCCCCCTCACCGGCGTCATCGCCAGCGATTCTCCGACCTCCACCCTCCATGATCCCTCGCCGCCGCCCCCACCGGACGATGAACTGTCCCAGCCCCTGGTTAGCCATCCTCCTGGTTCTTTCCATGCCGAATTTCGAAACGCGGTCCGCCACACCCGCGACGGACTCGAAGGAGCCCCTCACGCTCCACCTTCGCGGACGAAATCCTGCGGGCGTTCACACCGCAGGCTCCGTTCAGGAAAAAGTCGAACGGTGGGATCCCCGAAAGACCGCGCTGATCGTCTGCGACATGTGGGACGACCATTGGTGCAAGTCCGCGGCCCGGCGGGTCGGCGAACTAGCCGGCCCCATGAACGAAATGCTCCGGGCCGCCCGCGCTCGTGGCGTCTTCATCATCCACGCCCCCAGCACATGCACTGGGTTCTACGAAGGCACCCCCCAGCGCCGCCGCGCCAAAGAAGCCAGGTTCCATCCGACCCCCGCCCCCCTCGCCACCAGCCCGCGCTGGGGCACGGCGTGGTGCTGGACGGATCCCGCCCACGAAGCGGTCCTTCCCATCGACGACACCGACATGGGCTGCGATTGCCAGCCGGACAAGTGCGAGATCCGCGCCCCGTGGACGCGTCAGATCGCGACCCTCGAGATCGCCGACGCCGACGCCATCACCGATGACGGCCAGGAGACCTGGAACCTCCTTTCCGAACGCGGCATCGAGAACGTGATCCTTTGCGGAGTCCATCTGAACATGTGCGTTCTCGGCCGCCCGTTTGCCATTCGCCAGCAGGTCAAGTTGGGTAAAAAGGTCGCGCTGATCCGGGACATGACCGACACGATGTACAATCCCGAGCGCCCCCCGGGAGTCGGACATTTCGAAGGCACGGCCCTCGTCGTGGGTCATGTCGAGTCGTACTGGTGCCCTTCGTTCGTGAGCTCCGACATCACTGGCCGCCCTCCGTTCCGGTTCCCGGGCGCTCCCAAGACGGCAGGCAATCCGTGACGTGACGTGACGCAACCTGACACCGACGTTCGAAGCGCCCGTCGCCCCATGAGATCAACCATCCTCTCCCTGGTGGTCCTCCTGGGGGTCCCAGTCCACCTCGCATCCGCGGCGGCCGCGCAAGACACGTGGGTCGCCTCGACGGTGGCCGGTACCGGAGAGGCCGGAACATCCGGTGACGGCGGCCCCGCAACCGCCGCCCGCCTGAACAATCCGTTCGGTGTCGTTCGTGGACCGGACGGAGCGCTGTTTTTTTGTGAATACGACGGGAATGTCGTCCGACGGATCGCCCCCGACGGGACCATCTCCACGGTGGCGGGATCCGGTCGGCGCGGTCCCGGGGGCGATGGCGGACCCGCTCTCGAGGCCGAGTTCGATCAACCCCACGAAATCCGCTTCGACCCCGACGGCAACCTGTTCATCGCGGACATGCGCAACCACCGGATCCGCCGCGTGGACGCCGCGACGCGGCGAGTGTCGACGGTGGCAGGCACCGGCGAGCCGGGATTTTCGGGCGACGGCGGACCCGCGTCGCTGGCGCGTCTCCGGCAACCTCACAGCATTCAGTTCGGACCCCGCGGCGACCTCTTCATCTGCGACATCGGAAATCACCGGATCCGCCGGGTCGATCGGGCCACCGGAACGATCGGCACCTTCGCCGGTACGGGAGAGCGGGATCCGACTCCCGATGGGGCACCTTTCGCCAAGGCCACGCTCAACGGCCCGCGATCCCTTGATTTTGATCGGTCCGGAAACCTCTGGCTCGCGCTCCGCGAAGGCAACCAAGTCTTCCGCCTCGACCTGAAGACGGGAACGATCCATCACGCGGCCGGCACGGGAGCCAAAGGATTCACGGGCAACGGAGGGCCCGCTCGGCTCGCGACCCTTTCCGGTCCCAAAGGCCTGGCGGTGGCGCCCAATGGCGACGTCTACCTCGCGGACACCGAAAGCCACTCGATTCGCCGTCTGAACGCGCTATCGGGAGCCCTCGAACTCATCGCGGGCACCGGCGAGAAGGGAGACGGTCCCGACGGGAACGCCCTCGGTTGCCGCCTCGCGCGTCCGCACGGCGTCTTCGTGGATACCGACGGCTCGATCCACGTCGGCGACAGCGAAAACCACCGGGTCCGCGTCCTCCGCCAGAAATAGCCGCCCGGCGCCCGTGACGCGCTCACCGGCATCCTCCCCTTCGACTTCAGTTCGATTCTTCCGGCATTACGGCGGGCGGTTCGTGGAAGGAATGTCCCGATCGCGGACAAAGCCAAAACGACGCTTGCTGCTGAATTAACATCAAGTTCAAGTTCACGATCGTGAAAACGGTGACCATGCTGGAGTTTCGAAAGGACGCTGCGGGGGTGCTACGCCGGGTCGCGCGCGGGGAACGGCTTGTGCTTTCCCATCGAGGCAAGCCTGCGGCGCGGCTGGAACCGTTGGAACGTGCCAGGGGCGACAGCCTTGAGAACGATCCGTTTCTGAGCATCGGCAAACGCGCCACGGCAAGCCCTCGGGGCAATACCCAACACGCGGACATCGACCGCATCGTCTATGGCCGCCGCTGAAAACCATCTATTTCGGCCCACAGGACTTACGGCGCCTCCGATAGCCTGAAACCCGCAACCTCCCAATCACAAACTGTCTCGGTTCACTCGATCACCTTCATGCAACTAGGCAACCGTAGCTTCGTTGTAGCGGTCGCCTGACCGACCGCCATCGGCTTCTGCCTGCCCGGGTCCCGGTCGGCGTCGCAATTGAACAGGCTCCCGCTACGCGACTACGGAAAACTCCGGGCGGAGTCCTGCATATTAACTTCCGAGTGTTGGCGACATACACGGAGTATGCCTCCACGCGTAAGCAACCAAAAGGCTCTCCCTTTGAATGCTCGCGGCCCCTGACAAACTTCGATGAGGATTCCCGGATCCCCCATCATTCACGCATCCTAGTATGACCCATAGTTCTTTGCTGGGCTCGGAGTACCCGCCAATACAGGGAACACCGAGACTCGGAAAAACTCGGTATTGCGCCCTCCTGTGAGGTTGACAGTAAACTCCAGCATCTGCCCTGTTCCCGTCTGCGGCGGCCCGATCTCCAGCCATTGGCCCGTTTCTAAACTTTCCCTAACCTGAAGGACGTACTCGAAGCCCACTTGAGACGGGAGTTGTATCGCCACCCTTTCACCTTGTCTCGAAATTCTGGAGATTCGTGGCGCCTCGAGCAAGTGTGGTGGCTCCACCGCCCCACTCGACCACAAGAAGATTCCTTGTCGACCATCAGAAAGCGTGGCTCTGAACGCAACACGGCCACTCCCATTCAAAGCAGCCATTGAAGCCGAAACAGAACTTTCCGACTCACCGGCGATCCCGAGATCAACAACGTGTGATCCTTCGAGAGCCTGGTTCACGCGTGCCACGAGATGTCTTGTTCCATCCCTTGCTACAAGGATGAATCCTTCCTCCACATAGCTATCATCTTCTCCACCCGAGAACATTGCCTTGAAAAGGACGTCACCCCGGTCGTTTACTACAGGAACAAAAAGACCGCTGAAATCTGCAATGCCCACGGTATCGGGTATGACGAACTTCCCCACTCCATCCGGGGACGGGTCAAACTGTCGAGCCAGCTCCACCAAGCGATCGGCCGTCCACAAGTAAATTCCGCGATCGCCCCGGGTTCCTGTGCCTGCAAGCCAAGCCGTGAAAGCCGCCTCACCCTGATTGTTGAGAGAGGGTCCCGTGAAGTCTTGGAACTCACCCCGGCCCCCGGGCAGCGGATCCGATGTACGCGCAATCTTCTCGGTGGAGTTCGCGCCGACACGGTAAATCCCGTACTCGTCTCCGAATACCCCGCCGCTAGACCCCAAGATCGCGTACAGACCGTATTCCCCACGGTCATTTAGGCTAACTGAATCCATGATGAACGTGAACACTCCTTGACCCTCGGGTGTTGCACTCCCGCTGCGCATCATCCGGAGCTCAGTATCCGGACCCACAAGTAAGATGCCTTCCTCAACTTCAAAAGGCGCCTGATTAATTCGAAGAAACATTTCAAAGAGCATTTCATTGTGGGCGGCGGCGTGAAAATGGGGGAAAATCGCCGTTCTGAAAATCCGGTGGCGAACCGGGTTTTGGATGCGGCGGAGTCGGCTCAGGAGGCGGGGTTGTCGCGGTCCTTCATGCGGTAACTGGGCCCCTCGATGACGACGGTCTCGGCGTGGTGAAGGAGTCGGTCCAGGACGGCGCTGGCGATGGTGCCGTCGTTGTTGAAGATGGAAGCCCACTGCTTGAAGGGTTTGTTGGTCGTGACGATGAGGGAACCACGCTCGTAGCGCTGACTGATGACTTGGAAGAGGAGGTCGGCTCCGTGCTGGTCGATCGGGAGGTACCCGATTTCATCCAGAAGGAGGACCTCAGGGCCGAGGTACTTGCGGAGTTGGCGCTTGAGCAGGCCGCGCTTCTGGGCGGCGGCGAGATCGTTGATGACGCCGATGGCGTCGGCGAAGAGAACCGAGTGCCCGTCCTGGCAGGCGGCGTAGCCGAGGGCGGTGGCGAGGTGGGTCTTGCCGACACCGACGGTGCCCAGGAACACGACGTTGGCCTTGGCGGGGACGAACTCCAGTCGGAAGAGGTGCTGGACCTGGAGACGGTTGATCTTCTTGGGCCAGTCCCACTGGAACTGGTCGAGGGTTTTGAGGACGGGAAAGCGCGCGACTTTGACGCGTCGCTCGATGATGCGCTGACGGCGGGCGGTGTACTCGCCCTCGACGAGACGACGAAGGTACTCGACGTGGTCCCAATGCTGTTCGGCGGACTGGCGAGCGAGGTCGGCGTGGTGCTGCCGAAGGTACGGCAGCTTGAGCTCATCGAGGTGCTGGGCGAGGAGCGAAGGCGCGGGTTTCACGAGGGGTCCTTGGGTTCGTAGGGGGTGAGGTCGGCGGGAGGCAGATCGAGATCGAGAAGGTCCTGACGGTAGGTGAGATGGAGTGCGGAGGGTGGGCCGCCGAGGCGTTCGCGTTGTTCGAGCAGGTTGGCGATGTACTCCGAGCCGATGGCCTCGAAGGCGAGAGCGTCCTGGAGAGCGTGGTCAACCTTTTCGGGGCCGTGGATTTCGCTCAGGGCGACGATTCTGCGGATGTGGTGTGCGGCGTTGAGGCGCTTGTCCTCGAGTTTGCGGGCGTAGGGCTCGGCGTGGGGGCTCAAGGCGAGGAAGGCGAGCAGAAGGGTCTGGGTGCGGGCGTTGCGGCGATGGGTGAGCAGGTCGCGAAAGTGGTCGGGGTTGCGAACGAGTTGGCGGCGGTCGTAACTGCGGGGATGGGTGGCGATGAGTTTTTCGTGGTGATAGAGAAGGATCTCATCGGGATAGAGTTTGAGGGTGAGTTTCTGGGAGGCGTAGAGGTGCGGGACGGAGTAGCGGTTGGTGTCGAGGACGACATGGCAACAAGCGTTGGCGCTGATCGGCCGCACGACGGCGCAGTCGTAGGGGCGGACGGGAAGCGGGCGCAGGCGGGGCTTTTCCTCGGCGAAGTGTTCGAGGGGTTTGCGGTGGGTTTCGCCGTGGAGGCGGAGGTTGGCGATGGTGTCGCGCCAGACGACGGCGGCCGGGTTGACGGCGGCGAAGGAAGGGATGTCCAGACCGGCAAGGAAATTCTTTTTCACGTAGCCCACGCCATTCTCCACGCGCCCCTTTTCGTTGCCTCTGGCGACATTGCAGGCGACGGGCCGGAAGCCGTAGTGGGCGGCCAGATCGAGATAGCGGGGATGGAAAGAGGCCGGTTCGCCGGCGGGATGGCGCAAAACACCCACCTTCAAGTTGTCGATCATGACTTTCTCGGTCACCCCACCGATGAACTCGAAGGCGTGGCGGTGGCAGGAAAGGAACTGCTCCATGCCCTCGGAGACGGTGAACTCGACGTACATCAGCCGGCTGTGAGCGAGCACCATGACGAAGAAGCTGAGCCGGCGGCGGGTCGAGCCGACAGTGACCGAACCAAAGGATCCCCAGTCGACTTGGGCGCACTCGCCCGGAGCGAACTCGAGCATGAGAAAGGCGGGTTTTCGAACGGGCCGCACCTGGCGGACGAAGTCCTTCAGAATGGAGTAGCCACCGGCGTAACCCTTGGCCCGGAGTTGCTGGAGAAGTTGTTGGGCCGTGTAGGGATGGCGTTCGAGGAGTGCGGCGATCTGCCCCTTGAAGCCATCGAGCTTGCTGGGACGCCGGGAGCGTTGTCGGGGTCGATAGTCCGATTCGGCGACCCACTTCTCGACGGTCTTGGGATCGAGATCCAGGACGGAGGCGATCTGGGACGCCTTGAGCCCCTGCTCGTCGTGGAGTTGGCGAAGTCGGCAGAACGTCTGGTAGTCGATCATACGCCGCCTCCTTCCAGCGCACGTCGCAGGATTTCGCCCACGGACCGGGCCTCGCCCGCGCGTGGCGCCGCCGCCGGGTTCGGGGTGGCTGGCGGATCCTCGGGCAAGGCGAGCACCTGGTAGAGAGGCTTGCGGTAGGCGAGCAGATCGGCCCGGACGAGTTGCTGGCGTGCCGCCGCCAGCGCCACCGAATCGAGGTTCAGATGCCGAGCGATGGCGGCATCGGAGTAAAAGCTCAGACCGTGGACATCGGCGACGGTGACCAGGAAGAGGTACAGGGCCCAGGCGGAGGGATCAGCCCGGCGAAGGTGTTGGTGGCGGACGAGGCGATGGTCGACCCAGCTGAAGCTCGGGGGGATCTGGCGCAGGCGATCCGGGCGCAAGGGATGTTTGTGGATCATGGAGGAGGGAACCGGGCCCCGGACCGGCCGGGATGGCCGGAATCAGACCCAGAATGTTCCGACCGCGAAGTAGCACCTGGCGCGTCGTGGCGGCGATGTCCTCTTGTAACGCAGTGCCGGTGAGCATGGAGACAAGACCCACGAACGCAGGGGTTTGCAACAACCAGTCCTCTTGTAACGCAAGAAGAGGACTGGCGGGTGCGTTACAAGAGGACTGGCCGGGGCTAGTCGACTGGTTCCCAACGAGTTGAGTGCTTCGAGACGAAGACCCCTTGCGCTTCCAGTAGCCGGGATGGACCCGTCGCCACTCCTGGACGCGGGCGACCTGATCGGGGCCGCGGAAGACGTCGCCGTTGCCATCCTTGCTGAGCCACCGACGCTGGCTGGCGGCTTTGCTGGCGCGGCGGCAATCCGGTTTCGGGCAAAACTTCTGGCGATCCACGGTTCGTGGATCGGGGAAGAAAAACTCACTGCAACAGCGGCACTTGCGTCGGTTCGGCGCGCACCTCATTGGAGGCGCGACGCTGGAAACGAACGGGCGGGAAGCAAATGGAAGAAGACGTCGGCGAAGAAAACGGAGCGAGAAGAAGGAAGCAGAGCTTCAGGTCGAAGAGCCCGAAGAAAACGCCGTCGAAGAAAACGGATTTTCAGACCGGCGGTTTTCCCCTGCTTTCATTTCGCCGCTGACATTCATTGCTCTCGTTTGAAAAAATCCTGCCGCTAGTTGGCCCGAAGGGATATTCGCTTGTCGATGGCGAGAATACTCGGTCGCCATTTCTAGTGAATACCTTTGCTGTTGGAGAACCAGTAGTGGAGGCAATAAATGACACCCATCCTGCGTCATTGATGCAATAGGAGAAGTTGTCCACGCCTCGAAGGGTTCCGAACCCGCCGGGGAGTATGTCTCCCTCCCGTGCTATGACATCCATTCGCGTTGCACTGCCGACTGAAATCGCCTCGATGGACCGTCCTCGAACGCCGCTGAGTTCAGCGAAGAATGCAACCTCGCCTCGCCCGTTGAGTCTCGGAACTCTCCACCGGTCATTCCCATTGATATTCGTCGACAGCAGCCCCTTTGGAAGAAGCAAACTCGAGTAGACGCCATTCCCATCCGGAACAGCATCGGCAGCGCGAACGATTTCTGTAAGAGATGTCGTGTCGGCCAAGAATATTGCTTCCGAGGCACCAAGTCCCCCTAGTTCTGCGTGGAACGCCACTTGGCCTGCATCGTTGAGAACCGGAATTCCGAGTCGAACTAGGCTTGAAGTGCCATCTGGTGTTCTGGCGCCGGTTACGGCGACCATTCGAGTGGCCCCGAAGGTCGCCAAGCTCTTCATCAAGAGCGCAAAGACAGAGACCCACAACAACCCCATTGTATATCTTGATTGCATGTACATAGTGCGGCAGGCGCGTAACGTGTTTTCCTGTATTCGACCTTCGGAGTGTAGCTTGCATTCCTAGAAGCGATTGAGTCTCAAGATCAGTAGGTCGATTGCTTGGGATCTCCAAGGGACCATTCTCGGGACGATACCATCACGTCCCATTATGCATGGAATCTCGTTCATGCCATTGCGGAGGTCTTAAACCAGGTAGGCCTGCGGTTCTCGCTGAGTGATAGGTATCGAAGCCCTCCCGAAAACTCACCCCTAGCCTATTCCACGAGGAATAGAATAGCCATCATCACTTTCGCTCGATCTTTCCTCGCGCTTCGATGACGCCTTTGTGCAACCATGATCCGATTGAAAACAGGAGTCCGCCGACAATGATTGGAAGGAGGCGTCCCAAGGCGCCCAACAACTTGAGGATTCCCCTTTCGTATTGTGGGTCACCAAGCACTTTGTTGGACATCCATAGCAGGGTCCGTCCAAGTGGATCCCAGAAAAGGCTGAGAATGCCGGTGATAATGAGAATGAGTCCCGGCCACATTAGCCATCGCCCTAAAGCTAGTCGTGTGTCTGGAGGTAATAGTGACATTTGATTGCACTCTTTTTTAAGCCTATTCAACGACGTGAATCTAGGTTTGACGCAGAGGACGTCCAATCCGGTCCGGGCCGCCGCAGGAATTGCTGACGAACTATCCGCGCTGTCCCACAGCTCAGAGGAGCGGCGTTTCTCCGCGGCATGCCTTGATTATCATGCACTGCTCCGCGCCTATGCGGCTTGTAACATGAGACTTTGAGCTGGTAAAAGAGTGGGAGTCATCGTGCGGGCACTGTTTTCAGCGCTTCAAGTGGTAACGGGAAGCAGGCTCTTGCGCCTGATATGCGGGGATCACCACGGTCCTCAGCAGATGCTTAAGTTCACACCCACTGAGGCTCATCGTCTTTGGATGCTGGAACAGGCCGATATCCGACTTCAGATCACTTCGAACGGTAGCAACAAAGAAACCTCTATGTTCGGGAGCCCTAAGGTTCCCATTCGAATCGGGCGAGGGGCTTGAGGTTCTCACGATGGGATGTGCTTCTCCCTCGCGGATCAGGACGAGAGCCTCGCTCGGGGACCCAAAGTTGCCCAGAAATGCGACGTCTCCCCGATCATTCAGTAAAGGTCCCATCACGAAACGAAAAGGTTCGTCCACGCCGGGAAACAGATCCCCGCCGACGGCCAAGCGCGCGATGGCGGCCGATCCTACGTGGCTGGTGAACAACTGGAACGACAGCAGCAGTTCCCAGATCCAGCGGTGACGCAGACTTGTTCCCAGCGTACCAGCCGTTCCACGTCGGACTGGAGCCCTTCGATTGCCGTGCAATGCGGTACCCCGGTTCCGGTGCTTGCGCCGAATCGCATGGTTTTCCTGTGCTGGATGCCCTTCGCTCATGTTGCGGTTTCGAAGGTATCGCATTCAGCGAGCGCCGGGGATGACACCTGCGTGCCATTTCCAGGAGACCCCGTACAGGGGACAAGTCTGGGCCTTTTTGGGACTAGTCGAGCAATCCGCGGCCCCGTTTCACCTTGATCAGAGCGTCAACGAGCGAACTGACATGCAGCTTCTCGTAGATGTGCCGGAAATGGTTTTTGACCGTGTTGACTTCAATTCCCAGCGCCAAGGCAATCTCGCCCTGCTGTCGACCGCGAGCGGCCAGCCGAAGAACTTGCCATTCCCGCGGCGTGAGTCGGAACTCCTCTCGGCTGGCGCTTTCCGGCCGTGACTGGAACCAATCCACGATTCGACGCGCGACGGAGGGGCTGATGGCCGCCCCGTCGGCGAGCACCGACTCGATGCCGGCGGTCAAACTGGACGCAACTTCACCCTTCAGGATGTAGCCGCAGGCCCCGGCCTTGAGGGCCTCCACAATCTTTTCCGCGTCTTCCACCACGGTGAGCATTATGATCGCCGTGGACGGCAAGCTTGCTTTCAGGTCAGGGATGATACTGATTCCAGAGCCTCCGGGGAGCCGGATATCCAATAGCACCACCTCGGGTTTGACCGTCGGTATCCCTTGCAAGGCCTCCGCCATCGTGGCACAGGACGCCACGACTCGCCATCCGCGTCGCGAATGGATGGAATCGATCAGGAAACGTCGGTACTCAGCCGAATCCTCGACAATCGCGATGCTGGGGGACAAAGTCATGGTGTTTTCCTTCCGCTCGAATTTAAGGGGACCACGAACTCCACTAGCGTGCCCATAGGAGGCGTGGAAGATATCGTGCATTGGCCTCCGAGCTCCCGGCTCCGAACATAGAGATTATTGATGCCGCCACCGCGAACTCCTTGGGCGGAGGAGGGCTCCTCCCTTCTAAGTCCCTGGCCTTCTTGAAACCGGGACATGTCGAATCCCCGCCCATTATCCCGCACTTTCAACGTGAGGCACCGCGGGTCCGGATCGATGCGGAGACTGATTTCGGCGCGCGTGGCGCCAGCATGGTGAATGATGTTTCGAAGAGCCTCCTTGTACATGCCGGCGATCTGATGACGAAGACCGCCGGGAACAGGCCACGGCGGAACCAAGGCCGGTAAGTCAAGATCCAGGGCCACCCCGGCGTTGGTCAGGTATCGCTGCGCGAAGTCAGCGAGATGGTCGACGAGCCGAGGCAGGTTGTCGTTCCCCGGGTCAATCGCCCAGATCATCTCGGTGAGTTCACGCACGGTTGTCCGGACCCAATCGTCGGTGTGTCCGTTGCCTCCGGCGGCTCGTGCAACCGCGGCCAAATGGGCGCCGATATGATCATGCATGTCGCGCGCGATGCGCACGCGTTCCTGCTCCAGAGACTCCGCCTTTTGGTGTTCGAACCGGCGCCGTTCCCGGAGCAATCGGCAATGGATCGCGGCGCCTATCAGGCCAATCAAGGAAGCGGAAGAGGCAATACGAAAACTCCAAGTTTGCCAGAACATAGGCACAATCTGGAAAGCGGCGACCGCGTCCCGTTCACTCCAACGACCTTCATGATTCCGAGCGCGAACCCTGAAATCATAAGTCCCTGGTCGGAGACTTGAATAGATAGCCTCCCGATGTGCGCAGCGGTGAGGACACCAGGTAAAACGAGCGGTTTGAAAACCGGGTGATGGTTGCGCGAACAAAGGTTGGGTGATGGGAGGAGGTGGCGAGGGTGGATGGCTCAGGGCACCGGCTCGATTTG
>JBFWOK010000100.1:0-25891 GCA_050250555.1 Limisphaerales bacterium
GCGGCGTCGCGCGGGCTGCGGATGAGTTCCTGGGCGGCTTCGTTGGCGATGTCCTTGCGTCCGTTGCGCAGGGCGAAGTCGGCGACGGTGCGGAGAAGGCGGGCGTCGCGTCCCGCCGTTTCGAGGAGATTGCGGAAGTGCCGGTCGATGGAGGCCTGGTCTTTGAGGCGGATGGCGGTGGTGCAGCGGAGGATCTCCATCTGCAGGGGGTTGGCGGGATTGTTGGCCTTGGCGATGAAGTCGTAGGCGCCGGAAAAATCCTCGAGTCCCATCAGGGCGTCGTAGCGGAGTTGGGTGAGGTTGGGGTTGGTGAGCGCGACGTCGGGAAGAATCAGGTCGAGCGTTCGGCTGAAGAGCTGTTGCTTGTTGAGCCACGCGGCGACGCCGGCCGTGCTCTCGATCGAGTCGCGGCCGTGGGATTCGATGAGTTCATCGGCGATTTGGGTGCGACGGGACGGGTCGAGGGAGACGCGGACATCCTGGCGGAGGAGTTCTTCGACGATCGTGCGCGACGTCCTGGCGTCGAGGATCGCGAGGATCTCCTCGCGATGGGTGCGGGGGACATCGGGAGCGGTCAGGATCGCGGCGATGGCGGAGTTCTGGAAAGGGCCGGGGGCGCGGGCGATGGGGAGAAGGATCCCGCGGGCGTCCTCCCGGTCGGGCGCGCGTCGGGAGGTCAGGAGGGCTCGCGCGAGGGCGAGGGTGTTCGTGGGATTGCCGGGTTCGGTCCGGACGGCTTCACGGGCGTAGTGGACGGAATTGGAGAGGTTGCGAAGGCCACTTTGGAACTGGGCGGCGAGGAGGAAGGTGCGGGCGGAGGGTTTGGGTTCGGCCAGGAGCGCGCGGAGCTGGGTGCCGGCGAGGTCGGTGTGGCCTGTGCCCATGGCGAGCGCGACGTAGGTTTCCTTGTCCTCGCGCGTGGCGTTGGATTTGGCGAGGAGCGTTTCGAAATAGGGGAACGCGGCTTCGAGCCCGGCGCGGGCGTAGAGATTGGCGGCGAGCCGAACGATTTCGGGGTGCGTTGGAGCGAGTTGGAGGGCGGATCGGGTCTTTTCGAACGCCGGAATCCACTTCTCCTGCGCGATCAGGTCGGTGGCCTCGCGAGCGAAACCCATGGCCCGTTGGGCCTTGATCGCGCGCCAGATCGGGCGCGCCGAGAAGGCGCCCGCCACGCCGAGCACGAGAAGGATTCCCAGGGAAATCAGGAGCCAGTTGGGACGGCGGCGTCCCGAGGAGCGGGACGACGAGGATGGCGCCGTGGGCTGGGGGGTCTCCGGGCGGTCGCCTGATGGGCGTGGATCATCTGGATTCATGGGCGGCGCGGTCGTCGTGGCTTGTGAGGATCACGCGAGAAGCTAGCGGATGCCCAACCCCGAGTCGAGCGGGCTGGTGGGTTCCTCCCCGCCGCGCGCGGAGCCGTCTCTGGAACGATGGAATGGAACGAGGAAGGTCCGCCGCGTCAGCGTGGGATCGTCTTCGCGGATGGGAGCGGATCCGGGAGCGCCGCGATCCAGGGTCGGACGAGTTCGAGTTCCTCGGGGCGGAGCCGATCCAGCGGAACGCGGGCCGCGATTTCAGCGGCACGGACGACGAAACCATTTTCACCCCAGGTGGCGGCGAGGACCGCGAGGGCGTCCGGACGCGGCTGGGGTCCGTCCGGAAGGAAACGTTCGAGTGTGACCCTTGCTTTTTCCGGTTCGTGGAGGCGGAGGAAGGCGAGGGCGACCGCGGCCCGGGAGAAGAAGTCGCCGGGGTTTCGGTTGGCGTAGTCCTGCGCCTCGGCGAGCGCGGCTTGGAAGTTCTCCTCGAGGAGAAGGTCGTAGAAGGCGATCTCGACCGGGAGGGCGGGATGGGTGGAGCCGGCTCGCAGCGCCTGGCGGGCATGGTCCCGGGCCGACCAGGTGTCGCCGCGGCGGTCGGCGAGGCGCTGAAGTCCGTGGTGGGACGTGGCCGCCATCCCGGGGAGGGTGCCGAGGCGGGTCCAGGCCTTGGCGGCGACTTCGAGTGAGCCGGTTTTTTCCGCGAGTTCGGCGACGGATCGGAGGCGGTCGGGATGGAACTCGGCCGCGTCGAGAAGCTCCTCGAAATGGGCGTCCCTCCGGGTGGAATCGCGCGCTTCGACGGAAGCCCTGATCTTCGAGAGGGCGAGGTCGAAGGGGGGCATCGGGGCGCCGGGAGTCAGCAGGAGTTGGTACGCTTCGGCGGTGTGTCCGAGGGCGGAGAGCGCATCGAATCGGGCCTTGAAGAGCGCGCGGTTGAGGAGGCCGCGCTTGCCCGGAGTGAGATTCAGCACCTCCTGATGGCGTCCAAGCCGGGCGAGGGCCTCCACCACGAGCGTGACCATTTCGGGGTCGTCGTGGGGAATTCGGGCGATGAGATTGCTGAACGTGAGCCGGGTGATGGTCGGATCGAGCCGGACGAGGGCCTCGGCGAGCAGGACCTCCTCGGCGGGGGTTCGCTTGGTCAGTCCGGAAAGGGAAGAGGCGACCCATTCGCGGTCGGAGCGTTCGCCGATCCCGGAGTGGACGAGACGCCGGAGCGCCATGAGGCGCATGCCGCCGTCGGATTCGGCGACTTGGCGAAGGAGGGCGCGGGCCAGTTCGCGATCGGGGCTCGGGGCGTCGGCGGGGAGCACGTTGGACAGCAACAGCGCGTTGGTGGCGTTGCCTGGCTCGAGTTGGTAGGCGGCCCGGGCGAAGGTCAGCGCGATATTCGAGGCGCCGGTCGCGATGTGGTACAGCGCGCCGAGCCGCTGAACGCGGTCGGAGGATTCTCCGGTCGCGAGGAGGTTGGAGAAGACGGGGCCGACGAGTCCGTGTTGGTGGAACCCGAGGGCCGCCTCCACGAAGCTGAGTTGGTCGTCGCGGGATGGGTTGGGGCCTTCCGCGAGGCGCTGCCAGAAGACGAGGCTGGAATCGCTCCCGAGTTCCGTCAGGACGCGGGCATGGAGCCGGGTGATCTCCGGGTCCTGCGGTTGGAGTTGGAAGGCCGCTCGGACGTGTTGGAGCGCGAGCCCCAGATTGCCCTGGGAACGGGCTTCGCGGGCGTCCCGGGCGAAACCGGCAGCGCGCCACTGCTTGATCGTTCGCCAGGCCGGTCGCGCGAGGTAGAATGCCGAACCGACGGCGACCAGCAGGAGGAGCGCGATCACGCCGCGGACCTTCCTGGATGGTCCGGAGAAACGACGCCGCAGCTCTTCCGGGTCGGTCACGAACGGGGTGGGAGGGTGTCTCCCGTCGGCCGAGAGAGGGCCGCGGAGGGAGTGTCCGTCGTTGACCGCTTCGCGGGCTGGTAGTGGACGGCGGACCCGAGGATCTGGCGGGCCTTTTCGATCGGCGGGTCGCCGTCCGTGTAGGGGATCACGCAGGAGACGACCTCGACGGCGGAACGGCTCTTGCCGGTGAGGAGCGACCACTCAAGGTCGTGGGTCTCGAAGAAATCCATGTGAATGGGCTCGCCATTGCGCCAGATGCCCCAGACTTGGATCGCGCGCTGGTGCGAATCGGCGAACCGAAAGAGGTGCATGCGAAGCGAGCGCCCTCCGAACTCAACGTCGACGGGTTCGACGTCGCCGTCCTTCTTCCATCCGCCAGCGGGCATGCAGATATCGGGGCGATGGCCGGTGACCCAGCGGTTGGCGGCGGCGGGTTTCCAGAAGAAATGATAGAGGGTGGCGCTGAGCCGCTGGGGACCCTTTTCGCGAAATCGGTAGGTGCCTCCGGAGGTGGGGGAGAGCGCGGCCCAGATGTCGGGGCTCATTTCCATCAGTTCAACCGGGGAATCCTCCGAGGCCTTGATCGAGAAGTACGGTTCGCTCTGGGGCGGCGAGCGTCGATCGAGGATGGAGAGCCAGACGTGGTACGTGAGGAATCCGGCGACACCGATCACGAGGGTTGGCGCGAGGTTGGGCATCCGTTGCCAGGGCAGGGCCCGGGCCTGGAGCCAGACGCGCTTCCAATGGGGAACCGGAGGGGGGGAGCCATCCGGACCGGGCTTTCTGGGAAGAGGGTCGGTCGGCTGCCCTCCGCCGCCCGCCGCGAGGAGGCGTCCGAGGCCCCAGGCCAGAAGGGGAAGAACGAGGAGGATGCCGTCGCCGATGTAGTCGTGGGCTTTGTGCATCGCGTCGGCGCCCTGGTATTCGGTGATCAGGCAGAGCGCGAGCGTGCGACCGACGTTGAGGATGGTCGCGACGGACGCGCAGAGGAGGACGAGCAGGAATCGGCGTCCGAGTCGGAGGAAGAAGAGTTCCCCGACGGCGAGACTGATCATAAGGCTGGCCTGAAGGGACCGGATTCCGCTGCAGGCTTCGGCGATGCCGACGGGGCCGTTGCGGAGGTAGATGGTGGTTCCGTGCGGGTCCGCGTGGATTCCCATGACATGCATGATTTCCACGATGATCACGGTGACGAACTTCTGAAGCCCGACGGTGACTGGGTTTTCGTAGCGCTTGGGCCAGGCGACGGCGGCGAGGAAGAAGGCGACCGGGAATCCCAACGTGAACACGAGCTTCCAGCCGCCGATGCAGTGGAGGACCCAGAGCGTGGCCGCCACGGCGCAGAGGGCGAGGCACCAATTGTTCAGGCGATCGTCGGGAAGCTCGTTGCGGAGGAGTTCGACGGGAAGGACCAGCAATGCGAGGAAGGCGGTCGCGACGGCGATCGCGAGCCGGGCGTTGGGGACTCTGGAATCCCCGTACAGGATGCGGCCGGCGATGGGTTCATCGAGTCGGCGCCAGGCGAAGAAGAGCATCAGCGGCGGAACGAACCACCCGTAGGAATACATCGGGTCGTTGGTCCATTCGTCCGCGCACCCCGCGATCGCCCAGGCCCAGAGCCCCGCGAGGACGAGGGCGACCGGAATCCAACGCCAATGGAGCCTGGAAGCCCCGGTCGTGGTTGCGGCGGCGAGGGTCGTCATCGGTTGGATCCGGGTCGTTCGACGTCGTCGTCGGGGAGAGGCTGTCATTCGGCGGCGACGCCGCCGCCCGGGCGACGTTGGCCCAGGGGTCGAAGCAGCCCCTCCTCGGGACGGGGGATTGTTAGAGGTGGCCTGTCGGTTGCGCAACCGCACCTTTTCGCGCCCTTTCGCGGACTCTTGGATTCGCGGAATCGCGACTCGGCGCGCTCAACGCCGGTCGGCAACTTTCGGCACCGGGCGATCGACCGGACGGAAGCGGAACCGCGGGCCTACGGTTGGGTGGGGCTGAGGGCTTCTTCGAAGAAGTCGTAGATCCGGGCGTTGGACTCCTCGGTGGGATCGTGCGTGGGGCGGAGGGTCATGCCGACATTCCGGGGACGACCGAGGAGGTCGTTGACGGCGCGGACGTGGTTCAGAGCCTTCCAGCGTTCGGCGGGATCCTCGGCTCCGCCGGAGACCAGGAAGGGGCGCGGCGCCATGAGGGCCTGGAGTTCGTGGAGGTCGTGGCCGGTTCTCGAGAGGGCTTCGTAGGCGCCGGTGGCCGGATTGTCGGGCGATGGGACGCCCGGGCGGCGTTCGGATCCCGGCGTGGCGCCGAGGTACCACACGTCCCAGTAGTTGACGTTGGGTCGCCGTTCGTCCCAGACGATTCCGGGGTCGCTCCAGGCGGCGGCGGCAAAGCGGTCGTCGAGACAGGCCGCGAACATGGCCCATTTGCCGCCATAACTGTGTCCCACGATTCCGAGGCGGTCGGGGTCGACTTCGGAAAGTTGGGAGAGGGCGGTGGCGGCATTGGCCGCAACGTACGCGAGGAACGAAAGGGGTTGGCAGGTGGCGCTCCCGAGAGTCGGGCGCCGTGCATCGCCTCCTGGGGAGCCGATGGCCAGTGTGACGAAACCCCGACGCGCGAGTTGCAGCGCGAAATCGCGGAGTGGGCGGCCCAGACCGATGCTGGTTTCGGGTTCGTAGAACGGAACGAGCACCGCGGGGTGGGGCCCGGCTGCGCTGGGGACAAGGAGCCACCCTTCGACAGTCTGATCGTGCGCGATCTGCAGGCGGACCCGCCGGCGTTCGAACGATTCTCCGGATCGCTGTTCGCGGCCCAGAATCTCGAGGGAAGGTCGCTCCAGCAGTGCCGGCCAGGGGCCCATGGCGTCGTGCCACGCGCGAAGGATCTCGCGACGGCGTTCCGGCCACTCGGCTGGGAGGGTGACGGCCCGGCCGTCCTCGAAACGAAGCACCGGCCGGAACGCGCCGAAGTCACCAGTGAGTTCCGCGGGCGGCGCCCACGGGATCTCCGGCCGTCCCGGCGTCGATGCGGGCCGGACTCCCATGCGCCGGGGAGGCAGGACCGTGAGCGCGACCCGCTGGTAGCGGGTGAGAGGCGGTTGTCCATCATCGGTGACGCGGACAATCCAGTGGATTGTTTCGGGCGACCGAACCTTGGGAAGGTGGATGACGACATCCGCCCCATTCGCGTCGAAGGCGACCGGGCCGGTCCAGGTGCCGGCCTCCGGATATTGGATCCACTCGAACCGGAGCCGGTCCTGATCCGGATCGGTGGAGTTCCTCGCGGAAAGTTGGAGGACGGTTCCGCCCTCGAGGGTGGGCGGCGGGGTGGGTTCGACGCGGACGACCGGCGGGTGGTTGGCTTGGTCGACGGATTGAACGCACCAGTCGAGGCGGGCGCGGAAATCATTCTGAAGGTCCGCCGCCCATCGCCGAAGCGTGTTGTCGCGGTTCGTGGATCCGTTCCAGCCGTCGACCTGATCGGACCAGAAGTAGGCGCGATCGGGCGGGCCGGGGCGTGGGTTCAGGCGTCCGCCCCAGCCGCCCCAGCCCGGGTGTTCCGGCGAGTTCAGGCCGTTTGGAACGAGGTACAGGAACGAGAGAGAGTCGCCCTCCTTGCACCAGTGGGTGGTGTTGGTCGGGTAGAGCGCGCCCAGAGGCCCGTGGTTGAGAAGGACGTCGCGGACGACATCGAATCCGCCCGCCGTGGACGTCAGCGCGGAGAATCGATGGTACCACCGGCGGCCGTCCCGTTCGGGTCGCCAGGTGTCGACCCAGAGAGGGAAGGGTGGCGCGATCTCGCTCGTGTGCGGGCCGAAGGCGTCGGAGGAACTCAGCCGCAGGCGTGATTTGAAGCGCGCGTAGCCCGCCGGACCGCGCTCGCGCAGGACCCGATCGAGCGCGCGCCGCAGATTGTTGGTGGAAGAGCCGCGGTCGCTGCCCCAGTCGGAGTACCAGATCGGGCGCGGATCCGGGCTGTCGACGGCGTCGAGGATGAGGCGGATGCCGTCGGGCGAATCGTCGTAGCCGGCGACGGCGCGGGAGCGGAGGACACCGGGATCGGGATAGCGGAGGTCGTGCCTGGAAAGGAGGGGCCAGCACGCGGCGTAGGCGTCGAGTTGGCGGTGGATGATTCCCAAGCCGGTGCGTTCGGGATTGCGGTTCTCGCCCTGCCGGGCCACCGGGCGATTGGCGATGATTCCTTCGACATCCCATTCGTTCGCGTACAGGAGAAACCGAACGAGGGATTGTTCGTCGTCCGGATCGCCGCCCGCATCGGTTTCGATGAGAACCCGAAGCCGGCCTCCGTGGGGTTGCGGAGTCGTGGGCATCCCGGTCTTCGCAAGATCGGCCGGCGGCTCCTCGGAAGGCGAAACCGCGGCGACGAGGCGGCGGAGGGCTTCATTCTCCTGGGAGGGGGATTCGATGGAAGAGTCGTTCCACGAGATGACCAGATCGAGGCTGGGGACGATCCAAAGGGCGCGCTTCCCGCCGTGGCCGAGGGCGGCGTAGGTGTCGATGGGGGCGTCGGGCCAGTGCCGTTGGCCGTGGCGATCGATGCCGTTGACCCACCAGAGATGACTGTAGCTGCCGAAGTGGTCGGTTTGATTGTCGGGAATCCGGCGCGACCCGATCGACCGTTGATCAGGCAGCATGGGGGCGGCCGGGGCGTCGGTACGGGGAAAACTGGCGGGCAGCGGCATTCGCGTCGCAAGCCGGACGTATTCCGGTGGCAGGAGGAATTCGTGGTGCCACCGCCCGAGGTGGAGGTAGAGAAGGCCGAACCTCGCGAAGTCTCGCGGTGAAATCGACAGGCGACCGGGAATCCCGCCTCCGCCGGGTCGGGTCAGGGTCGGATGGTCTTCACACTGAATCCGGTCGGTGAGAAGGGGGCGGAGAATGCGCCGATCGACGTCATCCCACGGGGTCTCGTAGACGCGGTTGAAAAGGAGATCGGCGAACAGCGCCATCTGCCAGTCATTGTACGCGAAGGCGGATCCCGGGGTGGCGGCGAGTCCGTAGCAGGAGGTCTGAGTGACGAAATGCCTCCAGGTGGTCGAGCGATCCTTGAACCCGAGGTCGGCGTTCAGATCGGCGAGCCGGGGTTCCCACCGGACCACGGTCTCGTCGAGCGACGGGATCCTCCCGTCGGCGAGCGCCCTGAACAGGAAATGGGCGAACACGGGTTTGCAGGCGGAGGCGACGTCGCCGGGCCGCGAGGCGTCGCCCCACGTGTGGACGATGTGACCGTGACGGGTCACAACACCGCGCCCGCCGGTGAACGCGGTGAAATCCGCGAGGCGGTCGGCGTCCATGCCGGCCTCCGCGGGTGAGATCGGGGTCCACGTTTTTCCGGGCAGGGCGTCGGCCCGGCTCGAAACCGGGAGGAAGAACGCGCCGAGTCCGAACGCGAAGACGAAGGCGGCCCGTGTCTTGAACCGTGGCGATTCGGCTCGGGCGAAGTGGTGCGGGTGGGCAAGGTGGTTGGCCCGATCTCCCTGGGGGCGGCGAACGGGAATCGAGTCGAGGGAACCTGGATTCATGGCGCGACGGTAGACCGCTTGGCGGGGATTCGAAAACCTTGGATCCGTTCAATTCCATGTTCTGGACCGACGATCCCGCGGAACCCCTCGGTACGGGATGGTGGCGGAGTTGATCCGGTCCGACTCGGCGTCCTACACGTGCCCGATTCGGTTCGAGTTGTTGAGCGGAGTGCGTCCTGAGGAACTTGCGGATCTGGCGAACGCGAACGTGCCGGGGAGAATCCTCGGTGACTCCTGATCCCCGAGGCTTAATCGACCTGGGTGACTCGGAAATAGGACTGCGTGGCGTTGGGGCGAGGCACGGTGGTTTGAATCGAGGAACCCTCCGCCACGAGGATGTCGGAGGCGGGAGTCCAGGGTTCCGTCAGGGAAACGCGCGAATCGACCCGGTACCGCCGGCCTGGAACTGAAGTCCAGCCGAGGCGCGCTTCCCGGGCGGAGATCAGTTCGATGTCCGTGATCTGGAGGCGATCCAATCCGGTGTTTTCGGCGCCGGGTGTCGGCGACCCCAGGGGGCCCCGAGCGAGAGGGGCGCCGGGATCCGCCGGGCCGAAGGAAATTCCATCGACCCCGCCGTCGTATGTGACGAAATCGACGATGGCGGGAACGCCGCGTTGCGGGCGGACGAGGGCGATGGACCCGGATGGCGCGGTGAGTCGGAACGACGTGTGCCAATCGGCTGGCGTCTGTTCGGAGGGTTCGGCGTCGGACCAGATCAGGCGAAAGGCGCCTGGATCGAGCGCGGCCGATGTTGGGAACGGCCACTTCATGAGATTCGCGAGGTCATCGGTGAGCCACCATCCCGCGAGGTCGAGCGGAGGCCCTTCTCTGAGGACCAGTTCGATCCACGGTTCGCGATCTCGGGAGTTGTCCTGAATCCCGGTGATGTTGACGGGTTGGACTTCGTTGATCCAGACGTCGGGGAACGGCGGCAGCGCGGCTTGGGTCGAATTGGCATAGCCGGGGGTGAGAGGTTCGCGGGGGGCTTCGATGACATCGACGCTCGCGCCCCAGACGATGTCGGAACTTGTGGCGTTGATCTGATGAACTTCGACCGCGAGGACATTCTCGCCGGGTACGAGCCCGGTGGCCGGGACGACGAACGGCCCTTCGAGGCTGGCGTCCGAGACGGTTCGGCTGGCGGGGGTTGAATCGAGGGTGGGTTGGGTCTCGATCCCGAGGCGGAAGATCTCGACACCGTTCAGATGAACCACGGCGCCGTCGTCGACGACGGTGCGAAGGACGATCTGAGCGCCGTCGGGGTTGCCGGAGAACGCAAATCGGGAGCGGAAGTAGTAGGTGAAACGGCCTTCGGTGCGGGTGAGCGGGGTGGACTTGGGGGCGGGGAGGGCGGCGTCCTCGACGTACAACAGTCCGCGGCCGGCGGGCCAGGAACTGTCGTTGAAGGCTGGATCGCGCCAATTCGCGGGGGCTGGGCCGTCCTGTTGGAAGCGCCAGGTATTGGTGAAAGCGACCCCTTGGACGGGCGGATTGGAAGTCCCCCCGGCCGCCGCCGACCAGTTCGCGAGTCGACGATTGTCCTGCGCGGCGTCGATCAGTTGGAGGGACGAACCGCGTCCGTTGGCGAGCGACGGCCAAGGCGCGGCGCGCAGGAACGCGACTTCGTCCAGGGTCTCCCATTCGCCGCCGGGGACGGGGCGTTGGAGGCGGACGAGTTGCGGGCCTTCGGCGGTGAATGCGAACAGGGCGTCGCCGAGGACCTTAGCCGACGCGCCATGGGCTGTCCGGAATGCCGCACGGTTGCGGGCGACGACGAGGAAGTTGGTCGGGCTGAGTTGGGTTCCTGCCGGGAAAGTGAAGTCGAGTCCGGTCAGCCGCCAACCCGCAAGGTCCCAGCCAGTGGTTTCGGAGGGGTTGAAGAGTTCGACGAACTCCGCTTCGGGCGTGGCGGCGGCGTATTGGATTTCGTGGATCACGCCGCGGAAGACGGGGCGGACGATCACGGTGAAGGTCCGGGAAGCGGAACGCGGCTCAGTCGCGTCGTCGGCGACTTCGAGCGTGATGCGGTTGGTGCTGGCGCCGGCGTCCGCCGGTGTGGGCCATGTGAACACTCCAGTTTGCGGGTCGACCTCGGCTCCGGGGGGAGCGTCGCCGACGAGGCGGTACGTGAGGCGTTGGGCTGGGCGGTCGGGATCGGAGGCTTGCGCTGTGAAGCGAACTTCAGCGCCTTCGAGGACATCGAAGTCGGGGATCACCGCGAGGACGGGAGGTTCGTTCCGTTCCTGGACGACGATGGAGAAGGTGAGGGTTGACGCCACGTCGGACGCGGATTCGGTGGCGCGCAGGGTGATGAGGTAGGAACCCGGGCCTTGGGCTTCGGTCGGGGTCCACGCGAGGGCGCCGGTTGTCGGGTTGACGGTGACTCCGGACGGCGCGGCGTCGAGTTGGTACGAGATGGTCTTGGGTGGCGTGTCGGGATCGCGGGCGACGACAGCGAGCGAAAACGGGGCGAGTTCCTCGGTTGACTGAAGGCTGACGGGGTC
Source organism: Limisphaerales bacterium (assembly GCA_050250555.1). GTDB lineage: Bacteria > Verrucomicrobiota > Verrucomicrobiia > Limisphaerales > CAIMTB01 > CAIMTB01. The sequence continues at coordinate 11,255 of JBFWOK010000100.1, forward strand.
GAAGACGGGTGGGTTGTCGACCTCGGCCACGGTGATCGTGACGGTTCGGGTCGCTTGCAGGGACGGGGAACCATCGTCCGCGACGGCGACAACGATTTCCCGGGTCGAGGGGCCGTCGTCTTCGGACGGCGTCCAGGTGAACACACCGGTGCCGGGATGGATTTGGGCATTGGGCGGCGGGGTGCCGAGGAGGGAGAACGTCAACCGTTGGAGGGGCAGGTCGGCGTCCTGGGCGGACGCCTTGAAGGTGATCGTTTCTCCCTCGCCGACCTGGATGGGCGGGATCGTGGCGAGGACGGGTGGGAGGTTGAGTTCCTGGACAGTGATCGTGACGGGTAGGGAATGGCTTCGGGCGGGCCGGCCATCGTCGGTGACTCGGACCGAAAACGTGTACGAGCCGGGCCCGTCGGATTCCGTGGTGACCCAGGAAAATCGCCCCGTGGCGGGATCGATGACCGCTTCGGGTGGGGCGCCGAGGAGGCTGAACGAAAGCGTCTGATCCGCGTCGGGATCGGTGGCGACCGCCGTGAACGCGACGGTGGCGCCTTCGTTCACGGTTGGGTTCGAGAGCGCGGCCAGCGTGGGTGGGTTGTTGGCGGACGACGTGGCGTTGGGTTCGTCCGGGGTGGGTACATCGAGGAGGACGAAGGGTTCCGGTTGGGCGTCAGGGAAGCGCCCCTGGCTGAGGTTCTCCGACTGGGCGCCGAAGCTGACGGCATCGACCTGGGAACCGTCCGGGGCGAAGAGGCCGATCGCCTCCCCGGCGCCGGCGAGTTTGAAACCGACGTGCAGTTGATCCGGCCGGGTCTGGTCGGGTTCCTCGTCGGCCCAGACGAGGAGGAAACCACCGGGTGGAAGGACTGTACCCTCCGGGATCGTGAACCGGGTCGGGTCCGCGAGGCTGTCGGTGAGGGTGTAGCCCGAGAGATCCGCGATGGAGCCGCCGGCGTTGTGGAGTTCGAACCAGTCGTCGGGGTCCTGGTCGGCGGGATCGAGGACGACCCCGCCGTTGCTGGCCATCCATTCGTTGATGAACACGCTCACGGGCGGAGTGGCGAGGGTGTTTGGAGCGTCGGGGGTGAGGCGATGGAACACGCGACGCTCGAGGGGATTCGAATCCGGGATCGAACCGAAGGAACGGTCGGTTGGGATATCGCGATAGCGGAGGCTGTCGATCGCCACCTGGCGGCCGTTCTGAAGGCGGGCGAGGCTGACGACGCCGTTGGTGGGATGGAGGCGGAAGGGGGTGTGGATCTCGGTGCCGCCGGATTCGACGGTTTCGCCGTCGCACCAGACGACGAGGAACTGGCCGGGTGCGAGGGTGGTTCCGGAGGGGAATCCCCAACCGTTGAGCTGGGAGGGGTTGAGGGAGAGGGTGAGGCGGGCGAGATCGACCTCGGTATCGCCGGCATTGTGAAGCTCGATCCAAGGGTCGCGGTCACCGGCCTGGTCGGCGGGGCCGGAGGCGTTCCGGGGTTGGATCTCATTGATCCAAACGTTGGGGAAGGGTTCCAGGAGGGCCGCGACGCTGTTCGGGCGGCCCGGAGTGGATAGCGGGGGGCTGTTGGTGGGGGCGGCGGCCCAGTTGGCGGGGCGCCGGTTGTCGAGACGCGGGTCGATCAGCTGGAGGGACGCGCCGTTGCCCGAGGCCGATGGCCAGGGAGGCTGGGTTTCGTAGCGGACGGCATTGATGACCTTGTCCGGTTCCGGAGGGACGCCGGGTTGAACGAGGCTCAATCGTTCCCCGTCGTTCTGGAGGTTGCCGTCGAACTGGCCGATGGGGACGACGCTGGAACCATAGGTGGCGCGGAACGTGGCGAGGTCGGCGGCGACGACCGCGAATGCGCCTGGAAGAAGGACGGAGCCCGCGGGGAAGGTGAATCCCGCGCCATTGAGATTCCAACCCGAGAGATCGAAGGCTCCGGTGGAGGAGGTGTTGAGGATCTCGACGAAGGCCGCGCCGGAGGCGGGCGGGTCGAACAGGATCTCGTTGATGACGACAAGTCCCGTGGGATCGATGGGAGGGCCTGAGTAACGGACGGTCACGGAATCGGCCGCGCCTGGGACGGGCTCGCCGCGGGAATTCAGGCCGGTGATGTCGAAGCGGTTGACGGGCGCGCCAAGGGCGACGTCGAGGCTCCAACCGGTGACCGAGGTCCAACGGACGGGGTGGGCGACACCGTTGACGAGGAGGGTCTGGAGGGCGATGGGCGCGCGGCCGGTGAGGGTGACGGACGGGTTGGCGGTGGTGAAGTCGGAGCCGTTGTTGCTGGTGATGGCGAGGGCAGGGGTGTCTTCGGAGGCCGCCCGGTTCGCGAGATAGGCGCGCCGCTGACGCACGAAATCCTTGATGGGACCGGGGTTTTCGACGTTGAAGCCGTTGGCGACGAGAGCCGCGTGGCGGGCGTCGAGAACGGGCTCGATGTTGCCCGGAACCAGGGGTCCGTTCACGGCGTCCTGGAAAGCCCGCCAATAGGCGCGGCGGATGACTGGAACGTCCCAGAGTCGGGAGACGGTGGGGTCGACGGAGCCGAAGACATCGGTGGTCGGGCCGTCGCTGCTGAGGCCCAGGACGAAGTCGATGTCCCACGGGATGATCTTCCATCGTCCGCCGGTGGGAAGGTACGCGTAACTGTTCTTGCCGCGGCCATAGCCGTACGCGTCCCAGTTCCCGACGATGTGCTGGAGGGCGAAGGTGCGCATCCAGTTCTCGACGTCGATGAGCGCCTCGATTCGGGGCGCGGTGGAGGCGCTGGGGTTGGCGACGATTTCCACGAGTTGGAGCAGCGAGGAGTAGTCGTTGGCGGAACCCTGGATCGCGCGTTTTCTCCAGGCCCATCGGTATCGCGCCTGTTTGAGGGCGCTGCCGACGGTGGTGAATCGCTCGAGCGTGGCGTCCCGGGAGAAGACGAAATTGCCGCCTGAATCGTTGAACTCGAACCAGTCCTCGATCTTGAAAAGGTCGCCGTCCTGGCCGTCGGGAAACCAGCGGTCGACGTAGAGCCCGTTGGGTTCCTCGGTGTCCTCGTAGAGGCCCTTGAAATTGCCGTTCTCGAAGAAGTGGATGTGACGGCGGTGGAGCGACGCCGCGCCGAGTTGCCGACCGATCCAGAACGCGGCCTGCTCGCGTTGGGCGGTGCCGTCGTTGCCGAGATTTCCGAGGGTCACGATGGCGAGATCCCGGGCGCCAAGGAGGGGATCGTCGTCGGGCATGGTGAAGACGTAGTCGCTTCCCACGCTCCCTCCGTGCCAGGGGCTTCCCTTGGCGCGCATTTCCGCGTTGTAGATCACCCGTTCGTCGCCGTGGACGAAGGTGCAGTCGAGGGGATCGTTCGCCAGGGATTCGCGGGACCGGAGACTGTTGGCGTCGGCCTGGCGCTGCCAGAACCGGTAGACGCCGAGGTTTCCGAATGGCTTGGACTCGCCCCAGCGGACGAGGGCTTCGCGCGGGGTCGGCGTGGGAAATGGGAAGGTGGCGGGCTGGGGGAATACCGATGAGGCGGGGTTCGATTCGCGATCGGTCGCGGAGACGGTGAAGGCGACCAGCACACCCGCGGCGCGACCCGGGATCCGGCCGGAGAAGATGCCATCGCCCGCGACTTCGTCTCCCGAGGACCCGTCGTCGCGCATCGTCACGGTCGTTTGCGACGTGCTGGGATCCTGGCGATAGCGCAGGGACACGGTGTCGACGCCGTCCGGATCGGTGACGCGGGCGGTGACGACGACGGCCTGGCCTCCCGCGGGAACTGCCGGGGAATGAGTGACGTCGAAGAGGGCGGGCCCGGCGTTGTTGACGGCCCGGCTGTTGCGGGCGCCCGGGGTGCCGAGGTTGCCTGGAATGGTCAGGCGACCGAACGCCTCGATGCCGTTGCCGAGGGTTCGGAGGAGGAACTCCGGCCATCCGCGGATCCAACGGACGCGGGCGCGAAGCGTGGCGGTGGAATTCGCCGCGAGGGCCGGGTTGATCGGCGCGCGGACCCGGTTGACCGCGGTGTCGCCGCGGCCAGTTGCGCGGATGCGCAGGGCGTTCGAACCGGCGGAGCCTTCGCCGGCGGCGAGCGCGCTTCGTCGGTGATTGCCCTGGACCGTCCACCCGGTCAGGCCGGAATCGAAGTTGGCGTTGGCCACCCGGTTTGCGCCGCCTTCGGTGACGACCTGAATGTCGTCGATGAGATACTCGCCCGGGCCTTGGGCGAGGAGGTGAAGGCGGCTGGACGAGACGCCGGAGGCGACGTTGTCGACGCGTCCCGTGAACTCGATCGTGGTCCAAGGGGCCTTGGCCGATTCATCGCTATCGGCCCAGTTGGAGGGTTGAAGGGCGTCGGAGAAGGGATCGATCAGTTCGAGGCTCGACCCCAGGCCGTCGCTCCACTGGCCCCAGCGGCCGCCGGTCCCGTAGGTGACTTCGGCGACTTCGATGTCGATCCGCCGGCGTTGGATCACGCCGAGTTCGTTGGTGGTGGTGATGAAGTCCGGCTTGGCGAGGGCGATCCGTTCGCCGCCGTTGGAAAGGGTTCCGCCGTAGTCTCCGACCACAGCGCCCGGTGAGAGGCCTGGATGGTTGGCGAGGAGGCGGGATCGGTTCTTGGCGACGACGAGGTAGGCGTTCGGGCCGATCACCGTCTGGGTGGGGAACCTGTAGTCGATGCCGTCCGTGAAGCTCCACCCATCGAGCGAGATCGGTGCCGACGTCCGGTTGAAGAGTTCGACGAACTCGTCGTCGCTGTCACCCGAGATGGGGTTGTAGAGGATTTCATTGAGGACGACGGGGGACACGAGGAACGGAGGGTTCGCACTTCCGGCGGTGATGCTGGCGAGCCGCCGCCATTCGGGAGTGCCATCGGGATATCGGCCCGAGGAAACTCCGTTCTCCTGCGGGCCGAAGCGGACAGCATCGAGGACTCGCGTTGCGTCGGCGTCGATGAGAAAGACGGATTCTCCCGCGGCGTCGAGGCGGAAACCGAGTTGGTCCTCATTGAACTCGAGGAATCCGCGGGGAGCGATCCGTGTGCCTTCGGGAATGCGAAACCGGTGGATGGTCGGATCGTCGGTGAGGATGCAGCCCCCCAGATCGAGGGCGTCGTTGCCGTGGTTGTAGAGTTCGACGAGATCCAGCTGCGGTAGGTCGGTGTGGGCGAGCACCTCGTTGAGGAGCACCGAGGCGCGCGGATTCGTCCGAACGACCTCCTGTCCGCCGGGAGATCCACCGATGCGGGCGCTCGCGGACCAGGCGCGGGGATCGCCCTCGCCGTAGGAGGGCCGCGCGAGGACGAGCGAATGGCCCGCGCCATCGGCGGCGACCGGCCAGGGCGCTCGGGAGTCGTAGGTGACTTCGAGGAGGACGGCGTTCTGCGGGTTTCGAAGTCGGATCGTGCCGCTGGAGTTCGGAAGATTGTTCGTTCCCTCGAACGGACCGAGGATTCCGGCGAGTTCATAGGCGGAGGCGAAATCCACGGGGTTGCGCGCGATGACCGCGTATCCGCCCGCTGGCAGGACGAAGCCCTTCGGGAATTCGTAGTTGATGTCTCCCGAGATCCGGTGGCCGGTCAGATCCTGGTCAATGAGGTCGGCGTTGTGGATCTCGACGAACTCAGTGTTGCGTCCGTCCGCCCTTTCGAGCGGGTGGTACATGATCTCGGAAAATGCGAGCGGCGAGAGTCGGCTGGATGGGCCTGGGGTTTCGGCGCGCGCGCCAACCGTGTTGGAGGGATTAGGGCTCGGGGAGACGCTGGTGACATCCCCGGCGTCGCGAAACTCGGCCCGGGCGGTTTGGAGCGTGTCCCAGCTGCCCACGGCGAATCCGAAGAACACAGTGGAAGGCAGGTTCAGACTGACCGAGCCCAATTCGGTCCAGGACTCGCCGTCGAACCCTGCGAAGGCGCGGAACGTGGAACCGGATCGGGCGAGGCGAAGCCACGTTTGCGGATAGTTGACGGAAAACGAGCCCGCGCGCTGGGCGTTTGCCGAGGCCGTGGATCGGGAAAGCAGGTGGGACCCCACGACGCCGGGTGTGGCCACCGCCGCGGCGAACGGACTGTTCGCGTCGAGCGTGGCCCTCGCCATCAGGCCGGCGACGGCGAACGGATCGGTGGGTGTGAATGCGGCGACACGAACGCGGCGATCGAAGTTTCCGGTGACGCGCTGGTACCCGAATTCGAAGGCGTCGGATCGGCCTCCAATCTCGCCGCCCGACGTGACGTCCGCACCTCCAGGAGCGGCTTCGACGGCACCCGTTCCCGAAGGGGATCCCACGCGGCCGGGCGTGTACTCCCGTGCCGTGAACGGAATCCGGGTACCGGGGGCGATCGCGTTCGGTGTCCGGGCCCGGTCGAGAACGCCCTGGATGGTGAGCGTGTAGGAGGCCTCCAGAGTGAGTTCGGACACCTCGAGTTCGATGATCTCCGGTGAGGCGCCCGGGCGCGCGGTGACGACTGAGACGCCCGGGGAGATCGTGAAATTCGCGATGGAGCTGGCGGAGGGTGCGGCGATGGATTCCGAGAAGGTGACGCGAAGGTTCCGTGTGCCGACGTTGATGATGTCGACCACGGAGGGCGGGGTGACATCGGGCGTCACGGCGAGGACGGCGGCGGAGCTCGTGACCGAGCCGATGGAGTTGGTGATCACCACGCTGAACCGCGCCCCGTGATCGGCGAGGTTCACCGGACCGAAGAGGAACTCGGGGGTGTTCGAATCGGCGAGAGGCGCGCCATTGCGACGCCAGGAAAACGTGGCCGGTCCCACGGAGGAAAGCGCCACCGTGAAACGAGCGAAGCCGTTCTCGACGGCGGTCGTGTCGGCGGGGTGTCGGGCGATGACGGGAGCGGTGAAGGAGATGCCGAAGGGGAGCAGGTTGGTCGCGACGATCGGGGCCTGGTCGACGCCATTCGGCATGAGCCAGCGCACGGCGAGATTGTCGCCGCCGCCACCTTCCTTCATGAGCGCCGAGATGTAGTACGCCTTCCCCGCGACCAGGGGGATCGCGGCGGACCTCTGATTCGATTCGACCTCCCATTGGCGTGGAGGCGTCCAGCCGTCGACGCGGGCGATCAGCCGGGAATTCGAGGGGTTCTCGTCGCTCGATAGGTACAGCGCGCCCTGGTCGTCGGTCGACACCCAGAACGTGTAGTTCCCGGTGATCGGCGGGACGACGTACCCGTGCATGCGCTGGCCGTAGTTCTCGAGAATGTCCGTGGGCGACTCGAAGAGGTCGGTGACGAAGTTCCTGGATGTTGGACGATCCGGGTAGTTCGGGGATGACGTGAGGGCCGAGAGATCGGTTCCGTCGATGCCCTGCCAGACCTCTCGGAGGAGGCCGACGGATTGGGGGGAGGCGTTGGGGGCGGCGGCGAGGATCGTCAGGAGGATGGCAAGGAAACCGCGCGATTTTCCGAAAAACATGCGGCGCTACGATCCAACAAATCCGCGCGAAGACAAGGGCCGGGCGGAATCGGATCGCGGCGAACTCACCGGTCATGGAAGACCGGTGCGTATCCGCCACCCTTCTGCTTACTCCCGCAATCCGTCGAACCAGTACTTCGTTCCGAGGAGGGCGAAGGGGACGCAGCCGGAATGATCGGAGAACGCGAATGGGTCGATGAGTTCGACGGCGGGCGCGCCCGCGGCTTTGAAGGCGTCGAAGGCGACCGTGGAATTGGCGGGAAGCACGTCGAGGTCGCCGGCGCAGTGGTAGAATCGGGTCTTCGCCCGAGGAAACCACCCGGTGTGAAGGTCGTTGTCGCGGAGCGCGGCCCGAAGGGGATGGTCGGGGTCCGACGTGAAAGCGGCCAGGATCTCGGGCTTGAGGATCTCGACGGGCCGGGAGGGGAGGGCCGCGTTGATATCGCCGCCGTCGTGCAAGCCGTCCAGGAGCGGCGGAACGGTCGCGTCGTAGGGAGCCTTCAGCATGTCGGCCAGGGACGCGGCGATGCCGTAGGCGTCGACGTAGGCGGCCAGGAAATACGCGAAGTAGTAGGGATTCGGCTGGGCTCGGGCGGAAAGAAAATCGGACATCGTGGTCCCGGAAAGGTCGTAGGCCCCGGCGGAGGGCGCGGACGCCGTGACCGGGAGTTCCTCGGCGTGGCGTTGTTCCAGTTCACGTTGGGCGGCGAGCGTCGCATGGCCGCCTTGGGAATAGCCCGTCAGGAAAAGCTGCTTGTTCCAGGTGGCCCCCTTGTCGGCGAGCGAATCGCGGGCCGCGCGGATGGCGTCGACGACGGCCGTCGCCGTCGAGGCGGCGTGATGGTACGGATGGATGCCGGGGGAGTCCCCGAGCCCGAGGTAGTCGGGGAGCACCGTGATGTATCCGGACGCGCCCATGATGAGGCCGAGCGCGGCCTCGTCGTTGAGCCGAGAGGGGACGTCTTCGCGAAGGGTCACCGTGCCGTGCTGATAGCTGACCAGGGGAACCGCCCGGGTGGCGCCTTGGGGAACCACGAGCAGGGCGGAGGCCCGGGTGGCGCGACCGTGGGCGTCGATCGTCTTGTAAATGATCTTCCAGGCGTCCGCCGGTTGGGCGGTAAAGATCGGGACGCCGCGGTCCTGCATTTGTTTGAGCAGTTCAGCGGCGGTGAACCGGCGGAGGAGGATGTTGGTCTCGACGATTCCGCGCTGAATCGTGGTGGTAACGGCGAGTCGGTAGAACGCGGCTCCCGTGGCGGGTGCGGGCCCGGTCCATTCGGTGGATTCGGTGGGCCATGACGCGGCGCCGCCGAGCGGAAGCCAGGCGGCGGGCGGCAGTGTCGGGGTCGTTTCGATCGTGTACCGGGACCCGGGTTCGGCCGGTGTCCACGAAAGGCGAAGCTGATCGCCGTCCCGAGCGGCCGTCAGGGTGGGAGCGACGGCGGCATGGGCGGCGGGAACACAGCCGAGACTTGCGAAGAGCGCGAGAAATCCCGCGAAGACGACGTCAGCCAGCATCGATGATCGAGGCATGCCGGCAGGATGCCCGAACCCGCGCGGGAATCCAGCACGGCGCGGGGCTGAAACTTGGCGAATTCGGAGAATCCCCTTGCAGACCGCGACCGAGGGCCTCCAAGATGCAAACGCTTCGCAGATGGAAATCACCCATCCAAGGGCCCTCCGGAAGCGCCGCGCCATGGCGGGTGTGCTCCTGTGTCTTCTGCTTTCGCTGCACGCGGCGGCCATTTTTCCCGAGTTTCACCACTTCTGGCACGCGGAAGAGGACGAGCATTCCGAAGCCGAGCATTCCGACTGCGTCGTGCTCGCCTTCGCCAATGGCACGATCGATCCCGGACCGCTCCCGGCGCCGCTGCTCCGGCCGACGTTTCACTCTCTCCCGTGTCAGATAGTTGCCTGCCGCATTCCACGAGCGGCGCATGATCACGCCCATCCCCCCGGGCGCGGTCCTCCCTCCCTCCGAGCTCGCTTGGCTCAATCCTGATCTCCTCGCGCCTCCGGCTTGGCCGGCCCCGCACTAGCGGGGATGGCTGAAACAATGGGCCGCGCCGCCCGCTGATCGCGTCGCCGCGACCGGCAACGGATCGCCCGCCCGTTGAGGAGTCCAAGCCTTCGAAACCCAGGGAACTGGCGTCGCGGACGCGCCAGGTCCGACATCTCCCATCCAAACAGATCGAACTGACCAACTTCGTGGCCACGGTGGAAACGACGATCATCGCGCTGCCCGTGTTGGGTTCTGAACTCGACGCCCGACTCCTGCGAGCGCGCTCACCTTGACGAAATGAACACTCACACCCTGTCGACAATCCACGATCGGGGAACGGGACCGCGGAACGGCCTTCGGCAGGAAGCCGGCGTCGATTCCAGCGGACAGGCTGTCCGCGCCCGGGCGCCGCGGTGGGATCGGCTCGGGTTCGTGGCGTCGTCGGCCTGCGCCGTGCATTGCGTGTGCCTGCCATGGTTGTTGATGGCGATGCCGTTCCTCGCGGGCACCTGTTTGGCTGACCGCAAACCTCTATGAAAACACCCCTTCGTCTTCTGCTCACACTGCTTCCGGCCTGGCTGGCCTGTCCCAACCTATCGGCCGCGGAACCGCTTCGTGTCGCCGCTTCAACCACCGACGTCGCCAGCCTCGCCCGGCAGATTGGCGGTGACCACGTCAGCGTCTTCTGCTTCAGCAAAGGTCCGGAAGACCCGCATGTGATCGAACTCCTGCCCAGCTTTGTCCGGGAACTGCAACAGGCCGAGCTGTTCATCCAGGTTGGGCTCGGCATTGAGAACGCCTGGTTGAAGGACCTTGTGACTCGCGCCGGCAACGACCGCGTCAAGCCGGGTGCGCCGGGGAATCTCAATCTCGGCGAGGGCGTACGGCGTCTTGAGGGAGGGGAAGGAGCCGACGCCGTTCCCGGCAGTTTTCACGAGGAAGGGAACCCTCATTACCTCCTCGATCCGGTGGAGGGACTGAAAGCAGCGCGGCGGATATGCGACAAGTTCGTGGCGCTGCGGCCCTCCAACAAGGCTGCCTTCGAGACTCGGCACGCTCAGTTCGTCGAGGCGTGGGCCATCGCCTTCCTCGGCGAGAAGCTCGCCGTCCGTGCGAACCTCGGGACGCTGGAGGACTTCGAAAACTCAAACGCGCTGGAGGCGGAACTGGCGAAGCTGGCCAGGGACGCGGGCCCGAACGACGGAATCGCGGGTTCACTCTCTCCGTTTCGAGGAGTGGTGGTCGTTGGGGACCACGATCTCTGGCCCTACTTCGCCAGGCGCTACGGGCTGGAGGTGCTGGGCTATCTGGAACCGAGTCCCGGAGTACCGCCGACCACCAAGCACTTGGGCGAATTGATCGACAAAATGAAGGCGGCCGAAGTTCGCGTCGTCCTCACTGCGCCTTACTTCGACCAGCGCCACGGCCGGTTCGTCAGCGAGCGCACGGGCGCCAAGGTGATTCCCATGGCGCACCAAACGGGCGGACGTCCGGGTACCGACGAGTACCTCGACATGGTGCGCCACAACGCCACCCAGCTCATGAATGCACTGAGGAAGTCCCAATGAGGGTGGATTCGCACGAACTCCAGAGATCGCGGCTCGAGTCGACGGTCCGAAAGGAGACCGCGACCGACGTGGATGTCCGGCCGGTGCTCGCCGTTGAACAGGCGCGACTCGGATACGGGCGAAACGTGGTGTTGCGCGACGTGACGGTTCAGATCCGGCAGGGGGAGTTCTGGTGCCTTCTCGGGCCGAACGGCGAGGGTAAGAGCACCTTCATCAAGGCGCTGCTCGGCGCGATCCGGCCTCTGCGCGGGAAGATCTCCCTCCGGCCCGACTTCGCGAATCGAAGGCGTCTGGGCTTCGTTCCGCAGGAGTGCGACCTCAATCCCATCCTGCCGACGACGGTCTCGGAGTTCATCGCGGGCGGCTTTGTGGGGCTTAGCCTCGACGCTTCCGTTCGAGCGAACCGCCTGAAACGGATCCTCGACATGCTCGGCCTCCCGCGGATGCGCGACCGAAGCTTTTGGACGCTTTCCGGTGGCCAGCGACAACGCTGTCTGATTGCCCGCGCGCTGGTTCGCGATCCGCTTCTGCTGATCGTGGACGAGCCGACTGCCGGCCTCGACCTCGCGGCGGCCGCGGGGTTGCTTGAGATCATCACGGACCTCAGCCGCTCCAGGGGCATCACCATCGTTTTCGTCACCCACGATCTTCAGATCGCCGCGCAGCGGGCCTCACACGTGGCGATGTTCAAGAATGGCAGTGTGACCGCCGGACCGCTGGATGAGGCCTTCACCGACGGGAATCTCACTCGGACCTTCAGTGTCCCGGTCGAGGTTCGCCTCGATGGCGCCGGACTGCGATCGGTGGTGGCCCGTCCACCCGACCTCAACGCATGATCACCGAATTCCTCAACTCCTGGTCCCTGTTCGGTCCGAGCTACCTCACCGCCCTGGCCGGCGCCGTGTTGCTCTCCCTCGTTGGCGTGTTTGTGGTCGCGCGCGACCAGGTCTTTCTCGCGGCGGCGGTGTCGCAGAGTTCGATGCTCGGCGTGGCGTGCGCCCTGTTCTTGGGGTGGGAAAACCCGGCGCTCCTGCCCGTGGCGTTCTCGGTGGGCGCGGCGATCTTCATCAATCACCGCGCCAGCCGGGGTGGCGTATCGCACCAGGAAACCACGGGCTGGGTATTCCTGCTCGCGTCAGCCCTGTCGATCCTGCTGCTGGTGAAGCAGCCGTTCAGCGTGAAGCAAGTCCAGGCGCTCACGTCCTCGACGATGATTGGCGCCACCGCGCGCGATGCCGGTCTGTTCGCCGCGCTTGGGCTGGGCTTGATGGGGCTGGTCTTTGTCCAGCGCCCGCGACTCGTGCTGTGGTTGAGCGATCCTGTCATGGCCGCCGCGGTGGGGATGCGGATCGGCTTGTGGTCCCTGGGAGCGGCGGTCGCCCTCGGCCTTGGGGCGGGGCTCATGCTTCGGTCCACGGGACTTCTCTTCACCTTCGGCTGCCTCGTGTTGCCCGCGCTGGCGGCGAAGAACCTGTCCCGCGATGTCTCCACGATGTTCTGGCTATCACCGTTGGCCGCGGTCGCGGGCGTGCTGCCGGGAATGGTGTTGGCCCATCACTTTGATCTGCCGCCCGGACAGGTGATCGTCGTGGTCCTCGCCTTCCTCGCCGCGCTCGGCGTGCTCCTTCGCTCGCTCCGGGAAACCCTCGGCCGTCAGGTGTCGCTCCTTCCATGAATTCGCCCATCGCCGGTCTTCAAGCCTTCCGAGAGTTTCTACCGTCCTTGGCAAACGTCGCCATCTGAAGGGCGGTCCTGGCCGTCATTCTCCTTGGACTTTGGGGTGCCTCCGAATCGACCGCCGAAGCCGCTCACTCCGACATCATCGTTTCCCTCTCGGGCGGTGGCCTCCAGGTGGATGCTGTCATCCACACCGGGAACGTCCGGGAGAACGACGCCTCCGGCAACGGCACGGTCTGGGCGACGGACAACCCCGGTTTCGCGGGCTCCCGCTTCGCCTTTGACGACGAACTACTCTTCGACATCACCGGGCCTCTGCGTCGTTGGGCCGATGGTCGCTGGTCCACGAATAATGTCGGACCGGAGTTCATGCAGTTCATCGAGCCAGGACCCTTCGGTGATTCCTTGAACTCCGTCACCATCACCCGCGGCACGACCTTCGCATCGGGCTACCGGATTGCGCAGATCGGAACACGGGGAACGCTGCATACCCATTTCGTCTTTCTCATGCGTGCCACCGACGGAGTGGCTCCAGCGGTTGGCGCGTACAGTTTTCCTCTCACGCTGCGTTCGCCGCAGTACGCCTCCTCGCCACCCGTCCATCTGGTGTTCAACAATGGGCTCGAAGAAGCCGAGTTCGCCGCCGCAGTTGAGCAGTTCCGTGCCGCGCAGGAATTGCGCCTGTTTCTGACCCGTGACTCGGGAGGCGCCCTGGTGCTTTCCCTCTTTGGTGTTGAAGGACGGACGAACCACCTGGTCTCCGCACCCACGACATCCGGACCCTGGACGGCTGTCGGGGATCCGTTCGTCGGCACGGGGGATCGACGCGACTTCCCTCTGAGCCCATCGCCGCAGCACCGCTTCTTCCGCGCCATCGCACCGTGAATTCGATTCTGCAAGCCACCCTTGAACAAGACTCAGTTCAGCCAAGACCCGCCACCCTCGCCGCAATGAAAATGAATCCGTTTCTCGTCCTACTCCTGTCCGTCTTGTCCGTGATAGGCCTCGGCGCGCTCTCACCGGCTCAAGCCGCCACCGGCGCCGCCCCTGCCAGTCAGCAGCGCCGCGTCGTTTCCGGCGTCCACGCCGACGCCATTTCCGTTTCCTACGAGAACGGGCGGCTCGTGCTTGGTTCCAAGGCGGATGTCGATGGCAACCTCGGTGTCCGCCTCGACCCGAACCTGACGGCTTTCAACGTCGAGCAGTCGCGAAAGGCGACGATTCCCAATGGGCCAAGTTACGCGTTCTTAGGCACACCGGGCAGCGACGTGTGGATCGCACCGGAACCCAATCCTGGCGCGGGCGCGCTTTGGCCAGGCTTCAGCACCGAGGGCGTTCCCACCGGAGTGCTGGACGGCAATCAACTGACCTTCCGCCTGGACGCCGTCACCGGCCCGGGGACACTGCACATCTTCCAGAACTCCGCGTTCGGCGAGCCGGTCCGGCTCCTGACCGGCACCGGCACGGATTTCCGTACCTGGACCGTCCCGAGAGGCACCCACGCTCATGCCAATTGGGCGTTCTCGGCGTCGGGCCACTACCTGCTGACGTTCATCGCCACCGCCCTGAACAACGGCGTGTCGATCAGCGCCACGCAGAACTACGCCTTCGTCGTCGGTGACGTGCCGGCACCGGTCCAGACCACTATGACGCTGGCGGTGAACACTAACGCGACCGTGCTGGGATCGCCGATCTCGCTGGGTACGACGGTGTCGCCCGCCAATGCCGTGGGTTGGGTCGAGTTCCTCGAAGGCACCACCGTTCTCGGCCATGACGTCGTGAACGCGGGTTCCGCCACGCTGACCACAACGAATCTGCTGCTCGGCGTGCGTTCCGTGACGGCACGGTTCGTTCCGCAGTGGCTCAATGACTTCTCGGCCTCGACCTCTGCACCGGTGGCCATCACGGTGACCCAATCCAACGAAGTGCCGTTTGCCATCACTGGCGTCGCGACATCTTACCAACCTGGCGATGTCCTGCAGGCTCGGATCG
>JBFWOK010000101.1:0-25721 GCA_050250555.1 Limisphaerales bacterium
TGAGCGTGGACCCCGGGATGAGCGTGGACCCCGGGATGAGCGTGGGCCTCGCGAGGATCGTGGGCCTCGCGAGGATCGTGGACCCCGGGATGAGCGTGGATATCGCGAAGACCGTGGGTATCGGGATGACCGGCCGTTGCGTGATGACCGAGAGATGCGGCGTTCCCAGGAAGTCGAACCGAGAGGATACGACGACGAGGACCAACGGGACCAACCAGACGAACGGCCCGGGGATCGTTTCGAAGGGGAACGGTCCTCATCCTCGCCTTCGGACATTCCCGCGACTCCGGAGCGGATTCCGGGCACGGTGGAGGCGCTTGCTTCACGGCCGGCGTCCCTCGAATCCATCGAGCAGGCGGTCCTGGAGGTCAAACGGGTCGTCGATGCCTTGCAGGAGGCTCTGAGGGACATGGAGGAGGTGCTCGAACTGATTGAGGACGCCGAGCAGCAGAAGGGGGTCGATGAGCGCGAACTGAATCGCCTCCAGGAAATGGTGCGGCAGTTGAACCAGGTTCGGGACAGGGTTCCCGTGCCCGGTTCGTCATCGGCGCGCCCTCCGGCGACCAACCCTGAGAGTTCCCAGGCCGTCTCGCGTGGCGGATCGGGCGGCGGATCGGGTTCCTATGGACCCGAGAGGCCATCCTACGGTTCAGGCCAGGGCCAGGGATCGGGTCAAAGCTACGGCGGAGGCGGTGGAGGAAGTGGCCAGGGATATGGCGACGATCGGCGAGGCGGCGGGTCCAGCGGACGCCGCCGGCGCGGTCGAGGGCGCGGTGGGCGTGGGCGTGAATCGGGCGGAAGTCCGAGTCAGGAAACGTCGATCCGCGGGGGAGTTGGCGAATCCGAATCTTCGCGGGAGCCACGGGAATCACGAGAGCCACACGAGTCGCGAGAGTCGCGAGAGTCGCGAGAGCCGCGAGAGCCGCGAGAGCCGCGGGAATCCTCCGGCACCCTGGGTGGAGAAGGGCACCGGGGCGAGGGCGAATACCGCGGCGACCCGGTTGGACGGTCCCAGTCGGTCGGGTACCACGGCGTGGGCGAGGCTCCCGAGCGCGAGGAGCGCCGGGAATCCTGGGAGCGGGATTCGGGTTCGAGCGAGGCCCCACGCGGGCCGGAGAGCTCACCGTCTCCCTCCGAGGGATCGTGACTCCCCGGCGCGGACGTGGAGTCAGAACCGGAACGAGAATCCGGCGTGGACCGCGAAGGCGACCGAGAAGTCGAGTTCCACGGTGCGACCCTCGACGCTGTGATTGAACTCCTGGGCGGGTTGCCAGCGTGCCCCGGCGACGAGGCTGGCGTTCTCCCAGAGAGCCCAGTCGACTCCGAGTTGCACGAATCCGCCCAGGATGAAGTCATTCGTGCCGTCGGCGCCGTCGTCCTGGACCGGGGGAAGGACGCCGACCGTGCTTGTTTCCTGGTACCTCAATTCGGCGTTGACGAAGGCGGCGAGCAGGCCGGCCGAAGCAATGGCGTTGAGGCGTCCTGCCACCTGGAATTCAAAGTAGAGGCCCCCTGTGATCGGGATGAATTCGGACGTGAACTTCCAGCTCCCATCGAGTCGACGGGCGCCGGGCACGGTGCGCAATGCGCGGAAGGGTTCGGAACTGATGCGCGGGACATCGCTTGAAGCGGTGCCGCTGAACGGCGCGGGGGGAAGATCTTCACGCGCGACGCCCGCGCCCAGGCTGAACCGGTCCTCGATGACGGACGCATCCGTGACGAACGAGCCGGCCACGTTCTGGTTGACCGTCTGGTAGCCGACGCCCAGGAGCACCCCCCAGTCCGATTCCCCCCAGCTTCCGAGACTTCCCCGGTACTCGAGGTTCGCGGACGGCTCGATGAACGCGCCCGCGTCTTCGAGGGCAACCGAAGACTCCGCGGACGCCGACGTGAGGGTCACTCCCGCGGCGCCGATCTGGGACGTGGTCTGGTACCCGTAGTTGACGGTGGTGTTGTTCGCATTTCCCGAGTTGTCGACGCGATTGAACCCATTGTCGTAGGTCCGATCGAAGGAGCCGCCGGTGGCGGGGCCGGGCTGGGAGCCGGCGGGATGGGCGCCCAATCCTTTGAAGTTCACCTTGGTGTTGAGCAGGACTCCGCCCGTGAAGGACAACGATTGGTTTTGGGCGGCGGAATCGAGGGCGACGACCGCCGGGAGCGAGGTGAGGAACGCGAGTCGGGCGGTGGTCGACAGGTTGAATCGGCCCGGGCGTCGACCGGGCGGGACGGTGGGCTTTGAATGCATCCACCGACTTCAACCAAGACGTCGGCGTGGCGCAATGCCGCAGGCGTCCGACGTGGCGTCCTTCCGTCCGTCCGTCAGGCGAGGTAGGGGATCGTGAGCGGACCCTGGGGAAGGACCGCGACGCGGGCCTGGGGGCCGCGTCGGCGGAGTTCCTCGTCGACGGCCGTCGCGATGTCATGGCACGGGGTGAGATGGCAGGCCCGGACGACCTCATCCGGGAGCGAGGAATGGACGAGGACCCGGGCGCGGCGCTGAATGAGGGCCTGGATCTGGGCCTGCCATTGCTCGGGGCGGACGAACCCGGGTGTGGCCAGCATCGCGAGGATCTCCTCGGCGCTGCCGCCGCTGCGAAGCAGTTGGTCGAGCGGGCTGCCTCCGGGAACTCCCTCCCGGCATTCGGCGGCGAGGATGAGCGTCCCGTTTTCCTCGAGGATCCGGGCGCCGGCGCTCATGCCCTTCACGCCCTGGTAAAGGTTCATGTCGAGGGGGTAACCACTGTTGGTGGTGACGACCACCTCGAACGGTGACTTCACCTTCTGCATGGCCGAGGCGCGGACGTATTCGGTTCCGGCGCGGTGGGCTTCCAGAAGATCGCCGGCGAACACCTGGGTGATCTGGCGATCCTCGTTGAGCGTCACATTGAGCAGAAAGCTCGGACCGGCGCGCAACGCGATGTCGCGCAATTCCTCCCAGAGCGGGTTTCCGACGGTGACGCCGAAGGTGGAGCGCGGGTCTCCGATATTGCGATAGCCGTGATTGCTCATGACGGTCCGCAGACCGGCAACTCCGGGCATGATGCCCTTGGGGCCCCCGCTGAATCCCGCAAAGAAGTGGGGTTCGATGAAGCCGGTGACGATTCGGAGGTCCGCCTCGACGGCCAGGCGGTTGATGAGGGCCGGGGTTCCGTCGTGGGTGACGCCCAATTGGACAAGCGCCGCGTCGTTCTCCGGTTCGTGATTGATGACCCGGTGATGGCGGACCACTTCGGGGGTCAGCATCCGGTTCAGTTCTTCCGGCGTGTTGGGACGGTGCGTTCCGAGTTGGTTGAGCAGGACGAGGTTCTCGCGGGGATGCCCGGCGAGATGCTGGAGCAGCCAGGGGATGATCCGATCGTTCGGCGTGGCGCGGGTGATGTCCGTGAAGAGGACGCAGATCTTGTCGGTGGGACGGATCCGATCGAGCAGCGCGGCGGATCCGATGGGGCGGGACAGGGCGTCGAGCACGGCGCTCTTCTCATCGGGCAACCCCGGCCGGTGGGTTGGAGAGATGACCGTCGTTCGATCGTCCGGAAAGGGAAGGTCGAGATGGCCTTGGCCGTAGGCGAGGCGGACATTCATGGCGCTTGCACTCGGAAAGGGTGGGCGGGGGTTGGGTGCCCGCCGCCGGTCCCGACCCAACACGGGACGGGGTCCAAAGGGAAGCCGGTTCTGGCGGGAGCCGACACCGGTCGCGGGCGGGCTAGGCGGATTTCGGTCGGGTTGAGCGCAGCGCGGCCGCGAGGCGCTCCGCGAACTGGGTGAGGATCGCGTCGTCGTGGGCGATGGACAGGTACAACTTCGTGCCCATGGGGTTGAGAAAAACCCGCGAGCGAAGGAGCTCCAGCATCAGCGCCGCGCCGCGTTGGCGGTCCGCCCGCTGCCAACCCGCGTGATCCCGGATGGGTTCGGCCGCGAAGGCGATCTGGGCGAGAGGGCCGATCCCAAGGACCTGCGCCGTCTCGGACTCCGCCTGGAGAACGGCGGCCAGGAGTTCCCGGAATTTCGAACCGAGCTTGTGAAGCGACTTGTGGACGCCCGGAGCGCAGAGGACGTCGAGGACGGCGAGCGCGGCGGCGCAGGATACCGGGTTTCCGCCGGTGGTGGATGCCGACCAGAGGTAGGAGGGTTCGTCGATTCGGGCCTCGTTGACGACCTCCATGAGGACTTCGGAGCCGCCATACGCGCCGATTGGAAAGCCGCCGCCGAGTGCCTTGCCGTAGGCGGCGAGGTCGGGTTCGACCCCGAAGTGCTGTGCCGCTCCGCCGGGGGCGAGGCGGAAGCCGGTGACCACTTCGTCGAAGATGAGCACGATCCCGTGGCGTCGGGTGATGGCGCGAAGGCCTTCGAGGAATCCCGGAACCGGAGCGAGACATCGGTGGACGGGTTCCACGATGACCGCCGCGAGTTCGCCCGCGTGCTGTTGGATCAGATTCTCCGTCGCCGCCAGATCGTTGAAAGGCGCCGCGAGGACGCGGGACGCAATCCAGTCGGCGCCCGTCCCCCAGCCGTCGGCGCTGTGGCCGTCGGGGGCGTTCCCGCGCAGCATGGCGGCGACACCGACAGGGTGCTGACCGTGGTAGGCTCCCGCGAACTTGAGCACCTTGGGCCGGCCGGTGGCGGCGGCCGCGACTCGGAGGCACATCAGGGTCGCCTCCGTGCCCGAGGCGACGAACCGGATGCGCCGCAGGAAAGGAGCCAGGGCGTGGAGCCGGTCCGCGAGTTCCACAGCCCGGCGATTCACGGCGGCGAAATTGGTTCCGGAGGAGGCTTGGCGCGTGGCGGCCTCGACGACTCGCGGGTGGGCGTGGCCAACCAGTGTCGAGCCCCAGGCCATCGTGTAGTCGATCCATTCCCGGCCGCTCGTGTCCCAGACGCGGGCGCCCAGTCCTCGTTCGAGCACGGGCAGGAGTTCGGGGGGGGCGCCGTATTCGCCGTTGGAGGCGCCCGGGAAAAGTTCGCGCGACATGGCGGCGCCATTGAATCCGGGAAAGGGGTTGGAGTCATTCCCGGACCTGTGAAAATCTCGGCTCATGTCCGAATCGAAACAGGTCCGCGGCGTGCGGATGTTCCGTGTGTTGCGGGGGTTCCCGGTGATGTTGGGAAGCCTGCTCTTGCTGCTCGCGGGGGAGCGCGTGACGGGAGCCACCGGGGATTCGTCCCCCGCCGATCTCCAGCTGGCGTCCTTTTTTCGGTCCTATTTGGACGAGCGGTTCCGCCTGGAACCGACGCTGGCGAGTCAGCTGGGGGATCACCGATGGGACGCCCTTCTCGAGAACCCCACCCGGGAGGCGCGGAGCGCGTGGATTTCGCACACACGACGAACGCTTCGGGACCTGCCCAAGGCGGTGGACCGGAACCGGCTGGGGCCGGACGGACGGATCGATTTCGACATCCTTCAACACGAACTCGAAACGGCGATCTGGCTCTCCGAGAACACCCGCCCCTTCGAGGAGGATCCGCGGGTGTACAACACGTACATCAGCGACAGCGTCTACCTGCTGCTCGCGCAGTCGACGCTTCCTCGCGAAACGAATGTCTCCAACGTGATCGCGCGCATGGGACAGATCCCGCGCGTCGTCGCCACGGCCCGCGCCACGCTGCGGAATCCGCCGCGGCCCATCCTCGAGACCGCCATCCGGCAGAACCGCGGCGCGATCGCGTTCTACGAGAAGGAGGTCTTCGAACTCTCGGGTGAAACCGGGCAGATCGACGCGATGCGGGCGGCGGCGGCGCCCGTTGTGAACGCTCTGAAGGACTACCAGGCGTTTCTCGAAGGGGAACTGATGACCCGGGCGACGGGTGAGTGGCGGCTCGGCCGAAAACGGTTCGCGCGCAAGCTCGCCCTCGTTCTCGACGCCGGACTCTCGGCCGACGAGGTCTTCGCGGATGCGCAGGCCGAGTTCGATCGGGTCAACCGCGAGCTCTACGTCGTCTCCCGACAGCTCTGGAGCCGCTATTTTCCCCGGGAATCCCTCCCCCCTGGCGACGACGCAGGGCGGCGATCAACCGTCTCCCGGGTGATCCAGGCCGTCAGCGCGGAGCACGGCCGTCCCGAGGACCTGGTGGATGACGCCCGCGCGACCGTCGATCGGATCAAGGCGTTCATCCGGGATCGGGACATCCTGCGCCTGCCGGAACCGGATCGCTGCCAGGTCATCGAAATGCCGGAGTTCCGGCGGGGCAATTCGCTGGCATACCTGGAATCGGCGCCGCCGTTGGAGCCCGCGACCGCCAGTTACTACGCGGTGAGTCCCCCGCCTTCGTTCTGGGGGCCCGAGCGGGTGAAAAGTTTTCTGGAGGAATACAACCAGCACATGCTGCAGGTGCTCACGATCCACGAGGCGTATCCCGGCCACTACGTCCAGCTGGAGTATTCGAACCGTTCACCGTCCCTCATCCGGCGGGTGCTCCAATCCGGGGTTTTCATCGAAGGCTGGGCCGTGTACACGGAGCAGATGATGCTCGACCAGGGCTATGGCGACGGCGACCTGCGGCTGCGGCTGAACCAGCTGAAGTTCTACCTGCGCGCCGTCGCCAACGCGATTCTCGACCACCGGATGCACTGCTCGTCGATGACCGATGAGGAGGCCCTCGCGTTCCTCATGGACGGCGCGTTCCAGTCCGAAGGCGAAGCGAGGCTGAAGATCGTCCGCGCCAAGCAGACCTCGACCCAGCTCAGCACCTATTTCGTCGGTCGAATGGCGCATCAACGCCTGCGCGAGTCGGTTCAGCGGGAGTTGGGCGACCGTTTCGAACTCGGCCGGTACCACGAGGCTGTGATCGACCACGGATCCGTGCCGACCAAATACCTGCCGGAGCTGGTTCGGGAGCGCCTCGGCAAGCCCCGCTGACAGAGGAGGGATTGTCACCGGATCGCGCGACGGCGGGATCATCGAGGCATCCAGGCGCAAGCCTTTGAGCGAGGCCGTCGGACCCCACGACGCCGGTTTGTCGTGGTGTTGGGGAATCTCCGAGGAACGGGTCTTCCCTCAGGAAATCGAGGCGACAATAACAAGAACTGACCCCAATATGCGGCCATTTGACATTAGATGGCATCTATTCCACGGTGCGCGCCGTGAACATCGCGTTGACCAAGCACTTCGAAGACCTGATCGCGCGCCTGGTTGCCAGCGGGCGATACAACAACTCCAGCGAGGTCGTGCGGGCCGGTTTGCGTATCCTCGATGCCGAGGAAAGATCCGTCGCGGCGGGGATGTTTCCGCCCGGCTCGTTGCGCCATCTTTACACGAAGACCGACAATCGCGCCGAGCGCCGCACCGCCAAGGCCTCCACTTTGAAGGTCGAGGCCGAATGAAACAGTGGGACATCTGGACGTGCGACTTCGCCGAGGCCGGGCCGCATCCTGCGATCATTGTCAGCCATCCGGACCGCGTCGCCCGCGCGCCGCTGGTCAATGTGCTGATTGGTTCCAGCCGGAAGGCGAGCCGTCCGGAGCGCGAGAACGAAGTGATGCTCAACGGCGCGGATGGGCTCGATTGGGAGACGCTGGTGAAATGCGACCTGATGTATCTGGTCGAGAAGGAGCGGTTGTATCGACGTCGGGGAAGTGTCGGCGCGTTGCGGCGACGCGCCTTGGTCCAGCGCCTCAATGCCTGCTTCGGTTTCACGCTGGTCTGAATCAACAGGCTGATCGTGCTCTCGGTTGGGAGCCAAGGGGTACCGCCGCTTCCGGTGCTCTCCCTTGCCTCGGTGGTTGTCGCCGCCGGTCTTTGGTTCGGCGGACTCTTGGGACCGGCCTCACTGAATCGGCCAGCGGAGATCGATCCGTTCGTCGCCGCGAAGCACGGTGGCGGCGACGGCGTCGCCCGGGTCGAAACGTCCGAGAAGGCGCCCGATCAGTTCGCTTTCGGTTTCCCGGGTGGAGGAGTCGGCGGCGGAAACGAGGACGTCGCCCTTGCGGAACCCCGCCTTTTTGGCGGCCGCGTGGTCGTTGTATTCGCCGACGTGTTTCACGAGGAGCGCCATCCCCCCAAGTCCGAGGCCGCGCTCCGTCCGTTGGGCGTCGTCGAGGTCTTCGAGAAGGAGTCCGCCCAGGGCCATCGCGCGCATGCTCCAGGTGCCCACGCGCCGTGAAATATCGGCGTGGGTGCGCCATCCGGCGGCGAGCGGGATCGGGCGGGTGAGGGTCTCGTTCCCCCGAAGGAAGACGGCGTCGAGGGTTCCGGCTTCGGGTGCGTGATGCAGAACCCAGCTGACATCGGCGGCCGAGACGATGGGCTGTCCCGCGAGCGAAGCGATTTGGTCGCCGGGGGCGAGACCCGCGTTCGCGGCGGGGGAGTCCGGTTTCACGGATCGAACGGTGGCCGCGGCGTTCCCCGCGAGTTCGAGTCCCAGTGTTTCCGGGGCCGGGAACGGAAAGATGAGGCGGGCGGGAAGGCGTTCCTTGCGTTGGCGCGTTTCGGCCCGGAGCGCGTCGCCGATCTGATGGCAATGGACACAGCTCTTCACGACCTCGCCTTCCCAGTCGAGTTTGGGCGTGTACTTCGACTTCAGGGTGGGCATGTCGACGGGGGTCTTGTAGGGGCTCCCGTGGGCCTGTTTGCCAGCCAGGGCCGCTTTGTTCGCGGGATACGCGGCGTGGAGCGCCAGAGCCTTCTCCAGGGTGTCGCGGAGTCCTTCGGTGCCGTTGTCGATGGGGTTCTTCTGATGCGTCCACGAGCCGTAGCGCCCCAGCAGCGTGCCGTCGCCGTGGAAGAGGAGGACCGAGAACGACAGATCGAAATCGAATTCGAAGCGGGAGAGATCCAGGGCGTTCGCGTTGACGACCCGCGCGCACACGAACTGGTCGAGGAGCGGGGAGAGGCTCGAATGTTCGAGGAGGACCGCCGAATCGATGCCGATGCAGGCGAGGCAGGGGATGCAGCGAAGAACGACGAGCACCGGTTTCCCAGTCCGTCGGCCCTCCGCGAAGGCGCGTTCGTAATCGTCGTAGATCCAGCGCGGATCCTCGCCTAGGAGCTGGCGGTCCTTGAGCACGGCGGCCTTGCGGTCGGCCACGGTCTCGGCGTGGATCGCGAACCCGGGCGCCCATCCGGCGAGGATGGTTAGGACGGCGACAGTGGTGGCGGTGGCCGAAGCCAGGGAGGAAGTGGGGCGACGGGAGGGCATGAATCCGTTGGGTTGGTGGCGTTGTCGGATGCGGTTCGTGCGGGCGTCCTGTTTGGGAGCCTTGGTGGTGATCCGTTCAAGGCTTCTGAAGTTCGTCGAGAAACTCACGGCCGAGCTTTCGCGAGTACTCATTGCCGTAGCGGTCACCGAAGTGCAGGACGCGGGTCCAACCGTCGATCGCCTGTTTCTTGAGGTCGGGCTGATCCTGGATCCGGACTTTCACGTCGGCCAGGATGCGGTCGGTGGTGGCGACGTCGTTCGTTGCGCGGATGAAACGTCGGAGTAGCGCCTGCAGGCGTTCGTCCGTTGGGACCGCGCCGGGGAACGGCTCTTTCGCGGGAGCGCCCGCTCCGGCCCGTTCGCGGCGCATCGCCGCGTCGCCACTTCGCGCGGGCGCCATCTCGGCGCGACGCCCGGAGAGCTCGGCGACCGAGGGTGGAGCGTCATCGCCCGCCGTTCGGGCGAGGGCTTCGAGCACCCTGGGCGCGTCCGCGATTCCGGGCTGGACGAGGGCGAAGTTCGCGGTCACGCGGTTGCTGACGGTTGTCAGAACCGTCATCAGGCACTCCTTGTTCAGGCCGTAGTTTCCCGGGCCTTCGATGCCCTCCGGGGAAAGCCCGATCCTCGATTGGAGCCGCAGGGATTTGTTCGCGGCCCGGGTTCGCTGCTCGCCGGCGAGGCGGTCGGCGGCGAGGAAGACGACCTCGGTGCGGATCCGATCCTTGCGGAGCGCGCCGTATTCGTCGATGACGCGGAGCAACGGCACGAGGGAACGTTCGATGCCATGGACGAAGACGAGCGCCGTGGGGGCGCCGGCGTTCTCCGTCACCGGATCGCGCTCGGCGCCCTCCTTCTCGGTTCCGAGGTCGATGACCTTGAAGGGGGTGGCTTTTTCGGAAGGTTGGGGGCCGGAGAAAATGGCGTCCGCGCCCGGAGCCGTCCGGCCGCCGACGAGCGCGAGCAAGGCGGCGAGGGCGATGCGATGAAGGTGGTGCGGAAGTCGGGTCCGGGTGGGGAGGTGTGTGGTCATGGATGGAAGGGCTGGCCGGATGATTCCCGACCCTGCCCGGGTTGGCGCCTTCCTGGCAAGACTCACGGATTGGGAGGGAGCGTCCCGGCGGCGCGGGCTCTCGTGGGGGATCGCCCGGTCAGGGCATCGCCGAGATCGCCGCGCGCCTTTTCCACGAGCTTCTGGAGTTCGGCGACGGTTTCCGGGAATTGAGGGGCGAGGTCGTTGGATTCGCCGGGGTCTTTTTCAAGATCGTAGAGCTCGGTGCCGGCTTTGAGCTGGCTGTATTTCACGGGGATTCCGCCCGTGGCGGGCGGTTGGTCGCCGAGGGTGCGGTAAGTGTGGGGGAGGACGAGTTTATGGCGGCCGCTGCGGACGGCTTGGAGTTCGTTGTTGTTGTAGTAGAACCAGAGGGCCTCGTGGGGGCTCTTGGCGGTTGCTGGATTCGAGAGCAGGGGAAGGATGCTGAGTCCGTCGATGGGCTTCGTTGGAAGCGGCACTTGGGCCAGTCCCGCGAAGGTGGGGAGGATGTCGATCGTCATGGCGGGCTCGCGCGAGACGGTTCCCGGGGGGATGCGGCCGGGCCATCGGGCGACAAACGGCACCCGGACCCCGCCGTCCCAGGCGGTGCCCTTGCCCTCGCGCAGAGGGCCGGACGATCCGGCGTGATCGCCGTACGAGAGCCAGGGTCCGTTGTCGGAGGTGAAGACGACCAGGGTGTCGTCGTCGAGCCCGAGCCTGTCGAGGGCGTCGAGGATCCGTCCGACGGACCAGTCAATTTCCCCGATCACATCCCCATAGAGTCCCGCGCCTGAACTCCCGTTGCGGACATCGTTCACGAAGATCGGGACGTGCGGCATCGAGTGGGCGAGGTACAGGAAGAACGGACGGTCGTGGTTGCGTTCAATGAAACGAACGGCGCGTTCCGTGTAGCGGGTGGTCAGCGTCTTCTGGTCGTCCGGCTCCACGGCGGGATCGACGACGGTTTCGCCGTCGTAGAGTGGCAGGTCGGGGTAGGTCCCCTTCCTCGCCTCGGGATGGTGGGGCCACATGTCGTTGGAGTAGGGGAGCCCGAACCATTCGTCGAATCCGTGGCGGGTGGGTAGGAAGGGCGGGTGATGGCCCAGGTGCCACTTGCCCACCGCGGATGTTGCGTATCCGCGGGCCTTCAGAACTTCGGCGATCGTCATTTCTTCCTTGTGAAGACCATGGCGCGCGCCCGGTCCAAGAGCGCCGGAAATGCCGAGGCGGTTCGGGTAACAGCCGGTCAGGAGCGCGGCCCGTGAGGCCGAACAGACGGCCTGGGCGACATAGAAGTCCGTGAGGCGAACGCCTTCGCGCGCCAATCGGTCGATGTGGGGCGTCCGGTATTTTTGCGCCCCGAAGCACCCGACATCGGCGTAGCCCAGGTCATCGCAGAAGATCACGACGAAGTTTGGCGGACGGAATGGCGGTTCGGCGGAAGTCCGAACACCGGCGACGAAACCCGTCCATGCCATCCAAACGACGAGTGCGCGAAGGAATCGACAAGGCATGCCGGGATCCAAGCCGAAACCTCCCGCCGGGGCAATCTCCAGGCCGCGCTCGTGAGAGCGCGGAGAGAACCGACACCGGCGAAACGCCCGCAGGCGAGGTCGGGTCAACGGAGCGGGCTTCAATTCCCCCCCGCCTCGACCATCGAACCCTCGCGGTCGCGACGAAGTCCGACAGGCTTCCTAGGCGTCGAGAGCCGGACGAATGACGGTGCCAAAGACGTCCGTCAGTCGTTCCGCACGACCGTTGTGCTGGAAGGTCAGGCGCTCATGATCGAAGCCGAGCAGGTGCAGGATCGTCGCGTGAATGTCGTGGACGTGCGTCTTCCCTTCGGCGGCCCGGAGGCCGACGGCATCGGTGGCTCCGATGACCTGACCGCCCCTCACTCCGCCGCCGGCGAGCCACATCGAGAAACCGTGGGGATTGTGGTCGCGGCCGTCGCTCCCCTCGCTCATCGGCATCCGACCGAACTCACCTCCCCAAACGACGAGCGTCGAATCGAAAAGCCCGCGGCTCTTGAGGTCCTTGAGCAACCCGGCGATCGGAAGGTCGCTCTGGGCGCACAGGCGCGCATGGTTCTCCTCCATTTTGGAATGGCCGTCCCAGCCGTTGGTGTCGCCGCAATACACTTGGACGAACCTGACCCCGGCCTCCACCAGACGTCGTGCGAGAAGGCAGCGTGTTCCAAATTCCTCGGTCACCTTGTTGTCGAGGCCGTACAGGCGCCGGGTTGCCGGACTTTCCCGCGATAAATCGACGACTTCGGGCGCGTGGCTCTGCATCCGGAACGCGAGTTCGTACGCCGCGATCCGCGCGGTGAGTTCGGATTCCTCCGCCTCCGGACGCTGGCGCAGGTGTTCACGATTCAGGCGGTTGACGAAATCCACCGTGGCCCGCTGTTGTTCGGCGGGCACATGGGCGGGCGTTTCCAGGTCGAGGATGGGGGAACGGCCGCCCCGGAGCAGGGTTCCCTGGTAGGCCGCCGGCAGGTAGCCGTTCCCCCATGCTGGGGCTCCCCCTTTGGGCCACCCATCGGGATCGGGCAGCACGACATACGCCGGCAGGTTCTGATTGGCAGTCCCTAGTCCGTAGGTCGCCCAAGCGCCAAGACTCGGCCGGCCCATGAGGACGGAGCCGGTGTTCATCAGGTAGACGGACTCAGGGTGAGTGACGCTATCGCCGTGGCACCCTCGCATCAGGCAGAAGTCATCGACGTGCCCCGCGAGATGGGGCAGGAAGTCCGAGACTTCGGTTCCCGATTGACCCCTCGGAAGGAACCGGCGCAGCGGGGGGAGGAGCTTGTTCCTGGCGACATTCCTTCGCGTTTTGAAGGTGCCGAACGATTCGGGAATGGGCTGTCCGGCAAGTCGCACCAGGTCCGGCTTCGGATCCAACAGATCCACATGGCTGGGTCCGCCGGACATGAAGAGGAAGATGACGTTCCGGGCGCGGGGGGCGAAGTGAGGCGATCGAGGCGCCAGCGGATTGGAAGGGGAAATCCCGGGCGCGCCCGCCCCGACCGCGAGAAGTCCGTCCCGGTCAAGAAGGGAAGCCAGCGCCAGCACGCCGAAACCGCCGCCCGCACGACGAAGGAAACCACGTCGGGACGAAGGCCTCGTTTCAGGCCCGTTCGGTCCTTCGCAGGGTTCCATCATGTCAGTCGACATACACGAAGGCGTTCAGATTGAACAGCGCGCGGCAGAATTCCGACCAGGCGCCCCGCATTGGGGACTCCGACGTCGCAGGACCGGTCCCTGCCGTTCCATCAGAACTCTCGCTCGACATGAACCGATGGTTGGTCGCGTCCAGGAACTCGAGGGACATTCGGAGTTCGTCGGTGGTTGGCCGGCGTCCGAGGGCCAGCCGGAAGGCGTGGACGACGCGGTCTTGGTCGGAATCGGCGGCTTCGAGCAGTTGACTCGCCATTCGGGAAGCTGCCGCCGTGACTTCTTCGGAATTCAACAGCGTGAGCGCCTGCGGAGCCGTCGTGCTGCGGCCACGCTGGGCGCAGGAAAGATTGTTGTCCGGCGCGTCGAACACCTCGAGGAACGGAAAACGCAGATTACGGCGCGCAAGAATGTAGACACTCCGGCGCGTGTGGTCGGCGATGTCCGGGCTGGAGGTCCAGTTCTTCGAAGTGCGCGTGATTTCCGACGGTATGGGTGGAGAGACACTGGGTCCCCCCGCGCGGGGATTGAGCCGGCCGCTGATCGCCAGGAGGCTGTCGCGCACGACCTCTCCTTCCAGGCGGATGCGATTCTGGTGCGACAAGAGGCGGTTTTCCGGATCGCGCGTACGCGCATCCGATGAGGGGACACTGGATTGCCGATAGGTGGCCGAATTCAGGATCAGTTGGTGCATCGCCTTCAAACTCCAGCCCTGCGCCACAAACTCCGTGGCCAGCCAGTCGAGCAATTCGGGATGGGTCGGTCGCGAGCCGCGAATTCCGAAGTCGCTGGGAGTCGCCACGAGTCCGCGACCGAAATGATGCTGCCAGATGCGGTTCACCATGACGCGCGCGGTCAGCGGGTTCCCCGGACTCGCGATCCAATGCGCCAGGGCGGCGCGTGAGTTCGCGTTATCACCCGGGGGATTGGTCCCGGGGACCGAGTCAATCCGAGGCTCTGACCTCGTGGTGTCCTCCAGGACCCCGGGGAAACCAGGCTCAACGGCCTCGCCGGGATTCGTGTAGTCTCCCCGGCCCAGGATGAAGGTCTTAGGTGGCGGACCGGCCTTGTTCCGCAACGCCATCGTGGTCGGCATCGGGGGCGGCTTCGGGACTCCCTTCAATTCCGCGAGCAACTCCGATCGGCGGTTTCGATCGCCTTCCGACATCGATTCGGTGAGTTCCGCGTCCGTGAAACGAAGCGCGGGAGCGGTTTCCTCGACGGTGCCCTGTTGTTCCACCGTCCGCTGGTCCTTCGGCGTCTTGTGAGCCAACTGCGCGTCCTCGGACAGTTTCGAGAGTCGCGCTGATCTCAGTTTTTCGCGGTAGGGACCTTCAAGCGCGTCGAGTTGTCGCCGCCACACTTCGGTCCGGGCCCGGTATTCCGCCATCGCCGAATCGTGGCTGAGCCGCTCGGCCGGGGTTGGAATGGGCGCGTCCCGAAGGAAGTCGGCGGGGGTGAAGAAGGCTTGGAAGGAAAAGTAGTCCCGTTGGGTCAACGGCTCGGACTTGTGGTCGTGACATCGGGCACAGCCCAACGTCAGTCCGAGGAAAACAGACGCGGTCGTGTCGGTGGCGTCGTTGAGCGTGTTCAGTCGGCGTTGAATCGGATCGGCCGAGTCCACCATGTCCGGACCGAGCAGGTTGAAGGCCGTGGCGACGATCGATTGCGGTTGGTCGGGCCACAATTCATCCCCGGCGATCTGCTCGCGAATGAACGTGTCGAAGGGCAGGTCCTCGTTGAACGACCGAATCACGTAATCCCGGTAGCGCCAGGCCTGCGGTCGCAGCGCGTCGTGCTCGAACCCGTCCGTTTCGGCGTACCGGGCGAGGTCCAGCCAGTGCCGTCCCCAGCGTTCACCGTAGTGAGGCGAGGCCAGGAGGCGGTCGATGAGACGCTCGTGGGCGTCGGTCGAGGAATCCGCCAGGAACGCATCGATCTCGGCGAGCGTCGGAGGGAGGCCGATCAGGTCCAGTGAGACCCGGCGGATGAATTGTTCCCGGGTTGCCGGAGCGGCGGGGCGGAGGCCCTGGGATTCAAGGCCGGCGAGGACGAAGCGATCGATGGGATTGCGGACCCAGGAGGAGTCGATGACCTCCGGGGGATCCACCTTGGCGACGGTCCGGAAGGCCCAGTGGGACGCCGCGTCGGAAATTTCGGCGTTCTCGCCAACCGCGTTCAACGCCATCCAGATTCCCAGGCAAACCCGGATCACCGGGAATGTCCGGATGGCACGGGCGGCGCGTTGGCGGGGGAAATCCATGGGTGACTGACGATGAAAACCTAGGGCGACCTTCCGCGCCCGTCGATGAAGGTTTTCGGATCGGCCGATCGGTGGCGTGCCTGCGGGCTCTGTGATCCGCCGAACACTATCGCTTCAGAATCTCACCCACGAAACGGGCCAGTTCCGCCGTCGCCGGGTCATCCGGAAGACCCAGGTTGTCGTTCAGCCGACTGTGCTGGGAATCCTTAGCGCCGTACACGGTCGTGGCAACCCCGGCCTCCTTCAACGCGTTGCCCAATCGCCGGGCCTGCGCCGTGGTGTCCGGATGGTCCGCGACGTGAAGGATGAAGAACGGCGGAATGCCCTTGTCGCGGGCGATGTGCGTGACGGCCGAGAAGTCGCGGTGATTCTCGGGCGTCACACCGAATTTCACACGGTGCCCAAACGTGGGCGGGGGCAGCCCATGAACCCGAAGCCGCGTCTCGGCCGTCTCGATGATCGCGGGCACGTCGTACGTGTCCCCGTCCACCGGCACGCACCCCAGGAGGACTTCGAAGCCGATGCCCTCGGCTTTGAGATACCGGTCGTCGGTGCAGAGAATGGCCGCCAACTGCGCTCCCGCCGAATGGCCGCCCACCAGAACGCGCCGCGGGTCGCCGCCGAATTCCGCGGCATGGCGCTCAACCCAGCCCAGTGCTTTCGCGACGTCCCGGATCAGTGTGCCCATGTCCACCTCGGGAAGCAGACGGTAGTTCGTGGACACGAACACGAATCCCCGGTCCATGAACCATTGGGGCTTGAGCTTCACATCGCTCTTGTCGCCCGTCTGCCAGCCTCCTCCGTGGATCCAAAAGACGACGGGAAGATTCCGCGCCCCCGGCGGCGTGTAGACGTCGAGCACGTGTCGCGCGTGGCCGTTTTGGACATAGGGAATGCCGCTCCGGGTGGGAGCCGTGGTGGTGATGCTGGGCGGGGAGGCGGGCGCGCCGTGCGCCGGGATCCATCCGATGACTGTGGCCGCCAGGAGGACTTCGACGATGCGTTTCATGGGGTCGTGATTCGAACAGCGGGCGCGATGTTGGTCGAGTCCACCCAGATGGGAATCGTGCCGTCGTTCAATGCTTCCACAGCGATTTCAACGATCTCGATCTCCTCGGGCACGGCGCGAACCATCAGCAGCCCGAGCCGGTCATTGAAGAAGACCGCGTTGGGCGGGAGAAGACTGACCCCGAGATTCTGGAAGAATCTTCGGACCTTGTCCTGCACCTCGGTCGACGGGGTCGCGATCTCGGAGGATGCCGGCGCGTTGGTCTCAAGGATCCGCTTCATCGAGTCGATGCGACTCGCGATCCGCTCGGGATTGATTCGGAAGATGCGGGTGACCAACCGGAGATGCCTCGGGGGCTTGTGCATGAGGACGACCGCGTAATCCTCCACGACGAATTGGATCGGGGCCTCGGCGGAGGCGGTGAGCGCCTTGAGGACATCCAACAGGCTGACGTCGCGAAGCGGCGGCTCAATTCGAAGAATCACATCACCCAATGGGATGGGTTCCCGGACCTCGGGCGACGCGATCTGACCGGTGTTCGGGTCGATGGTGGGTGCCGGGGACGGGATGTTGTCGAGGTAGGGATTGATGAAAAAATTGACACCGCGACCCGAGGGGTCCCCGGCGATGGACATTTCCCTGAGTTGGCGGACCGCAACTTCGAGGGGGATCCGGTCGAAGCCAACCTCCGGGATGCGGATGGATTCCAGGATGGATCGGATCCGCTCGCGGCCCTTGAGTTCGTCGTTCCGCTCGTGGCCGGCTTCGAGTTCGCGTCGGGCGTCCTGGATGCGCTTCTGGAGGGACAGCGCGGACGCGTGGTCGGGGGCGAGTTCCAGGGCGCGTCGGATCTTTTCCTCCGCCTTCCGCCAATCCCCGGCTTCGAACAAGAACCGGGTTTCCGCGATCAGCCGGTTCACGAGGTCGACGACAATTCGGGCGTTCTCGGCCTTTCGCTTTGTTTCGAAAGCCGCTTCCTCGGATTCAAGACGGGTGGGCGGAGCCTCCCTTGGCGGGTTGGGACTTTCCGCCGGTGCGGAAGCGTTCTCCGCGGGGATGGGTGCCGGAGCTTGGGCGCCGGTCCAGGAGGTGGCGGCCAGGGCGACAACGAGGATTCCAGACAACGGCGCCCATCGGGAGGCGGGGCGGAACCGAGCGATCGCCTCGATGCGGCGCTCGATCGAAACGTTGTCTTCGAAGATCCCGACCGTTGCCGGCTGGCGCACGGGCTTCGACCAGCGTTCGAGCTGTTCCACGATGGTGAGCCCGTAGGCGCGGCGCTGATCGACGCCCGCGATTTCGAGCGCCAACGCGTCGGTGGCGAGTTCGCGGTCGAGTCTCAGTCGGCGGAACGCCATCGCGAGGACCGGATTGAACCAGTGGAGCGACTGGAGCACGCGGGTGAGCGCGTGAACCCAGAGATCGCCTCGCCGGATATGTGCCAGTTCGTGAAGGAAGATGGAATCCAGGGATTCCGCAGATGCAGACGCCGCCACGTGACTCGGGAGAAGCAGACGCGGGCGGAAGAGTCCGTAGACCGCGGGGGAGTGGACGGCATCGCCTTCCAGAAGTTGCACCGACGGACCTACGCGCATGCGGCGCCGACAGGTGTCGAATCGCGCCTGCAGCACGGGGCCGGCGGGCCGCATCAGGGCGCGGACGCAGCGCGCGAAGCGGAGGTTTTGAAGCCCCATCCGCCCAAGGAGAAGGAGCGATCCCGCGCCCCAAATCCCGGTGAGAATGGACCCCAGAAAGGTCGGCAAAACTGGCGATGGCGGCCGCGGAGAAGATTCGGGGTCGTGATTCTCGAAGCGATTGGCGCCTTCGATGGGCGGGGTGGCTCGGGTCGCGCCCGACGTGCCGCCCATCGGGTGTGCCGGCTCCACGGCGGCGATGGGCTGCCAGCCCGACCTGGTGAGCGGGGAGACTTCCTCGGTTGGGACGAGTGTCGGAGGTTGAGGCAGGAAATTGAAGACACTCCAGGGGCTGGCGGGAGGCGCGACGATCAGGAGACGTCCGAGGACGATCCACCAGAGGGCATGGCGCCAGGCCGGGGTGAGTTGCCGGCGAAGAAGGGATTGAATCGTCAGGACGAGAAGCGCGAGAGCCGCGGCCTGCCAGGAACTTTCCAGGAGACGTTCCAGGGCCGACGGAAGGCTGGGAAGGGCAGGGTGCATTTCACTTCCCCTTTCGATCGAGGATGGCGCGGAGCTTTTGAATCTGGTCCGGCGTGAGTTGGGTTTCCTCCACCAGGGTGAGGAGCATGTCGCCGGAAGCCCCTGAGAAGACCCGCTGGAGGAAGCTCCGGCTTTCGTGGCGAACGGAGGCTTCTTCGGCGATCAACGGGCGATACCAGTGGCGATGGCCTTCGAGGCGGCAGCCGATCGCTTTCTTGCGGACGAGGCGGGCGAGCAGGGTGCGGGTGGTGCCTCGGCTCCAGCCTTTGGACGTTGCGAGCGTTTCGACGATCTCGGCGGTGCCGAGGGGAGCGCTTTTCCAAAGGACGGCGAGGACCTCGCGTTCGGCGGGGGAGATTCGCGGAGGTGTTTTCATTGTTCCGACGGATTGGCTACAATTGACGCCAAAGGATGGCTACACGTGTCGCCATCTGTCAAGGGCCACGGCGGGGGCTCCGCGGCTTGTCCGTAGCCCAGCCCGACTTTGTCGAGCAACGAGGCCGCCTCGCCTATGGGACGGGAATCGACGGGGAACCCAATCCAGCCACCGAGGCGCGGGAATCAGCGGGCCGGAGGCCGAGCTTCCTTTCGGAGCCATTGCACGATGCGCTCGGCCACCTGGTCGGCGCCCTGATCGAGCATCAGATCGTGCGGTATTCCGGGGAGTTTTTCGGCCTGGGTTCCGTGGTACGCGGCGACCTGATCGGCGTCTTCAACGGTCACGGCCTGATCCTGGTCCCCGACCATCACGAGGGTCGGGATTCCCGATGCCGGGGCCGGTCTTGGGCCGCGGCCCCAGAGAAGCTGGTTGGCCAGAAGGTACGATTCGTTTTGAAGACACTCGTGCCACTTCCGGAGATCATCCTCGGGAAGGGCGGGGGAGAACAGCATCTCCCGGCAAAGTTCCTGCGTGCAGATCGGCGGCCACATCGTGCCGGTGGTGACGAGCTGGATAAGCCGGAACGGGTGATTCTTGAAAAACCGCCAGACGGACCGACGGAAGATGTCGTGCCGGGTGGGGGCCAGGAGGACCACGGCTGGGGGGCGGAATTCGGCGAGGAGGATTTCGATCAGCAGGCATCCCAGCGAGTGACCGACGAGGATGGGCGTTTCACCGCATTGCCGGATCGCCTCCCTCAGGTCGGATAGGTAATCCTCCAGCGACCACCAGGCGAGGCGGCGCGGTTTCTTGCCCTGTCGGCACGCGTGCTGCCTCAGGTTCATGGGTTTGGAATCGAAGCCCGCGGCGTCGAACAAATTCCTGAACAGTTCCCAGCACCAGGCGGCGTGCCACATGCCGTGGACGAACAGGACTGGCGGACCGGTTTTCTTCGGATTCGGATTCACCGACGATTCATGGCCTGGTGGCTCTTGGTTCATGGGGGGGCGGGATGAGCGAGTTGCGACCCGCACATTGGATCCGTGAACCGCGACGGAATCCACCACGAAGGGGCCAAGGTCACGAAGAACCGCGCATCGCCATCTTGTGGGTAGCGAAATTTTCCAGAATTTGGACACGCGGTGAGACCATGAACCGGGTCATTTGGAGTGCGGTGCTCCGCACCGCTTTGGAAGGGCTCGGAATGCCCGGGCGCTCCGCGTCGATCCAAAGCGGCGCCGAGCCCCGCACTCCACATGGGGACGGTTCATGGAGGGCGCCGACAACTCGGAGTTCCGCCCTCCAGGTTGGATTCCCGGGGATTGACACGGGGTAGCAAAATGCTACCAAACGGCCATGAGTCAGCCGGTGAAACTGTCCGACGCCCTGGTGCTCGACGCCCGACTTGCCGGGGAGGTTCTCGAACGCTCGATCGCCGGCCAGGTGGAGTTCTGGGCGCGGCTCGGTCGGGCCATCGAACCCGTGCTTCAGGGAACCCAGGCGATGGCCCTGTGCCGGAACGGTTCCGCCCGACCGCTTTCGGCCTGCCTCGACTCCGTGGATTCTCCCGAGGGCAGGATGCGGGTCGCCGCGTTTCTCCAGACGCGACCCTACCCGCACTATGAACCCGCGGCGGATTCGCCCGGGCTGCTGGTCCGGATCGAGGCCGACGGCAAACGGACGGTGGGTCGCTTCGTGAATCGTCAGTTTCGGGCGGTGAAGGCGAAACCGGCCAAGGGATGAAGCGGCCGTTGGAGCGGCGTCCCATTGTTGTGGCGTTGGCGGGACCGAATGGCGCGGGCAAGACCACATTCTTCCACGCCCACCTCCAACCGGTTGGGTTGCGCTTCGTCAACGCCGACGAAGTGGCCCGGGAACTCGACCTCGATCCCTACTCCGCCTCGAAGGTGGCCGACGCCATCCGCCGCGAACTGGTTCGGCAGCGGGAGAGCTTCGTCTTCGAGACCGTTTTTTCGGATCCGGTGGGGGACAAGCGGGCATTCCTTCGCGAAACCGCGAAGGCCGGTCACACCGTGGTGCTCTGCTTCATCGGGATTTCGGGGCCGGAAGTTTCCGAGGAACGCGTGGCCCTCCTCGTGTCCCAGGGCGGCCACGATGTGCCCACCGGGAAACTCATGGCCCGGTTCCCACGGACGATGGCCAATCTGCGGGCATCCCTCCGCGAGCTTCCGTACGTCCTGATCTACGACAACGACGATCTGCGCACTCCCTTCCGGTGGGTCGCCGCGTTCGAGAACGGTCGACAGACTCGCCTGAGCCCGCCGGTGCCCGAATGGTTTCAGTCCATCCTGCCCTAGGCCGTGCTTCCGTTCCCAATAAGCGCCCCGGTGAAATCGCTCGGAACGGATGTGGAACGATTCCCACCCGTGGGGCCGACTTCGCGGAGCTTGGGAATCGATTGGGAATCCGGCTGTCGACGGGTCGGCGGTGCGGACCCTGGTTCGAAGCGGGGGACCCCGGCATTCTAGCGGCAGGTAGCCGACAGTTTCGCTGAATCAGATCGACGCGCCACGCGGCGGGTCCTCGCGCCGTCCACGGCTTTCGCTTCGGGCGTTTGGGTTCCCGCGACGGTGGACGGCATGGATCGTCACCTTCTCGTCGCGACCCCGAAGCGCGACTTCGCCCACACGTTCCGCCATCAGGTCGTCCGGGAGCGGTTCGAGACGCTGGAGCAGGTTGTCGGGGACGAGCAGGTCCTTTCCCACCTCATTGCATTGACCTTGGATGCGGGCGGCGGTGTTGAGGACATCCCCGAGGTAAGAGATTT
This sequence comes from Limisphaerales bacterium, assembly GCA_050250555.1. Classification (GTDB taxonomy): domain Bacteria; phylum Verrucomicrobiota; class Verrucomicrobiia; order Limisphaerales; family CAIMTB01; genus CAIMTB01. The sequence continues at coordinate 21,958 of JBFWOK010000101.1, forward strand.
CCCGTTTGATTTCGCCCACCTCCAGCACGGTCGCCGGACCCATGTTCAGCCCGGCCTTGAAGACGGGCACCACACCGTAGGCTCCCTGGTAGTGGGCTCCGCGCGAAGCCAGGCGGTCGACGAACTGAAAGTAGGCGCGCAGACATCGGGCCTGGTCGAGTCCATCGTCGATCTCCCAATAGAGAATGACCTCGTCTCCGACGTACTGGTAGACCTGCGCGGCGTGGTCCACCACCACGCTCAAATCGATGAAACAATCCTGGATGAGGCGGCTGAAGGCGGCGTGTCCGAGCCTTTCCGCATGGGTGGTGGAGCCTTTGAGGTCGAGGAACATGAAGATCCGCTGTTCCTCCCGGGGATGGTGGTACATCCCGATGAGGAGTTTCCAGAGGTTGCCGGGACCGAACTTCCGATTCACCTGTTTCAGGAACGCGAACAGGGAACTCACCAGGGTCACGTAGACCAGCATGACCGCGGCGTTCGTGCTCCAAAGGCGACCGGTGAAGGATTCCCGTCCGGCAAGACCGGGCTCCAGAAGCCAGCGTATGCCGATGATGGCGGCCTGGGCCACGACCATCAGACCGACGTTTCCCGCGGTCTGGATCAGGATGATCGCGCCGTAGGGCCGCCGTCGGATGGCTGGCTGGTCGAGGAGGCGGTCGAGGAGGTGGAAGAGTGTCCCGACCACGCCACCGAGCAGGAGCCCTTCCACGAAGAGTCGGGACAGGTGGATCCGGGCGGTGTCGAACCCTTCGAACTGGGGGACGGTGTCGAGCCCGACAAAGCGGATCAGAATGAAGAGCAGACAGGCGGCGACCCAGCCCGCGACGGACCACCCGAGGGCTTTCAGTGTCGGTGATCGCATGGGCGGGTACCTTTCGGGAGCGGGGTCAACAAAAACCAGGGATTGAACGAGGTTGGATTCGTGGATGGCAAGCTTGCAGGAAGCACGCGGACTCGTGGACGGTAAGACTTCACCCATGAGAGCGCTCAGGCACTTCACCGGCATTGTCCTCGCGTCCATCGGAGTCATGTTTGTGCTTGGCGCAATCGTCAGTCTTTTCGACCCGGACCCGGAAGTTCCTCTGCGGATGGTCGCGGTGATGTTTCTTGTCCTGGGGGTATTGCCGATTGGCGGGGCGGTTGCTTTGCTGTGGGCGATGATAGCCGCGCCGAGCCGCCCGTGCCCGCAGTGTGGAGGCACAGAACGACTATCGGCGGGAGTCCTCCAAAGGTCCTTGAATCCTTGGCTCTTTGTTTTCGCCGGCTGGCTGTTCGCGTCGCTTTGGGGAGGTAGTCGTGAGCGGCAGGTACGGTGTGCTCGGTGTGAGACGCTCTATCGGACTGACACAAGAGCCACGCGAATCGTCGGGGTCCTGCTTTGGGTTTTTCTCCTGTTGGTGTTTCTGGGGATCGTCGCGCAGTGGTTCGAGGGAGAATGACTCGAACATCGAGCAAGGCTCTTTGAATTCCCCGCTCAGCCCCGTGGAATCGAGCCTCAGCGGGACGATCGCTCGGCTTCAAGTTGGACGGACCGCGGGCTTGGGCCGCCCCGCTGGGGCTTGGGGCACATGGCTGGGCGGAGGCTATAGACAGGCCGGTCCTACGGACCTTGAAGATTGGCCATTTTTTGGAGCGCGTGTGTTGAGCGCGAAGGGCAAATCCTAGGGTCCTGCGGACCTTGATTCGGGGACGGAGATTGTACCGCGGATGCGAATTCCCGAACCAGTGGCGACGGCGAACCCCACGCTGCTGGAGGTTTGGGTCTCCACGAAAGGCCCAATCTCCCGGCGCCGAAGGCGCCGTCCGGCAGGCTATTCTTTACCATCCCATCGGGCTGAATCTCGTTCTGTTCCGGATTGTGGAGGGGAATTCTCAGCGTGGAGTGGATCCCAAACCCAATGGGACGAGCACCTTCTTCCATTGGAATCGTCGAGGAACCGGATGGCCGGCGGCGAAACGGGCGCGCGCTCTGGGAAGCGTGCGCCCGTGTTGAAGGTGAAAAGAGTCCCCTCGGCGCCGCGCACGCGAGGGGGACTGAATGTACGGTCGTCAGTAGACCGTGGTGGATTCGAATTCGGTGATGGGTGTCTGGCGGCCTCGGGTGGTGACCAGGACTTCGAGGCGATGGTCGCCCGCCGCGGTTCCCTTACCGGTCACGGTGTAGGCGAGCGATTGCCGGAGCGGGAGCGAAGCCACGGGAGCCCAGGTGACGGTCTTGCCCTGGACTTGTCCGGCGTTCGAAGCGGCGGTCGGTTCCATGCCATCCGGGAAGACCACCCGGACCGCGACGTCCAGGAGGTCAAGGCCGCCGCCCTGGTGGGTGTCGCGGACGGTGTAGGTGGTGTTTTCTCCCACCTGGATGGGATCGGGATCGTCGACGAGTTCGACGAGGACCGCGTTCACGCCCTGGATCCGGACGGAGCAGGCGGTTTCGACGGGCGCGGCGCAGGCTCCGTTGGCGGAGGCCTGGAAGGCGTAGGTCCCGGCACGGGCGGCCACGAGTGTGGCGCAAACCTTCTTCGTGCCCCCGGGCGCGATCGGTCCGAGGTTCCAGGCGATGCGTCCGCCCGACGCGGAGCCGCCTTCGGTGGCGGAGCGGACTTCGACGCCGGCGGGCACGACGACATCAAGCCTCGAATTGGCGGAGGGGGCGTTGCCCGAGTTCCCGACCTCCCAGCAGACTTCGAAGGGCCGGCCGAGGAACTGAACGAACGGCTCGGGAATTCCCTGGAGGGTCCTGGCGGGCGGCGTTTGGCAGGCCACGGTCAGGACCGGCTGCAGGATGTTGATGGCGGCTTCCGCGGACGCCTCGGCGCCTTCGGCGCTGGTCACGCTGGCGGTGTTCACGAACCGGCCGGTGCGCGACGCCTTGGAGCCGAAGCCGACTTCGCGGCTTTCACCCGGATTCAGGCGGCCCACTTCGAAGGTCCTCTTGGATTCGCCGGAATCGGTGCTGAGACCTTCGGGAAGGTTGTCGGTGATCCGCACGTCATTGAGCGCGCTGGTTCCCGAGTTTCGAACGACGAGCTTGACCGGAACGGGATCGCAGAGGAGGGCTTCCGCGGGCATGGATTTGGTCAGTTCGATGGCGGGGCGGACGACGCGGGTGGTGGCGCAGGCGCTGGGTCGGAACGTCGCGACGGCGCAACCCGTGATCGGGGTTTCATCGGTCGCGACCGCGCGGACGCGCACTTCGCGGGTCTGGCGGTTCCCCAGGTTTCCGAGGCGCCAGGTCGATTGTTTTCCATCGACCTGATCGGCTTTCGGGGTGGCGTCCTCGACCCGGGCGCCGCCTTCGGTGGTGTCCGTGAGCGTGACGTCCTGGAGTTCGCCTTCACCCAGATTGGTGACGCGGATCACGATCTCGAACGACCGGCCCACGAGGACTTCGGAGGGCACGACCTTCTCGACGGAGACCGAGGCGGTTGTGGCGGACGAACTGGCGGCCGCCTGGGCGGTCGCGGGAGCGAAGGCCGCCTGGAGGAGGAAGGCGAGAGCCGCGAGGGAGACGGCGCGAAGCCATCCGAGCGGGGAGTTTGCGATGGGTTGTTTCATGGGAAATGTCGTGGACGGGCTTTGTGGGCGACAGAACGACGTGTGGGAACAGTGCGGTACGGGTTCCATGGGCGCGGGTGTTCTAGACCAAACCCGTCCGATCGCAAGCCCTGGAAGACGGCCCAAAAACCCGCGTAAGAAACCACGAAGCGCACGAAGAGCACGAAGGGAGAGGCGGAAGCGAGTCCCTGATCGGGATTGACCTG
>JBFWOK010000102.1:0-25681 GCA_050250555.1 Limisphaerales bacterium
TCTCCCTTCGCTCAGGAGGCCTGGGCGAAACAGGAGAAGATCACGATCACGATCGTCAGCGACCTCAACAAGGAAGTCACCCGCGCGTACGGCGTCGAATTCAAGGCCCTTGCCGGCATCGGCGACACGTCCGCCCGAGCCGCCTTCGTCATCGATAAGTCGGGCGTCATCCGGTACGCGGAACAAACCGCGACTCCGAAGGACCTCCCCAATTTCGCCGCGATCAAGGAAGCCCTGATCAAAGCGTAGTTCCGCCCTTCCTTACGGCACCGCCGAACCCGGTGACGACAAGCCAAGTTTCTGGCTCGTGTCCCGGATCAGCGACGACGTGACCTGACGACACAGGGTCACGAACGTCTCCTCGGCGAGATTCAAGGTCCGGGAGCGCCAGCGGACGATACCCCACTGGCGCAGCAGCTTTCGCCTTCCCAGAGGCATCGCGACCAGGGCGCCCGCCTGCAATTCCTCCCGAGCGATCCAGGGCGCGAGAATGCTGATCCCCAGATTCAGTTTCACGAGTTCCTTGATGGCTTCCATGCTCCCAAGCTCGATGAAGGTGTTCAGGACAAGCCGTTCCCGCCTGAAGTAGTCGTCGACCAGCCGGAACGTGTAGCTCGTCCGATCGTAGAGCACGTAGTTCTCCGTGGGCACATCCGCCCGGTTCACCGCGCCCGCCTCCGCCCACGGGTGACGCGGACTCATGAGGAAGACGAGTTCGTCCTCGAAAACCGGCTCAAACACGAGCTTCTCCTCGGCCTTCGGTTCCATCGTCAGCGCCAGGTCCACCCGACCTTCATTCACCAGGCTCAACATCTGAACCGTGTCCGCCGGCACGATCGTGATCGCGTAGTGGGCGAAGTTCTTCTTGAACTCCCGGAGAACGGTCGGAAGCACGTAGGTGCAAGCGGTCGTGCTGGCGCCGATCCGCAGGCGCCCCCGCCCCCACTTGCCGAGCCGACCGAGCTCTTCCCGGGCCTGCGCCATTTCACCAAGAATTTTTTCCGCGGAACGCATGAGTTGTTCCCCGGCCAGTGTCAGGGTCACTTTTTTACCCACCCTGTCAAAAAGCCGGCAGCCAACATCCTCCTCCAACGCCCGCATGGAGTGGCTGATCGCCGACTGCGACAGGAACAATTCCCGCCCCGCCGCGGTGAAGCTGGCTGTGCGGGCCAATGTTGCGAACGCCCGAAGCTGCCGACTGTCGAGCGGGGAATGCTTCCATGAATGCGGTTCATCGTTCATCGCCAAAACACGCCTAGCATTCATTGGGCCAGAAGTCCGGGTCTGGCACGCCGTGGGCTCCCGCGGACTTCGCCGCCTTCCGTGGCTCGTTGTGACCGAGGACGCCAGCTACCCGAATCTCCAGACGCTCGTCGACCGTTACCTCTCCGACCAACGCTCGGTATCGGCCGTCGACCAGTTCAGCCGCTGGCACGATCTCAAGAGCCGGGCGCCCGATCACCGCGAGCACGATTCAAGGGAAGCCACGTCGTGCGCGACGGTTGGCCGCGCCCTGGAGTCCCACTACCGGAAGCTCCTCCCCGCAACCCGGCCCGCTTCGGGCCAACAGTACGCCTTCGAGGTCGACCTCGATTCCTGTTCCGGATGCAAGGCATGCGTCACCGCCTGCCATTCACTGAACGGGCTCGAAGAAGGGGAATCCTGGCGATCCGTCGGACTCCTTCTCGACGCAACCAGCCGCCGCGACGAGCCCGGGTCCCCGGTGGCGGTCCAGCATGTCACCGCCGCGTGCCATCACTGCGTCGATCCGGCCTGCCTCAATGGCTGCCCGGTGCTGGCCTACGAGAAAGACCCCGCCACGGGAATCGTTCGGCATCTCGACGACCAGTGCATCGGGTGCAGCTATTGCACCCTCATGTGTCCGTACGAGGTTCCCCGCTACTCGTCGCGGCTTGGCATCGTCAGGAAGTGCGATCTTTGTCACGGGCGACTCGCGGCCGGCGAGGCGCCCGCGTGCGCGCAAGGGTGTCCGAACGAGGCGATTCGCGTGACCTTGGTCCAGGTCGCGGAGCTCGAACCCTTGCTTCGCGCCGAAAAATCCCCGGAATCCCGCGCGGCGCGATTCCTTCCCGACGCGCCCGACCCTTCGATCACGATTCCCACGACCCGTTACGTCTCGGCGTCGGGGCGGGGCCGGCCATTGTCAATGTCCGCCGCGGACCGAACCCATGCGGTTCCCGCCGAAGCCCATACTCCGCTGACGCTCTTTCTCGTCCTGACCCAGGTATCCGTCGGTCTCGCCATCGCGGCCTCCCTCGGAGTGGGCGTTCGAGGGGTGCTCGCCTCGCATGCCTGGCTCGTGGCATTCGGGGTGCAAGTCGTCGCGCTGGCCATCGCCTCCGCTCATCTGGGGCAGCCCACCAGGGCCTGGCGCGCGTTCCTCGGATGGCGCCGGTCGTGGTTCAGCCGCGAAGTCATCGCTTTCGGCGCGTACTCCGCGGCCTTGGGACTCCCGGCGATGTCCCAGGCCGGCCTCCCTATTCCGCCCACGGTGGCTTCGACGGCGACGGTCCTGGCGCCTTGGATCGGCCTGGCAGCGATCGGCACATCCGTGATGATCTATGCGGCCACCCGGAGGAGATTCTGGTCCGCCAAATCCACCGCGACGCGGTTTCTTGGGACAACATTCCTCGCCGTGGGCGTCTCCCACGCCTCCCCGGCGATGGCGCTGACGCTCGTCGTCACGGCGCTGATCGTGAAGATCCTCGCCGAATTCCAGCCGGTCCTCCGCCCCGACCCCGACCCGTCCTCCGAGTCGGCACGAACCCGATTGCTCCTCAGGGGTCCGCTTCGTTCCTGGACCCTCGGGCGATTGGCGCTGGCCGCGATGGGTGTCTGCGCATTCCTTCCTCCCCTCGTGGCCGCTTCGGGACTTTCGACCGGGTTCGCCGCGGTGGGCGCCGCGCTTCTGCTCGCTGGGGAATTCCTCGAACGCCATCTCTTTTTCGTCGCCGTCGCCCCTCCACGCATGCCGGGAGCCGTGCCCACATGACATGATCATTGCCCAAGCCCTCGATCTGCTTCGACGAACCGCCGGACCGATGACCGCGGAACTCGACCGAGTTCCCGGCGGTTTTGGCCTCGGCGCCGTGCCGCGCCGGCTCGCGCCCGCCAGCACGGCGAATCTCGTGTGCGGGTTCTGCGCCACCGGCTGCAGCCTCCGCGCCCACCTCCGAGACGGGGTTGCGGTCAATCTCTCTCCCGACCCCGACTACCCCGTCAATCTCGGCATGGCCTGTCCCAAGGGCTGGGAGGCCCTCACGCCGCTCGCGGCCCCCGACCGCGCCACGCGTCCGATGCTCCGAAGCGCGAGCGGCGGGTTGGAACCCGTGGGCTGGGCCGACGCCGCCCAGATCTTTGTGAACCGCTTTCGCCGGATCCGCGACGAACACGGTCCCGAAAGCATCGCGTTTCTCAGCACCGGCCAGATCTGCACCGAGGAAATGGCGCTCCTCGGGGCCCTGTTCAAGTTCGGCATGGGCGGTTTGCACTGCGATTCGAACACCCGCCAGTGCATGGCGACGGCCCATGTGGCCTACAAGGAGAGCTTCGGGTTCGACGCGCCGCCCTACACCTACGCCGATTTCGAAGCGTCGGATGTGCTGGTCTTTGTTGGTTCCAACCCCTGCCTCGCCCATCCGATCATGTGGCAGCGGGTTCTCAGGAACCCCAGCCAGCCTTCGATCATCGTCGTGGATCCCAGGCGCACCGAGACCGCCGCCGCCTCGACCCAGCACCTCGCGCTCCGACCCAAATCGGATCTGGTCCTCCTCTATGGGCTGGCGCATCTCCTTGTTCACAACGGCTGGATCGACGCGGACTTCATCCGAAACCACACCTCGGGTTTCGACGCCTTCCGCGACTTCATCGGAAGTTTCACTCCGGACTATGTGTCGACGCATACCGGGCTGGGCGTGGGCGAGATCATCCGGGCCGCGACGGCCATCGGCCGCGGAAAGGCGGTGAGTTTCTGGTGGACGATGGGTGTCAATCAGGGACACGAAGCCGTCCGCACGGCTCAGGCCATCATCAACCTCGCGTTGATGACCGGGAATATCGGGCGCCCGGGTACCGGCGCCAACTCGATCACCGGTCAATGCAACGCCATGGGCTCCCGGTTGTTCAGCAACACCACCAGCCTTCTGGGCGGCCGGTCCTTCACGGATCCCGCCCACCGCGCCGAAGTCGCCGCCATCGTCGGCGTACCGTCGGAAGCCATTCCTTCCGTTCCTTCGCGGGCCTACGACCAGATTCTCGACGACGTCGCCGACGGCCGAATCCGCGCTCTTTGGATCGTCGCGACCAACACCTCGCACTCCTGGATTCAATCGCCGAAGTTCCAGGAGGCGGTTCGAAACCTGGACTTCCTGGTCGTACAAGACATGTACGCCACAACGGCGACGGCGGAGTTGGCGCACCTGATCCTTCCGGCCGCCGGGTGGGGCGAAAAGACCGGCACGTTCATCAATTCCGAACGCCGCATCGGCTTTGTTCGCAAAGTGGCCCAGGCCCCAGGGGAAGCCCTCTCCGATTTCGCGATCTTCCGTCTGCTCGGCGAAGCGTGGGGCACCGGCGACTGGTTCCAAAAGTGGTCCTCCCCAGCCGCAGTTTTTGAGATCATCCAGGAGCTGTCCAAGGGCCGCCCGTGTGACATCACCGGAATCCAGGGATACCCCCACCTCGCCGAGGCCCGGGGAATCCAATGGCCTTGGAGCCTTGGCGACGCCTTCCCGAATCGACCCTCCGACCCAACCAACCCGCCGCCCGATCCCAAGACGCCGGATCTTCCGCTCCAACCCGCCACCGAACGCCGGCTCTTCGCCGATGGCCGATTCTTCACCCAGGACACCCGCGCCCGGTTCGTCCATGAAACTCCGCGGCGCGTTCCGGAACCCATCGATGCGCAATATCCCTTCGTCCTTCTGACCGGTCGCGGAACCAGTGCCCAATGGCACACAAACACCCGCACCGGAAAATCCGACATCCTCCGCCAGCTCTACCCCGCCGGCGCCTACGTCGAAATCCACCCCCGCGACGCCGACGCGCTCCGGGTGCGCGACGGCGCGCCGGTCGCCGTCACCTCCCGCCGAGGCTCCCTCCAGGTGAAGGTGGTCGTTTCCGGGTCGGTCCAGCCAGGCCAGCTCTTCATCCCCATGCACTACCAGGGCGTGAACGATCTGACGTTCGCGGCTTTCGATCCCTATTCCCGCCAGCCGAACTACAAACACTGCGCGGTCCGCGTCGATCCCGTTTCCAACCCGACCGACCTCTCTCCGACACCGGGCACGCGATGAACACCTCGTCCCCCGCATCCGCCCCCTCGATGACCTCGGTCCCGCCGGCCCCTCCCGTCCCGATGTCCGCACCGCCACCCTCGTCCAGTCAACAGTTCACCCAGGAGCAGAAGGAATACCTCGCGGGCCTCATGGCTGGCGCGGCCCACCGCCTGGCCACTCCCTACGTGGGCCTCGACGCCTCAGGACAGTTCACCGCGAACCCAGGCGCCGGCGGAGCCAACCTCGCCGCCGCCGCGACGACGGAACCTCCCGAGGAGACGTTTTTCGGGTTCCCCCTCTCCGAACTCAACCGACAGGAGCTCTGGAAGCATGCCGAGAACCCGCTCGATTCCTGGGACCGCGTCCTCGAGCACGCCGCCAACGACCGACTCCCCAACGAGGAGGACACCTATCGACTCCGCACCTTCGGCCTGTTCAACGTCGCCCCAGCCCAGAACAGCTTCATGTTGCGATGCCGGATTCCGGCGGGCGAATTGACCGCCACCCAACTCCGCGGCCTCGCCTGCATCGCCGCCGATTTCGGAAATGGCAGGGCGGCCATCACCACCCGAAGCAATTTTCAGATCCGCGAAATCGCCCCGCGCCACATTGTCGACGTCCTTCTTCGCCTCCAGTCGATCGGGCTGACCGCCAAAGGGTCCGGCGTCGACAACATCCGCAACATCACCGCCTCCCCCACCGCCGGGATCGACGCCCGCGAACTGATCGACACCCGACCCTTCGCCCTCGCCCTCCATCACTACATCCTCAACCAGCGCGATCTCTACGGTCTGCCGAGGAAGTTCAATGTCGCCTTCGAGGGCGGTGGAGCCATCGACACCGTCGCCAACACCAACGACATCGGGTTCGCGGCCGTGACCCTCCCGACCGGCGCCGGCTCCGGGGTTTCGCTCCGCGATCAGTCCCCGGTCGCCCTCGAACCCGGAGTGTACTTCCGCGCCGATCTCTGCGGCATCACCGGGCATCGCCAACTCGCCTCCGACTCCGGGATTCTCGTCGCACCCTCCGAGGCGGTCGCCGTCGCCGCCGCCATGATCCGCGTCTTCCGCGATCACGGCGATCGGACCGATCGCAAGAAGGCGCGTCTCAAATACCTCGTCGACCAATGGGGCGTCCGCCGGTTCCTCGAAGAAACCCAGAAACGACTCTCGTTTCCGCTGGTCGAATTCCCCCTCGACCGCTGCCAACCCCGCCCGCCCGCCCTCAAACACGGTCACATCGGCGTCTACCGTCAGCGCCAACCCGGCAGGAACTACATCGGGGTCGTCGTCCCGGTAGGAATCCTCACCGTGCGCCAGATTCGGCGGCTGGCCGATCTCGCCGAGAACTATGGTTCCGGCCAGGTCCGACTCACGCCCTGGCAGAATCTCATCGTCCCCGACATCCCCGACGGATTCATCGAGACGGTCAAGCGCCAGATCGTGCGAGCGGGACTCCATCACGAGACCAGCCACATCGCGGGAGGACTCGTCGCCTGCACCGGAAACACCGGGTGCAAATGGGCCGCCTCCGACACCAAGGGCCACGGTCTGGCGCTCGCCCGACACCTCGCGGCGCGCGTGCCGTCCCTCGATCAACCCGTCAATCTTCATCTCACCGGCTGTCCGAACTCCTGCGCCCAGCACTACATCGGCGACATCGGACTCCAGGGTGTGAAGGTGGACGTCGGTGGCACCTCGCGCGAGGGCTACCACGTCGTGCTCGGCGGCGGAGCCGGCGCCGAATCCGGCATCGGTCGGCAGATCTTCTCGGCCCTGCCGTTCTCCGACCTTCCGCGCCTGCTCGAACACATCCTTCAGACCTACCTCACGCAGCGGTCCGCGGGTGAGTCCTTCGCCGAGTTCACCCGACGGCACGACCTGGGCCAACTCCAGCAGCTCTTCACCCCATGAATCCTCCGCGCTTCGTTCCGGTCGTTCCCGATTCGGCCCCGTTCACCGCCGAACAGCGCGCCTGGCTGAACGGGTACCTCGCCGGCCTGTTCTCCTACGCCTTGGTTCCCGGTCAGGGCGCCGTCACCCCTTCCCCGCAGCCAACCCCCGCGCTCACACCCCTCGCGGTCCTCGTCGGATCCCAAACCGGCACCGCCGAAAAGCTCGCCAAACGCATCGCCAAGACCGCCGCCCAGCGCGGATTCGCGCCGGTCATCCACGATCTCGCCAAAATATCGCCCTCCCAGGTCGCCGCCGAGTCCGCGATGCTCGTCATCGCCAGCACCTACGGCGACGGCGAACCGCCCGACAACGCCAAGGCCTTCTGGCAGGACCTTCGGAACACCACGGCGCCGCGCCTCGAGAAAACCCGGTTCTCCGTCTGCGCCCTCGGCGATACGAACTACCCCAGATTCTGCCAGTTCGGAAAGGACCTCGACGCGCGGTTCGAAGCGCTCGGCGGCCAGCGGGTTCATCCCCGCCAGGATTGCGATGTCGAATTCGAACAGCCGTTCGCCACCTGGCTGAGCGCAGCCCTCGAACGTCTCGCACCCGCCCCATCCGGCCCCGCTTTCACCGGCGCATCCCCGGTTCCGGGCGCGTCCCAGGATTCCGGGAACGACGACGAGGGACATGGGCAGGCCTGGCACCGGGATCGGCCCTACGCGGCCCGGCTCAGCCGGAACCATCGACTCACCGGAAACGGGTCGCAGAAGGACGTGCGCCATTTCGAGATCGACCTTGGATCGTCGGGAATCCCCTACGAAGCCGGCGACGCCCTCGGCGTCTGGCCCGCCAATGACCCCGACCTCGTTCAACAGCTTCTTCAGGCTCTTGGTTTCGATGGCGAGGAGGCCGTTCCCGATCGCCTTGGAAATGCCACACCGATCCGACAGGCGCTCCTGCGCGACTACGACATCACCCGAATCCCTCGGGCGCTCCTGTCCCACTTCGCCCAACACACTCACGATGCCGCCGTCCGGGATGCGGCATCCCCGGAAGCCAACGGCGCCCTCGAAAAATTCCTTCGCGGACGCGACGTGCTCGATCTCGTGCTCGGTGAACCATCGATCCGGTTCACCCCGACTGAGTTCGTCGCCTTGCTCCGCAAAATCCAACCCCGCCTCTACTCGATCGCATCGAGCCCCCGCCTCCATCCCGCCTCCATCCACCTGTGCGTCAGCGTTGTCCGATACGAATCCCTGGGGAGGTCCCGCCTGGGACTCGCGTCCGCGGGACTCGCCGATCGCACCGGACCCGAGGACGCCCTTCCCGTCTTCGTTCACCCCAACCCGGCCTTCAGGCCGCCACCCCCCGACCGGGGCCTGATCATGATCGGACCGGGAACCGGCATTGCTCCGTTCAGGGCGTTTCTTCAGGATCGACAAGCCCAGGGCGGGAAAGGTCCCAACTGGCTCTTCTTCGGCGATCAGCACGAGAGCACCGACTTCCTCTATCGAACCGAACTCGAGGAATGGGCGAGCAACGGCACTCTCCAACGCCTCGACCTCGCCTGGTCACGCGACACCGCCGCCAAGGTCTATGTCCAGCACCGCATGCTCGAGAACGCCGCGACGCTTTGGGAATGGATCGAATCGGGCGCCGGCGTTTTCGTCTGCGGTGACGCTTCCCGCATGGCCAAGGACGTCGATGCCGCGCTTCACCAAGTGATCGAGCAAGCCGGCGGAAAGAGTCCCGACCAGGCCGCCGACTACGTGAAGCACCTGGTGTCCGACCGCCGGTACTGCCGGGATGTCTACTAGCCGCGAATCCGCCGGCTTGCCCCACGACATTCCGAGCATGAAGCACAAAAAGAGCCAGCCCCTGGCGGGAATCCAACGGACAGGGATGCCCACCGCCCCCCGATGGCCCTCGCGCCACGCCCCGAACAGCTTCCTTCGTTCCAACGCCACAACCTCCCACAGCCACTTCAAGTGGGATTCGATCGAACCTCATGCGGTTCATTCATCATTCGCCATCCAAAGATGCATGCCGCTCATCGTTCGAAGAGGGGCATCTGGCACATGACTGGCTTCAATCCTTCCGACCGCCTCGCCGCGGTCAAAAAAGGAACAGTCCGCGACCCGCGGCTTCGCCAAGGGAATCTCAAGTAAGGACCCATCCGACAAAACCCATGCCGTCATCTCTCGCACCCGCCTCGACCTTCCCTTCCGCACTCCTCACCGGCCTGGTGGCTGGCCTGACCCTTCTACCCGCCGTTGTTTTTGCGGAACCCGAGAAACCCGATCTCAAGTTCGGATTCATCAAACTCACGGACTGCGCCCCGATCATCATCGCCAAGGAAAAGAACTTCTTCGAGGACGAGGGGCTCTACGTCGCCATCGAGGCGCAGGCAAATTGGAAGATCCTCCTCGATCGTGTCATTTCGGGAGAACTCGACGGCGCCCACATGCTCGCGGGACAACCGATCGCGGCGACGATCGGGTTCGGCACCAAGGCCCACGTGGTCACGGCCTTCAGCATGGATCTCAATGGCAACGGGATCACCGTTTCCAAGGACGTCTGGACCCAGATGACGGAGGCCAATCCGTCTCTGGCGGGGGCGAAGCCACCACGTCCCGTGAAGGCCGACGCGCTGAAGCCCGTCGTCCAGAAATTCAAGGCCGCGGGAACGCCACTCCGCATGGGAATGGTCTTTCCCGTCTCCACCCACAACTACGAACTCCGCTACTGGCTTGCCGCCGGAGGAATCCATCCCGGGTACTACACTCCCACGGACACCACCGGCACCAAGGACGCTGATGTCCTGATCTCGGTCACCCCGCCTCCGCAGATGCCCGCGACCCTCGCCCAGGGCACCATTCAGGGCTACTGCGTCGGGGAACCCTGGAACCAACAGGCCGTTCTCCGCGACATCGGCGTCTCCGTCATCACCGACTACGAAATCTGGAAGGACAATCCCGAGAAGGTCTTCGGAGTCACCGCGGACTGGGCGGCAAAGAACCCGAAAACACATCTCGCCGTGGTCAAGGCTCTGATCCGCGCCGGGCAATGGCTGGATGCCACGCCTGAAAACCGCCGCGAAGCGTGCAAAATCCTGTCGAAACCCGAGTATGTCGGCGCCGACTTCGAGATCATCGCGAATTCGATGACCGGAACCTGGGAGTATTTCCGCGGGGACAAGCGTGATCTGCCCGATTTCAACGTCTTCTTCCGTCACTTCGCCACTTATCCCTACTACTCCGACTGCGTCTGGTATCTGACCCAGATGCGCCGCTGGGGGCAGATCGCCGAATCCAAACCGGACTCCTGGTACCACGAGACCGCGCGCAGCGTGTATCTGCCCGCGATCTATCTCGCCGCCGCGAAGGAACTCGTCAAAGAAGGCAAAATCAAAGCCGCCGATGTGCCGGAAACCGACGGTTACCGGCCCGCCACGGACGCCTTCATCGACGGGATCAGCTACGACGCCCGAAAACCGAACGACTATCTGAAGCGTCTCAGCATCGGTCTGAAGGACTAGGGCACTCTCCGGTCGCGCGCCTATCTTCACCATGTCCTCCCCCAACGAATCCAACTCGGCCCCGGCCGCGTCCACGGACCAACCCCTGAAGCTTCGCGCCCTCGAATGGGCGCACACCCTGAAGCTCTATGTGGGCCTCCCGCTCGTGGCCTTCCTCATCTTCCTCGCGCTGTGGTCGAAGTCGGCGGCTGCGGTCAAGGTCAGCTTCGGCCAACTCCCCGGCCCGAAGGCCGTGTTCCAGGAGGTCGGCAACCTCTGGGCGGATCACCGGGCGGAACGAACCAAGGAGAAGGACTTTTACCAGCGCCAGGCCGACCGGAAGGCCAAGGTGCTGGCCGAAAACCCGAACGCGGAGTGGAAGGTCCGCAAGTACGCCGGCAAACCCACCTACCTCGACCAGATCTTCACCAGCCTGAAGACGGTGTTCACGGGATTCCTGCTCGGCTCGATCATCGCGGTCCCGCTGGGGATAGTCTGCGGGCTCAGCCGGGCCTGCAATCTCGCCCTCAATCCGTTCATCCAGATCTTCAAGCCCGTATCGCCCCTGGCCTGGCTCCCCATCGTGATGATTCTGGTGAGCGCGCTCTACAACCCCGCCGAACCGATGTTCGAAAAGGCCTTCGTCAGCTCCGCGATGACCGTCGCCCTCTGTTCCCTCTGGCCCACCCTGATGAACACCACGGTCGGAGTCGCCTCCATCGACCAAGACTACCTGAATGTCGCGAAGGTCCTCAAGCTGGGCTGGTTTCGGACCGTGTTCAAAATCGTCCTTCCCGCCTCCCTTCCCATGATATTCACCGGACTCCGACTCTCCCTGGGCGTCGGGTGGATGGTGCTCATCGCCGCGGAAATGCTCGCCCAGAATCCGGGTCTCGGAAAATTCGTCTGGGACATGTTCCAGAACGGCAGCAGCCAGACGCTGGCCCAGATCATGGTGGCGGTGTTCACCATCGGGATCATCGGATTCGCCCTCGATCGCGCCATGCTCGCCCTCCAAAGGGCGGTGAGCTTCGGAGCCGTCGCACGCTGACCCATCCCCTCCTCATGGCCACACTCGAACTCCAAGGCGTCCGCAAGGGCTTCGGAAAGGGCGCGGGAGCCATTTCCGTGCTCCAGGACATCCACCTCGCGGTGGGCGAGGGCGAATTCGTCGCGATCGTCGGATACTCCGGCTCCGGAAAAACCACCCTGCTCAACCTGATGGCGGGACTCACGCAGCCCGATCAGGGAGAAGTCCTCCTCCGGGGTCGCAAGGCGGCCGGACCCGGACCCGACCGCGCGGTTGTTTTTCAGAATTACTCCCTCCTTCCGTGGCTCAGCGTCCTGGGCAATGTCCAACTCGCCGTCGACCAGGTCTTTCCGGACTGGCCCGCGTCCAAACGCCGCGAGCACGCCGAGAAGCACATCGCCCTCGTCAATCTCACGCCGGCCCGCGACAAGAAGCCCCGCCAGTTGTCGGGCGGGATGCGCCAACGAGTCAGCCTCGCGCGCGCGCTGGCCATGGACCCTCAGATCCTCCTGATGGACGAACCCCTCGGAGCCTTGGACGCCCTGACCCGGGCGAACCTCCAGGATGAGATCGGCCGGATCTGCCGGGAACAGGGAAAGACCGTCGTCCTCATCACGAACGATCCCGACGAGGGAATCTACCTCGCCGACCGCATCATCGCCCTCAGCGCCGGGCCAGGCGCGACCTTCGGGCCGTCGATCACGATCGACATTCCCCATCCGAGGGATCGGCGGGCCTTGAACCACGACCCGCACTTCAAGTCCGTGCGAAAGCGGGTCATCGACTTCCTCCTCGGTCCAGGCGGGCGACCGAAGAGCGTGCTCACGCGACGCATCGTGTTGCCCGACATCGAACCGGAGGATCTGACGCTTCCCAGAGCGCTCTTCGGCACCCGACGCCGCCCGAGGCGGCGGACGGAGGAACACAGCGAACGGTTGGAAGTCCAATGAGCGCCTACGTCGAACTTTTCAATCTGACCAAGTCGTACCCGACGCCCCGGGGCCCCGCCGTCATCGTGCGGGACTTCAATCTCAATATCGCGAAAGGCGAGTTCGTCTGCCTCATCGGTCACTCGGGTTGCGGCAAGTCCACCATCCTCTCGATGCTCGCCGGGCTGAATCCGATCACAACCGGATCCATCGTGCTCGCCGGCCGCGAGCTTTCAGGTCCGGGCCCCGACCGGGGCGTCGTCTTCCAATCCCCGTGCCTGCTTCCATGGCTCACCGCGTTCGACAACGTGAAGATGGGCGTCGACCAGGTCTTCTACACGGCGGACAAGGTGGAACGCCGCGAAATAGCGGAATACTACCTGTCCCTGGTCGGACTGGCCGATTCCCTCCACAAGCGACCCCGCGAACTGTCGCAAGGCATGCGCCAAAGGGTCGGGATCGCCCGGGCATTCGCGCTTCGTCCCAAAATGCTTCTCCTCGACGAACCTTTTGGAATGCTCGACGCGCTCACCCGCATGGAGCTTCAGCAGGTGCTCCTCGACATCGAGAGCCGCAGCCACCTGACCGCGCTGATGGTCACCCACGACGTCGACGAAGCCCTCTTCCTCGCCGACCGAATCGTCATGATGACCAACGGGCCCGCCGCCGAGGTCGGCGACATCCTCGAGGTGAAATTCCCGCGCCCGAGGGACCGCCGGGCCGTCCTCGAACATCCCGACTACTACGTGCTCCGCGAGCATCTCATCCACTTTCTCAACGAGCGGGCCGATCGTAAGGGCGAGTTCATCCCACGGCCTGGATCGCCCCCACCCGCGGACAAACCGTCCAGCCTGGACAACCAATCCGATGCTCCAGCCCCGCCGATACCCCCCATGACGGCCCCAAGGTTCAAGGATCGCAACGGCAGTCCGGTCCAACCGCAGCCCTCGGTGGATCGATCCTGAAATCGCGGATCCCGATCCCGATTCCGGATCCTGATCCCGATCCCGCCGGAGCGTCCACGCTCCGTTCAGCGCTGAAATGAGATTAGACCCGAACATCGCCTTTTGCCCACGCTGCCAAGGGAACATCGCCCAAACATGAAACTGAACACCCAGTCCCGAACCCAAAAACTCGCACTCACACTCCTCGCCGCCGGCGGCACCTTGGCCACCCAGGCACAACAGAAGCCCTTCGCCGCGCCGGGAACCGGAACTCCGGTCCCCCCGGTGCCGGCTCCGAAACCCGCCGCCTCCGCCCCCGCCGCCGCCTCCGCCCCCGCCGCCGCCGCCCCCACTCCTCCGGCCGCCAAAGCCGACGTTCCAGCCCCGGAACCGGGAACCTTGAACCGCTTCTTCAATTGCAAACACCCGGATGCGATCGGAAAGAGCCGAATCCACGCCGACGTGCGACTCAGATATGAATTCGCCGATCAGGGACCGATCGGGTCCGGCCCCGACCTCGATGAAGCCAATGCGTTCACCGTCCGGACCCGGATCGGCCTGACCACCGGGTCTCTCTACAACTTCGAGGCCATGGTCGAAGGCGAAAACATCTCGGTGCTGGGACCCGAGGAGAATTTCAATGCCGCCGGATCCAATGGCCAACCGGGGAAGACCGTTGTGCCCGATCCGCCGACCACCGAACTCAATCAGGCCTGGCTCAAGTACTCCAATTGGGACACGACCGTGAAGGGCGGGCGCCAGGAGATCAACCTGGACAATCAGCGGTTCATTGGTTCGGTCGCCTGGCGCCAGAACATGCAAACACTGGACGCCGTTTCCGTGGAAAACCACTCCGTCAAGGATCTGAGTCTCTACTATTCGTATTTCTGGGATGTCCACCGAATCTTCGGCGACGTGGATGGCCTTCCCGCCGCCAACGAGGATTTTGCGTCCGATTCCCACATCATCCACGCGTCGTGGGACGCCTGCAAATACGGGCGCCTCGTGGGCTACACCTACCTCTTGGACCTCGAGAACTCGGCGCCCGCGTCCCGAAACAACTCCACGGCGACCTACGGTGGCTATTTCGCGGGAACCGCGCCGATTTCCGAGGCCGTGAATATCGGCTACCGCGCCGAGTTCGCATGGCAAACGGACTACGGAAACAGCCCACTGAACTATCAGACCGAATACTACAATCTCGAAGCCGGCATCAACGCCAAGCCGTTCGCGGCGGGTGTCGGATATGAGGTTCTCGGAAGCGACAATCGACAGGGTTTCCGGACGCCCCTGTCGACCCTGCACGCGTTCAACGGTTGGGCCGACGTCTTTCTGGCGACTCCGTCGGACGGCATCCAGGACTATTACGGTTACCTCCAGTACAGCGTTCTGCCCGACATGCCGGTCCGGCTCGTTTTCCATCAGTTCACCGCCGACAACGGAGGCAACAACTACGGACAGGAGTACGGAGTTCTGATCACCAAGAAACTCGGAAAACACTGGTCGGCCCTTGGGAAGTACGCCCACTACCGCGCGGACGATGGCCCGTACCCCGACGTCGACAAACTCTGGCTCGAAGTGACGTTCAAGTACTGAGCCGGACCACGGCCGCGCATGATCGATGGATGGAACCTCAACAAGCGGCGACATCGATCCGAATGATCGCCAGGCCACGGAGCCGCCCACGGCCGGACCGGCGGGTTCCATCGCCGAAACCATGATCCGTCCGGCCACGGCTCCTGGACCATCGCCGAGTGGTCCGGCGCGTGCGACCCACCCATCCGCTGGGTCCCCGGTCCAGGGATGGTCGGTGAGTCGTCGGCGCAAGGCGCTGAGTCCGGAGGAGGTGGTCGTGATCGGCAACGGCCCGGCCGGATTCCGGTTTTGTGACAGACTGACCGCGCTGGCTCCCGACCGGACCCACCGCTTGACCGTCTTCGGCGAGGAGAGTCGCCCCGCCTACGACCGGGTCCGACTGACCGAGTACCTCCGCGGTCGGTCCGCGGACTCCCTGGAGTCCGCGCCCCCCGATTGGTACGCCGAACAAGGGATAGCGCTGCACACCGGGGACCCGGTGCTGAGCATCGACCGCGAAGCCCGCCTCGTCAGATCCGCCGGAGGTCGGACGATTCCGTTCGATCGGCTGGTGCTGGCCACCGGCTCCCGAGCCCACTTGCCGTCCGTGCCGGGGATCCGGTTGCCCGGAGTGTTCGTCTACCGGACCCTGGACGATCTCGCGCGGATTCGGGAGCGATCCCGGCACATCCGTCGCGCGGCGGTCATCGGCGGAGGACTTCTCGGCCTGGAAGCCGCCACCGCGCTTCGGTCCCTGGGTCTCGACACATGGGTCGTTGAACGCGGAATCACGCTCCTGGCGCGGCAGTTGGGTCCCCACGCGGGCGATCTTCTTCGAAACCACATGGAGCGCCTTGGCGTTCGCGTCGTGGTTTCGCGCGAGATCGAGCGCATCGAATCGGTCGGGCCCGACTTGCTCGCCGAATTCACCAACGGCGAATGCCTGCGGGTCCAGATGTTGGTCTTCGCCGTGGGAATCCGCCCCAGGGACGAACTCGGCGCCGAGTGTGGATTGAGGATCGGGCCCCGGGGCGGGATCGCCATCGACGATGCCCTGGCCACCTCCGACCCGAGAATCCACGCGATCGGCGAATGCGCCGCCCATGATGGCCATGTCTACGGATTGGCGGGACCCGCGCTGACGATGGCGGAGATCCTGGCCGATCGCTTTCGCGGCAAGGATCGCCGATTCCGGGGGGCGGATGTTTCGGCCTGGTTGAAGGTGCCCGGCATCTCGGTCGCCTCGCTCGGGGACCATCAGGCGAATTGCGAAACCCTGGTCTCCCATTCCAACGGCGCCTACCGAAGCATCCTCATCGATCGGGGCCGGCTCATCGGAGCCGTGGGTGTGGGGGAGTGGCCGGAGCAGTCCCGGGTTCATGCGGCGATTCTCCAGCGGAGCCGCGTGTGGCGTTGGCAACGCGCCCGATTCTTGCGCACGGGACAAATCTGGCTCCGCGCCCCGCGACGGCCGGTAGCCGAGTGGCCGGCGACGGCCATCGTCTGCAACTGCAGGGGAGTCTCCAGGGGCGCGCTGACCAACGCTTGCGCGGGGGGGTGCGCGACGGTGGCGCAACTGGCTCGATCCACCGGCGCATCGACGGTCTGCGGCTCCTGCGCGCCGCTGCTCGCTGAGCTCACCGGAAATCCCGCGGTTCCCAGCCTCGTCCCGGGGGCTCGAATTCTCGGATGGGCGTCCGCCGCGGCGGCGGGTCTGGCGGCTCTCATCTTTCTGGCGCCCCCAATTCCGTTTCTCGAGACGGCTCAAAACCCCTGGTCCATCGACCACCTTTGGCGTGGCACGACTTTCCGCCAAGTGTCGGGATTCGCACTCGTCGCCTTGGTTCTCGCGGGACTCGGGTTGTCGGCGCGGAAGCGAATCCCCCGATTCCAGGCGGCGAGCGTCGGGACGTGGCGCGCCATTCACGCCGTCCTGGGAACCCTATCCCTGCTGACCCTCGTGGCGCACACGGGTTTCCGATTGGGGTACAACCTGAACCGGGTCCTCATGTTGGATTTCCTGGCGTTGGCGATCGTCGGGTCGCTCGCGGGTCTGGTCACCGCGCTCGAATCCCGCTGGGGCGGGGCGCTCGGAAGAACCCTGCGATCCGCGTGGACGACGCTCCACCTCTTCCTGACCTGGCCTTTTCCCGTATTGGTCATCTTTCACGTATTCACTTCCTACTATTTCTAAGATGTGGTTGCCCATCGCCTACGTTGGATTGCCTGGCTCGTGATCTCCGCCGGCATGACGATCCACCTCTACCAGCGGCTTCGCGGCACGGATCGATCGCTTTTTCTCCCGGGCGCGACATCGCACGGGCATTTCCAGATCGAACTTGCCTGTGCCGCTTGTCACACCCCGCTCATGGGCGTCCGAGAGGACGCCTGCAACCAATGCCATGGCGCGGAGCTGAAAGCCGCGAAGGATTCCCACCCCAGGTCGAAATTCACGGATCCCCGAAACGCCGACCTGCTACGTTCCATCGACGCGTCTCGCTGTGTCACCTGTCATAGGGAACACGTTCCCGAACAGACGCGTTCCATGGGAGTCACCCTTCCCAACGATTTCTGCTTTCATTGCCACAAGTCGACAGTTGAGGACCGTCCAAGCCACCGTGGCCTTCCCTTCGCCACCTGTTCCACCGCGGGGTGCCACAATTTTCACGACAACACCGCGCTCTATGAGGACTTCCTCGCCCGACACCGCGACGAACCCGACCTGAACCCGACGCCCCGCGTCCCGACGCGACACGACAAGTCCCACACCGGGCCCGCTGGAAACCGGGCGTTGACCGCCGCCGACATGAACGGACCGGCGGATACACCGCCCGACTCCAATCTCGTCGGCGAGTGGGCCGCCAGTTCCCACGCGCGGGTCGGAATCAATTGCCGGGATTGCCATGGGGTGGGCGGATCGAATCTCCGATCCGACGACTGGTCGGACGCCGTGCCCTGGACCGTTTGCCAGGGCTGTCACACAGCGGAGTCCGAGGGATTCCTCGGAGGCCACCACGGAATGCGCCTGGCGCAAGGCTTGTCCCCCATGAGTCCCGCGATGGCGCGGCTCCCCATGCGGCCGGAGAGCACGCGTCGCGAATTGACCTGCTCGAGCTGCCACGGCGCGCATGGCTTCGACACGCGGACGGCGGCGATGAAGGCCTGTCTGGATTGTCACGCCGACACCCACTCGAAGAACTTCGCGGGTTCCCCCCATGCCGAGCTCTGGCTCGCCGAGGGCGATGGCGCCGTTCCGGCGGGATCAGGGGTCAGCTGCGCCACCTGCCACATGCCCCGCGACGAAATCGCGGACGAAGGCGGAAAACGGGTCGCCACCCAGCACAACCAGAACCTCAACCTTCGCCCGAACGAGAAGATGCTCCGCAATGTCTGTCTCTCGTGCCACGGGCTGGGTTTCGCGATGGACGCGCTGGCCGATCCGGACCTCATCCGCTCCAATTTTCGCGGGCAGCCGTCACGTCACGTGGAAAGCATCGATTGGGTGAAGCGCCGGCTGCGCGCGGAGGACCCAACACCAAACCGAAACTGAACCCGCTGGAATGAAAACTCGAACCATCGTGTACGCGCTCGGGACACTCGGAGCCGCCTGGGCCGTGAGCGGCTGCGGCTCCCAGAAACCCGAAGCGACCGGCATCAATCCCCAAACCATGGCCGACGCACTGTTCGCCGTGATGGCCTCGGATCGCGCGGTCTATACCCGGGAGGTCGTCAACCGCCTCCAGAACGAGGAGAAGGTCATCAAGGCCAGCGAACACTGGCAGGACGAGAAGGCCCTTCCCCTGCCCGCCCAGATGTTTCGAATGGGCGCCGAGGAAGCGTCCAAAAAGCAGTCCGTCTTCACCTACGCCCTGCTGTCCATGTGGCCCATCAACAAGCAAAACGCACCGAAGACCGACGTCGAAAAGCAGGGGCTGCAGTTCGTGGCGGAGGCTCAGGGAAAGTCCAATTTCTACGCCGACGAGGTCCTGGGCGGGAAGAAGTACTTCACCGCCGTCTACGCGGACGTCGCAGTCTCAAAGGCGTGCGTCATGTGCCACAACGGGCACACCGACTCACCCCGCACGGATTTCAAGTCGGATGATGTCATGGGAGGCGTCGTCATTCGGATCCCCGTCGACCACTAACCCGTTCAACCAAACCCCATCGCATGAGCAGCCTACTCACTTCGCGCGAAATCGAACTTGTTCAGAAATCCTGGTCCCAAGTCCTCCCCATCGTCGACACAGCGGCGGGTCTCTTTTACGGACGGCTTTTCGAGCTCGACCCGGCACTACGGCCACTGTTCAAGACCGACATCACCGAGCAGGGCCGGAAGCTGATGAAGATGATCAACGTCGCCGTCGGCGGGTTGGACAACCTCGGCGCACTCGTTCCAGCGGTTCAGGACATGGGCCGACGCCACACAGGATACGGAGTTCGGGACAAGGACTACGAGACCGTCGGGGCGGCGCTGCTCTGGACCCTCGAAAAAGGTCTTGGCCCCGCCTTCACCCCCGATGTGAAGGCGGCCTGGACCAAGGTGTACACCATTCTGGCCACGACCATGCAAGCCGCGGGAGGCCAGGCCCCCGCCCCTTGAGTCTCCGCCCCCACCGGCTGGCGCGATCTCGACGGTGACACCGGATTCGCCGTCCGCGCCAGCCGCTCGGAACACCCGGGGTTTTGCGAAGTTGTCAGCCATCGGCCTCCCGCTACATTCGGGCCGTGATCGACGACGCGGGCCTCGACTCGCTTTCGCAAAAAATCTGGGACGGCCACCGAATTTCCCTGGAGGAAGCCCGGCAACTCAACCGCCTGTCCCTCCACGAACTCGGCGCGCTGGCCGACCGCCGTCGCCAAGGCCTTCGCACCTCCACCCACGGAGGCGAGGGAAACCGCGTCGTCACGTTCATCGTCGACCGGAACGTCAACTACACCAACGTCTGCAACGTCTACTGCAAGTTCTGCGCCTTCTGGCGGAGCGAAAAAGACGCCGATTCCTACGTCATCTCGCTCGACGAACTCGACCGCAAGATCGAGGAGACCATCGCCCACGGCGGCACCCAGATCCTCCTCCAGGGAGGCCACCACCCGCGCCTCACCAAACAGTGGTATCTCGACCTTCTCCACCACGTGCGAAACCGCTTTCCGGGCTTCAACGTCCACGGATTCAGCCCCAGTGAGTTCGTCGCCTTCGCCGAGTTCTTCCAGGAACCCGTCGAAACCATCGTCCGCGACTTCGTCGCGGCGGGACTCGGCAGCATCCCGGGCGGCGGCGGCGAAATCCTCGTCGATGCGGTCCGCAACCGCATCGCCCCGCTGAAGGCGAACACCGCCGACTGGATGGGCGTCATGGACACGGCGCACCGCCTCGGACTGGCGACCACGGCCACCATGATGTTCGGCCACGTGGAGTCCCCGGACGACCGGCTCCAACATCTGCAGGTCGTGCGCGACCAGCAGGACGCCTCGCTCGCGCGCCTCGCGTTGGACGGCGCGGACACGCCGCTCGACCGAGCCGTGGCCTACGCCCACGCCCTCGAAGACGGCCGGCTCCCGGGAGGCGCCTTCACCGCCTTCATCTGCTGGACCTTCCAGCCCGACAACGCGGTCCTCAAGGCTCCGACCGTCGGCGCCCATGAGTACCTCCGCACCCAGGCGATCGCCCGCATCTTCCTCGACAACTTTCCCAGCGTGCAGAGTTCGTGGGTCACCCAGGGACCGGAGATCGGCCAGGTGGCCCTCCGCTACGGAGCCAACGATCTCGGAAGCATCATGCTCGAGGAAAACGTCGTCAGCGCCGCGGGAACCACGTTTCGACTCGGCGTCGATGACATGAAACGCCTGATCGCCGACCTCGGATACCAGCCCCGCCAGCGCGACAACTGGTACCGCCTGGTCGCCTGACGGAGCGGACCGCGCCCGCCGGCTTATCGGACTTTTCGACTTTTCGCCCGGGACTTTCGCCCGGGTTGTGCCCGGACGGGAGTTCTGCCACACTCCCGCCCAGAACTCCCGATCCATCCGGCCGTTCGCCATTGCCGTACATGAACACGCCCCAGGAAGACAGCCTCCGAACCAGTGCCAGCCTGCTCGGTCGCCTTCGCGACCTGGACGACTCCGACAGTTGGAGCGAATTCTACCACACCTACGAACGGGTCGTCCGCGGCCTCGCGCGCAAGCGGGGCCTGACCGATGCGGAAGCCGAAGAGGTCGCGCAAGAGGTCTTCAAGCGCATCGCGGAAACGATCCACACCTTCGAACGGAACGAAAGATCGGGTTCGTTCCGCCGGTGGCTCTACCAGCTCGCCCGCTGGCGCTCCGACGACAAGATGCGGGAACGGGGGCGAATCACCCTCGAACCCATCACCGAAGGATCGAGTTCCAGAGGCACACACGTCGCCCATCGCGTCGCCGGCCCCGACGATCCGCACCAGCAGCTCGAAGCCGACGCCCGGCGGGAGCTTCTGGCCGCCGGACTTGAACGCATCCAGCGCCGAGTCAGCGCGAGGGATCTTCAGATCTTCCAGATGCTGGTTCTCGACGAAACCCCCGCCGGCAAGGTCGCGGAGTTCTTCGGCATCACCACGAACTCCGTCTACGTCGTCCGGCACCGCGTCGGCCAACAACTCCGCACCGAACTCGACAACATCAACAAACGCCTCGACCTGGATGCCGGCCGCGGATCCTCGGATACCTGAGTTCGACCCGGACGCCTCGCCGCCCCTCGACATTCCCGATTACACCCTCCTCCGCCGAATCGGGCGGGGAAGCTACGGGGATGTCTGGCTGGCTCGAAGCGTGACCGGGGTTTTTCGCGTCATCAAGGTCGTCCAAAGATCCCGGTTCGACGACGACCGCCCCTACCTCCGAGAACTCGAAGGCATCAGCCGGTTCCAGGCCGCCGTCTCCGGACGCCCACGACAGCTGGCCCTCCTCCATGTCGGTCGAAACGACGAGGCGGGCTACTTCTATTACGTCATGGAACCGGCGGACGACGCCGAAACCGGTTCCGCCATCGACCCCGACCGCTACGTCCCCCTCACGCTGCGTGAAATGCTCAGGCGCCGCGGCCGTATTCCCGCCTCCGAATGCGTCCAGTTCGCGCTCGAACTGGCGCGCGGCCTCGCCGTGCTTCATGGCGAAAACCTCATTCACCGCGACATCAAGCCGTCCAACGTCATCTTCGTCCAACGGGTTCCCAAGCTCGCCGACGTCGGGCTCGTCGCCTCCGCCGACGCGACGCTCACCGGCGTGGGCACACCCGGCTACCTTCCGCCGGAAGGCCCGGGGTCGGTCGCCGCGGACATCTACAGTCTCGGCAAGGTCCTCTACGAGATGGCGACTGGCATGGACCAAAGCCAGTATCCAAGGCTCTCCAAGGACCTGGCCGGGGACCCGGACGCCCCTCTCCTGCGCGAGATCAACGGAATCATCCTCAAAGCGTGCAACCCCTACCCGAACGAACGCCATCCCACCGTTGAAGCCCTCGCCCGCGATCTCGAGCTGATCCAAGCCGGCCGGTCGGTGGTCTTCTACGAGGAATTCCGCAAACGATCCCGGGCGGTGCTCCTGGCGACCGCCACCCTGGCCATCGTCGCCGGATTCGCGGCGGCGCTCTTCGTGTGGCGTTCGGAAGTCCTCCACCGGGCCAACCGCCAAAGCCGCCGCGCCCTCTACCGCTCCGACCTCGCGGTGGCGCAATTGGCCAAAGCGTCGGGAGACTTCGGAAGCGCTCGCTCGGCCCTCGAACGCCAGATCCCTCTGGAGGGCGAGGAGGACCTTCGCGGTCTGGAATGGGCGATTCTCAAGGAATCGGTTAGGGGTGAAGGCACCCCGCTCGAAGCGATCAATGATCCCGTCGCTATCTCGAAAATTGCGATCGACACAACCGGACGTTGGGCGGCGGCCTCGTTCATCGACGATCGTGTCGCCGTCTGGGATCTGAAGGATAAGAAACTCACCCGCGTCATCACCAACGCGCATGTCTTGGGCGGATTCCTCCCGGACGGAAGAATTGTCATCGACGAACCCGACCGCGCACTGCGGTATGAGTCGATCACCGGAGACATGATTTCACGAATCGCGACCCATCGTCGACTTCGACAACTCCTTCCAGATGGGCGAGCGTGTGTAATCTCTCCTACAGGAGACCTAGTATATCAAGTATTGAATCCCGATTCCGGAATTGTCGCCAATGAGGTCAACCTCTCAGCTCTCTTTCCTCAAACTCAGTTATCAGACTCGGCAGTAACTTCGAATGGAAGCACCCTGCTTTGGGCAGGATTCAAAGAAACCGGTGCTATTCGCGATCGATTCTTGGTAGCAATTGATCTTCATTCAGCGCAAACACTTTGGAGAATTGACCCTCCGAGTCGTATTGTTTGGGTGCGCTGTTCACCGAATCTGAAGCATGCCGCTATAAACACTGGGGGTCTCGTTCCAACGATTCTTGACCTGGTGAACCCACTGAATCAGGTCTTCCTTGAAGGTCACCTAGCCCGAGTTCAAGACGCAGCATTCTCGCCCGACGGACGACTTATTGCTACCGGGAGTGCCGATCAAACGATTCGTGTTTGGGAAGTTGTCACGGGACAGATGCTCACTGTTCACCGAGGCTTGGGGCGTCCGTGCACCGCTATCGCTTGGCTGCCGGACGGCCGCCATTTTCTAGCGGCAGATGATTCCGGTGATATTCGCCAGTTTGTATTTCCTGCTCAACCGACTGCACAATCGCTCGCAGGGATGTACTCCGATGTTCATGGCGATTTGGTATTCAACCAACACGGCACCGTCGCCGCGGTCACTCAGACTTCGAATAGCATTGCAATTGTCTCAACGAAACCATTGGTCCGAACCGGGTCAGTTGCTGACCTATTCCAACCGATTGCTTTTGGTGCCGATGGAACGAATTTGATTGCCTTCAAGAATGATTGGTCAATCGAAACCATCAATTTATCAACGCGAGCACGGAAGTCGTTTGGCCGCGTTGTGCCAAGTGGGTTCTCGGTCGATTCCTGGGCGATCTCGCCAAATCAGAAGCTTCTTGCAATGACGGCGGACGGTTGGAGCCCAGGGGTCATTGATTTGACAACCATGCGGTACATTGAGACCGAGAACCAAGAGCCGGTTCGCACATGGGGAGTTACGTTCTCTCCTGATAGTACCGAGCTTTGGACAGGTACCGAAAACGGCAGGATCGATGTTCGTGACGCAAAGACTGGAAGGTATCTTATTAGGGATGCAGCCTCGTTAGATGGTGATATTCAAGCGATGGCGATGTCTCCAAACAAGAAGTGGCTAGCCGTATCTCTTTTTAACGATGCAACCGTCCGCCTTTGGAATATGGCGAGGAACGCATGGCTTTCACCTTCATTTGCACATCGGAGATTCGTTCAAGCCCTCCTTTTCACCAAAGACAGCAGCAGATTGATTTCCGGAGGTGTAGACGGCCGGATAATCCTCTGGCGGGTTCCAGAATTCGAGGAAATCGCTGCGTTCGAGGTCTCCCCGATTCCGAAACCAACAGGCGATGAAGGAATCGCAGTTCTGCGCCTTACCTCCGACGAGGGAATCCTTGGTGCGCTAACCGAGGATGGCCGCCTGCAGATTTGGAGGGGCCAATAGAATTCACACCGATGCAAGGCTAAAATTGCCTCGCACGTCGACCCGGTAAGCACCATTGGGAAAATGAATACACCCCAACTTGTTCACCGTCCGCGACTGCTGCAGTCCCCGACTAAGCCGAAGACTATCAGTCCGGGTACGCCCAGAACTAAGATCAACTACCCTGTCACCGAACGTTTGTTCGGTCCCCTAAGCGCCTCCCCCCCGACTCGTCGGTTTCGTCGCGGGTCCAAGCCGACAAACCACTACCGGTAGTCTCTTGTGTGGTTGGGGAGCCCAAGCTGGTGCCGTAGGACGTCATCGCTTCGGTTCCAGACGTCGCCACGGTTAACGAATAGATCAACCAGATAAGTGCCATAGTATTACTTCCGGCTAGGCTAATTAGATATCACCGCTTTTACAAGGGGGTTTTTTTTATACAACCAAAGTCCTAGGATCCTCCCCTTCCACGGGATTCACGATCGGGAGTCAGTTTCGCGCTGTCCGAGTCGCGCACGACGGCATGCCAACCCAATCAAGCATCATAACTTATTTGCTTAGAACGTGTTATATCAATTGTTCACCTGTGGAAGCCCCAGAGGATCACGATGGGATCGAAGAACCGGAATCCGGGAGTCCGAGGGGACTTCCGGGCGCCGTCTCCCGGATTTCGGTCCATCCCTGCGCGGATCATTGGGTTGCATGAAGTGCTCCGCCGACCGTCGGGCGAAGACGATTCCTGATCTCTCGTCGATCGGAAGTAAGCGGTAAGGGAGCCGCATCTGTTCGTGGGCGGGGCGGGAGAGGCAAGATGGCGGGGTGAAGAACGAACGAGATGAATCGGAATGGGCGGTGACATTGGCTGAGCGGGCGGGTTGGGTCAGG
>JBFWOK010000103.1:0-25611 GCA_050250555.1 Limisphaerales bacterium
GCGGTACGGGTGCGGGTGGCCTGCAGCCGCCGCCAGCACTCGACGCGCGGTTCCACGAAGCCAGCCGGGTAAAAGCAGAGCGGGACGGAGGTGTACGACTGCTTGGCATCCACCACGGTGTTGTGGCGGTACTGAGTCCACGAGGCGAGTTGCGTGTTCAAGGTGCGCATGGCCCAGGAGTGCGTCCGCATGGCCTCGGGGTAGGCGGCATCGGTGGTGGGGTGGGAAAGTTCCCGAAGCGCTCCCAGCCAACCCATGGCGATCGAAGTGTCCCACGCCTCGGGCTTCTGCGCGTCAATCGTGGCCCGGGCGGCGGCCAGATTGTGTTGGTAAGGATGCCCGTCCCGGAACAACTCCGCATGGGTCGGCGACGGGAATCGGGGAGACCGCTGGATCTGGGCCACCAGGTTGGGAACCACCTGATTGTTGCCGAGCACGGCGAAGGCGACGTCCAACGCGCTGGGAACGCGTCGCTGGACATCCCTGACGTTGCCGTTCTCAGTCCATTGGATGCTGTCGAACACGGTCTGGGAGAAGACCCAGCTGTCGGGAACGAACCGTTGTCCAAAAAGGAGGAAGGTCCGAGGCAGTCGGACCGGCGAGCCATCGACGAGTGGCGTGAAGAACGCGTCGCTGCGGATGTTCTGAACGCCGAGTTCACCCTGGGTGATGAAGGACTGAATCCGTTCGAGTGTCGCCAGGTCCCGCACGTCGGCGAGCGATTGAATCCCCGCGCCGGCGAGCAGGCCTCCAAGTTGTGGAACGGTCAGCGAGTCGCTCCATCCCACAAAGGTCTCGAAGACGGTGTCGATCACGCTCCAGTCCTCCATCGCGCCGGATTGGGCGATGAGATGATGAAGCACCAGGGCGGTGCCCAGTTCCCGCGGAGACGCCATGCGGCGATCTCCCGGGCAACGCTCGAAGGGACCGCCGGCCACTGGAACATCGATGCGGCCGAGCCACATCAGGCACTGGAAATAACGCCGGAGCTGTTCCGAGTGCGTGTAGTGCCCGCGAGGTTCGAACTGCGAGAAATCGATGCTGCGACACGCGCCCATGAAATCGGCGACGAACTTGAGTTGGCCCGCATGGATGTCGGCGAGCGTTTCGGCGACACGCGACTCCTGTCCCAGAGGACTGGGGACCGTCCCGTGTCCTCGGAGCAGGGACCGCGCCACGGTGACCAGGTAGTCGGCATCCAACACGCTGTCCCGGAGAACACCGGTGCCCGCGCTGGCCCAGGCGGCGGGAATCTCGGTGGCCATGCGCTGGAGCAAGGTGTCCAAGGCCGCGGACAAAAACGCGCTCTCGAGTTCCTCGAGCATCAGGTCGTAGGTGCGGTGCCAGGCATGAAGGATGGCGTCGGTGGAGATGAACACCGGCAGATCGTTATACCACAGCTGATAAAACGCATTGCCCATGCTGGGGAGGCCCGCCCCTATCAAGCTGTGGCCTCCTTTGAAAGCCAACCGTCCGCTCACCACAAATCCGTTCTGGCGGAAGAGCTCTAGTTCGCGGGTGTTGAGCCGGTAGTCTTGCGTCCGGAAGCCCGGCTCCCCCCAATTCTTACCCTGGTTGACGATCGCCGGATCCGCGCTGAACAGGTCCCAGAACCTCGCGGTGGTCGGGTCCCACGAGATTCCCGGGAGATACTCGGCACCGGCGGGATAGAGGTTCGCGAAGTCGTCGGCGGAAATCTGCCCTCTCCGATTCAGGGCGTCATCGAAGGTCGCCTGGTACCCGAAGACCTCGGCACCGCCCTCCGCCGGACTGGCGAGCGCCTGAGGACCTGCTGCCACCACGCGGTAAAAGCCGAGGGGAACATCGGCGGGCAGATCAAAGCGGACCGCCTCTCCGGCGGCGGCGCGGAGACGTTGGCCAAGCGGTTCCCAGTGATCGAGATCTCGACTTTGCTGCACCTCGAACCACGGTTGGGTTGTCGAGCCGTCGGGCAGGGTCAATGAGCCGGGCCACTCGAGGTGAACCTGGGATTGGCCCAGAGTGAGGGTGATGCGAGGGCCTTCGGCGGCGGATGCCAGGTTCAGGCTGAGTACCATGCTGAGGCCGATCGCGGTCGTGGACGCGGTGACGGAGAAGCGAGGGTGGGGCGTCTTCATGCGGTTGAGCGGGCCGAACCGGAACCGGGAGCCCGGAGCGCCCATTTCCACGAGTTGGAGCTTGGGCGGAAGCAACCACTCCGGTCCGTGGGTGTCAACCAGGCCGCAGCAGTCCGCAAGTTGAAAGAGCGGCATCCGCGAGTGAGGCAACCACGGGACAGGTCTCTGGTGCGTCTCGGATCCTTTGGAGTGCGGTGCTCCGCACCGCCTTAGGGACATGAGGCAACTAAGGGACAGGTCTCTGGTGCGTGACCAAGATGCCCGGAAGCATGGGGTTCGACGTCATCACCCCGGGGTGAACTGTGGGCAACCAAAGTCCGATCCGCGTCCCTGAATCAAGGTCCGTAGGACCGGCCTGTTTATAGAATGCGGTCTGAAATGTCGTCCAAGCCCCGTCGGGGCGACCCAGGCGATGCCCGTCCGACCTCAATGCCACGGTGGGCTTGTCCGGCCCCTGCCGGAGCGAGATGGCGCGGGTCGGGGACCGGCGGCCGCGCCCGCCACAGTGGGCTTGCGGCCGGTTAGTGTCCGGTGGCTCTTCGGGCCCAGAAGAATGGCCGATCTCCAAGCCTCGGCATTCAGGTTGGAAGGGCCGCACGCTTGGGCCGCCCCGACGGGGCTTTGGGCCTATGGCGAGGCATCGGCTACAGACAGGCCGGTCCTACGGACCTTGATTCTGGGACACGGATCGATCGGCGGATGCGAATGACTCACTCCGCAGCGGCGTCGAACCCAACGGTTCCGGGGTTCTCGATCCGAAAACCTAGAGCTTCGACGCTCCCTCCCCGGCGGGGGTGGTGCCTGGCGGCGGTGGCCGTAGGGGCGAAGGCTCTCCGGCGGTGGCGCCCAGAATCTGGAGCAGTTCTTCGTTCCGCTGATTGCGCGCCGGATCCCGCCGCCTACCGACCACCGGGATTCCACCTCCTGGCTGCGGTATCAGTACTCCCATCCGATCGGCCCTCCAGTTGCTCCAGGGTTCCCGCACCAGATCGGCGGGTGTCGTGCCGAACCGGTTCGTCACCGCCGGATTGGCGCCCGCATCGACGAGTTGGCGGAGATTGTCGGATCGAAGATGGGCGGCGAAGTGAAGCGCGGTGTTGCCCAGTTCGTCGCGGGCGTTCACGTCGGCCCCGGCCGTCAACAAGGCCTCTAGACTATCTCCGGTGCCCCGGCACACGGCGACCATCAGCGCCGTCACTTCCCTCGGCCCGCGAGCGTTCACTTCGGGTTTCTTGAGCAGGAACTCCTTCCAGGCCACCGCTCCCATTGTCCGGTGGGCCAGGTGATGGATGAGATGCCAGGCGTCCGAGAACCGCGGATTGACGCCGGCCCCGTGATCGAGAAGGAGGGAGAGCCACTTCCCTGGGATCACAGGGGGCGGAGGATCCGAAACGGGCAGGCTGGCAACGGGTCCACTCACGGCCTCTCCCGGCATCAGGGTGATGCTGGCTGGCGACGGGTTTCGGTCGTCCAAGTACAGGGCCTGTTCGATGGGCAAAACTCCGTTCTCCCTCGCCAGGTTCGGGTTGGCGCCGTGTTCGAGCAGCCAGGTTGTCGCGTCGAAATCGGCCTGATCGAGGGCGACATGGAGTGGCGCCATGCCAGCACCCATCCGGTTGATGGAGGCGCCCTGCTCGAGAAGTCGCTCCGCGACGGCCAGTTTTCGGGCCCGTATGGCCTCGATGAGGGGAGTGCCCGTCGGAGTGGCACCCGCGTCGGGCCCATCCGGGGTGGCGCCGGCTTGGAGAAGGATCTCCACGATCGCGAGGTCGCCGCTCGCGGCGGCCTGGTGAAGAAGCGTGGTTCCGTTGCTTCCCGGGAGGTTCGGATCCGCGCCCCTGGCGAGCAGCAAGCGAACCGCCTCGGGAGAGGTTGCGAAGCGGAGCGGAGGATATCCCGAGTCTTTCGTCTGGCCTTCGCCATCGTCGCGGTTGTTCGGATCGGCGCCCTTGTCGAGCAACAGCTGCATCAGATCGAGTCGATTGAGGCCGACGGCCGCGTTCAAGGGGGCGCCATTCATCCAGAGCCGGCTAAAGCCGCCTTCGTTCTGGCCTCGGGGAGCGGCCGCGTTCGGGTCGGCTTTGTGAGCGAGGAGAACCTCGGAAATGGCGACGAAGCCCGCGCGGGCCGCGAGGTGGAGGGGTGTCTCGCCTCGGACGGTTCGGGCATCCACCGGGGCGCCTCGGGCGAGCAGGAGTTCGACCATGGCCTTGTGTCCCGCCTGGGCGGCCGCGTGAAGCGGTGTGGTCTGGGTGCCGAGACTGGTCTTGGCGCCGTGGTCCAGCAAGTAACGCGCCACCGCGAGGTGGCCTTTTTGCGCCGCGGCGTACAAGGGCCACGCCTTGCCCTGGGTGGAGGGATTGATGAGGTCCGGACTGTTGGCGACCATCGCCTGGATCTGCCGGATCTGATCCTCCTCCTCGTTGGTCGCCGGGGACCCAAGCGAACTGGGCTGACCTTCGCCGACGCCGCCCCCCGTGGAAGCGGGAAGTCCGGAGGCCTGGGCCTGAGCCGTCGTCGGGAGCGTGGATCGGATGTGTTTGAGGGTCGTTCGGAGCGCGTCGCGCCGGGCGATCTGGCCTGCGAGGACGTCCTCGGATTCCTGTCTCAATTTTCTGGCGATGAGCTCGAACTGAAGGCTGATCGCCACGCGATCGGGATGGTCCGGCGTGAGCGAGCCCTCGAAGCGCGTCGCCTGGATCTCGAGCTCCGCAATGCGCGACTCGAGATCCACGATTCCGCGTGATTCCGCGGGAAAGAAGGTCTTGAGCATGTTACGACTCCGCCGCGAATCCTTCATGGAAGCGACGGCGTCGAGTTGGGCTTCAAGAAGAGCCAGATCGTGGTCCAGCCGAGTGACCGTGGAGTCAGCGGTTCCCAAGCCTGGAGGACCGGGTTTGGCTGCGGGCATCGGCGTCGAAGCCGCGGACGCGGCCACCACGGTAGCCGCCGGCTCGGGTGGCACCCAGCCCAGCCCGGCGAGGTTCTGGCGGCTGATCCTGACCAGTGTTTCCTCGGCGGGAAACTCGACGACGACGCGCTGGAACTGAGCGACCGCGTCGTTCGTGCGGTTCAGTTTCCGGTAGCACTCACCCAGTCGGAACAGGGCGGTGGCGGCGAGCCGTCGCTGCTCGTCCATCGACCGGACCACGGCCTGGTAATCCCGGGCGGCGGCCTCGAAGTCCCGGTGGCCTTCCTCGGCGAAGAGCGCGCGTTTGAAGATGTCCTCGATCGAATCGGCCGGTTCGGCCGCGACGAGAACGGGTGCCGAAAGGACGAGGGCCAGGCTGAGGATGGCGCGAATCGTCCCGGTTTGGATTCTGGCGTTCATGGCACGGTCACGATGCCGCCACGAAGCCGGGGAGTTGTCACGGTTTTGCAAGATCACGCGCGCTCCAAAGCCCTGCGGGGCCACCACGAAGGCACGAAGGGCACGAAGGGCCCGCGGAGGCCCCGCGGGCTTGCATCAGGGCGCGGGTCCAACGGATGCTCCCCGGATGTCCAACTAAAGACCTGTCCCTTAGTGCGATAATTTTGGAGTGCGGCGCTCGGCGCCGCTTTCGAACGCCGCAGAGCGCCTGGGCGTTCCGAGCCCTTCCAAAGCGGTGCGGAGCACCGCACTCCAAAGGACCCGGTTCCGGTTCCACTACTAAGGGACAGGTCCTTGGTCGGTGATGGCACGGTCACGATGCCGCCACGAAGCCGGGGAGTTGTCACGGTTTTGCAAGATCACGCCCGCTCCAAAGCTCTGCGGGGCCACCACGAAGGCACGAAGGGCACGAAGGAGAAGGAGGCGGGATGTCCAACTAAAGACCTGTCCCTTAGTGCGATAATTTTGGAGTGCGGCGCTCGGCGCCGCTTTCGAACGCCGCAGAGCGCCGAAGCCTCGCGAGCCCCACCAAATCGGTGCGGAGCACCGGACTCCAAAGGACCCGGTTCCGGTTCCACTACTACTAAGGGACAGGTCCTTGGTCGGTGGGTCCTTGGTCGGTGGGTGCGTTGATTCGATGCGGCGTGCCGAAGGGCCCGCGGAGGCCCCGCGGGCTTGCATCAGGGCGCGGGTCCAACGGATGCTCCCCGGACTTCGTGGCACGGATCCTCGGCATCTCCGCGTTCTACCACGACAGCGCCGCGGCGCTCGTCGTGGATGGCCGCGTCGTGGCGGCGGCGCAGGAGGAGCGGTTCAGCCGCAAGAAGCACGATCCCCGCTTCCCCACGCTGGCCATCCAGTATTGCCTGCGCGAAGCCGGGCTGCGGGAGGATGAGTTGGACTACGTGGCCTTCTACGAGAAGCCGCTCGTGAAATTCGAGCGCCTGCTCGAAACCTACCTGGCCTACGTGCCGGCGGGCTTCCCGAGCTTCCGCATGGCGATCCCGGTCTGGATGCGCGAGAAGCTGCACATGAAGCGGACGATCCTGTCCGAACTTCACGGCGCTTCCCGCGCCCGACTCGTCTTCACCGACCACCACGAGAGCCACGCGGCCAGCGCGTTCTTTCCAAGCCCGTACGATCAGGCCGCGATCCTGACCCTCGACGGCGTCGGCGAGTGGACGACGACCGCGTGGGGTGTGGGTGACGGGAACCGGATCACGCTGAGGAAACACATCCCGTTTCCGCACTCGATCGGCCTGCTGTACTCGGCGTTCACGTACTACTGCGGATTCAAGGTGAACAGCGGCGAGTACAAGCTCATGGGACTGGCGCCGTACGGCCGCCCGATTTACGCCGACAAGATTCTCGAACACCTGGTGGACCTGCGGGACGACGGCAGCTTCTGGCTCGACCAGAGTTATTTCAACTACTGCCAGGGCCTGACCATGACCGGGGACAAGTTCGACGCGTTGTTCGGCGCCCCGGCGCGGAAGCCGGAATCGATGTTGGAACAGCGGCACATGGATCTGGCGGCGAGCGTTCAGAAGGTGACCGAGGAGGCGATGCTTCGAATCGGACGGACCATCCACCGTGAGACCGGGATGAAGCATCTCGTCCTGGCGGGTGGCGTCGCGCTCAATTGCGTCGCCAACGGGAAACTGCTGCGCGAGGGACCCTTCGAGAGCCTTTGGATCCAACCGGCCGCCGGCGACGCGGGCGGCGCGTTGGGAGCGGCCCTGTTCGTGCACCATCAACTTCTCGAAGGCCCGCGCAATCCGAATGGTCGCGACCTGCAGTCGGCAAGCCTTTTGGGCGCCTCCTATTCCGACGAGGACGTCCGGCGTTACGTGGAACAGGCCGGTTTGCCCTACCACCATCATCCGGAGGAATCGGCGCTTTTGGACGCGGTGGCGAAGCTGCTGGCGGAGGGGAAGATCATCGGTTGGTTTCACGGAAGGATGGAGTTCGGCCCCCGCGCCCTGGGTGCGCGGAGCATCCTCGGGGACGCCCGGAATGCGACGATGCAGGCCACGATGAACCTGAAGATCAAGTTCCGGGAGAGCTTCCGGCCGTTCGCGCCGATCGTGCTCCAGGAGCGTGCTTCGGAGATCTTCGAAATGAAGCCCGGGGAGGAGAGCCCCTACATGCTCATCGTGGCGCCGGTGCGGGAGAAGTATCGCAAGGCGCTCTCCGACGAGGAATCGCGACGGATGCGCGAGGATCCGGACCTGAGAAACCGCGTCAACATGGTCCGCTCCGAGTTCCCGGCGATCACCCACGTCGATTACAGCGCCCGGATTCAGACGGTGGACGGGGTCCGTCACCCCCGGTTGCACCGGCTGATGCGGGCCTTCGAAGGTTTGACCGGAAGCCCGGTCCTGGTGAACACCAGCTTCAACATCCGGGGTGAACCGATCGTCTGCGCGCCGGCCGACGCGGCCCGCTGCTTCCTCGCGACCGAGATGGATGTGCTCGTGCTTGAGAACCACGTCCTTCTCAAATCCGAGATGCCCGCGACCGCGACCGAGCCGGAGAAGAAGAAGTACCTGGCGTCGTTCGACCTCGATTGACCGATCCCGCCGCCCATGACATGACCTGGACCGACGTCATCCGACCTCCGAAACCGAGAGTGGTCCGCCAATTCGGGGTCCTCTGCCTGCTGGTGTTCGGCGTGATCGGCCTGTACCTGGCGCTGGGAAAGGGCCGAACGGGACTGGGCTATGGTCTCGCGGGATTCGGGGTCTTCTGCGCGATCCTCGGGGCTGTGGCGCCCGGGATCTTCCGGTGGTTTTTCACGGGCTCCATGCTCCTCGCCTTTCCGATCGGGTTCGTGGTTTCGCAGGTGATGCTGGTGGTTTTGTTCTTCGTCGTCTTCATGGCGGTCGGAGTGTTCTTGCGGCTCCGGGGAAGGGACGCCATGTTGCGCCGGCGACAACCGGCCGGGGGCAGCTACTGGCAGGACAAACCGACGCCTTCCGATCCCAAACGCTACCTGCGTCAATACTGACCTGACGCGACTGACCCAGTCGATCGATCCGACGGACCGCCAACGAGAACCCAGACCAGACCGAACGGGCCCTGGCCGACCTGTGGCGGGAACGACGTGTGGGTCCCAACCGATTCCAGAAGCGATGAGCGAGCAGAAGAAATCCGAGTTTGAAAAAGCGGCCGACGAGGGCGGAAGCGAAGGCTTTCTGGCGGAGACCTGGGCCTTCATGAAGGAGAACAAGAAGTGGTGGCTCCTGCCGATCGTGGCGGTGCTGCTGCTCTTTGGCGTGCTCGTCCTTCTGTCGGGCAGCGCCGCCGCGCCCTTCATCTACACGCTGTTCTGATCTCGGGAGCGAGGCCGGACGTCGGCCTGGCAACGCGCATCGCTGGCAGGCGATCATCGAGAGGGCGTCGGTAACCCGCGGCGCGGTCGAGTGAGGGTTCCGTCTTGCGGGTTCATGAGCCGGCGGTGAAACCTCCCGCATGGCTTCACATCCGAGTCTCGTGTTGGCGGCTTTCGGGTTTGCCGCGTTGGGATTGCTGCCGGTTGCGGTTCCCGGACGCGCCGCGGATACCGCCGATCGGGCGGATGCCGGATGGCTGGCGGAGCACTACACCAAGTTCGAGCATCGGATTGCGATGCGCGACGGGGTGAAGCTCTTCACCCGGGTCTATCTTCCGAAGGACGATACCAAGCCATATCCCATTCTTCTCACGCGCACGCCCTACGCGCTCAAGCCCTACGGTCCGGACAATTACACCGACCCGGGTGGTTCCTTCGAGGCGCTCGCGAAGGACGGCTTCATCCTGGTGACCCAGGATGTCCGGGGACGCCACGCCTCCGAGGGGACCTTCGTCCACATGCGGCCCTTCCTTCCCGCGAAGCGACCGGGCGACACCGACGAGAACACCGACACCTGGGACACGATCGAGTGGCTCGTCGCGAATGTCCCCGGGAACAACAGGTGCGTCGGGATGTTCGGGATCTCCTACCCCGGTTTCTACACCTCGATGGGAATGATCGATTCCCATCCGGCGTTGAAGGCGGCGTCCCCGCAGGCGCCGATCGCGGATTGGTTCATCGGCGACGATCTGCGTCACAACGGGGCGTTCTTTCTCTCGCAGAACTTCGGATTCTTCTACTGGTTCGAGAACAAGTCCGACGATCCGCTTCGGGACGGCGGGCGGCGGTTCGTGTTCAACAATCCGGACGGCTACGATTTCTACCGCCGGCTGGGCTCGGTCGGAAACTCGCTGGAACTCTTCGACGACGCGGCGCGGACGTGGGCGGAGTTCCTGGATCACCCGAACTACGACGCGTACTGGCGGGCGCGGAACATCCGACCCCACCTGAACGGGGTTCGTTGCGCCGTGTTGACGGTGGGCGGTTGGTTCGATGGCGAGGACCTTTTCGGGGCCTTGGAGACGTACCGCGCGACGGAACGGCAGAACCCAGGGATCACCAACATGCTGGTCATGGGACCCTGGTCCCACGGGCAGTGGAGCCGCGGCGACGGCACCAAACTGGGGGACATCGATTTCCGGGTGAAGACCGGCGTGTACTACCGCGAGAAGATTGAACTGCCCTTCTTCCGCTACTTCCTGAAGAACGACACGAACTTCGTGCCCACGGAGGCGCATCTCTTCGAGACCGGTACCGACCGCTGGCGCCGATTCGACGCGTGGCCACCCGAGAAGGCCGTCGCGCGGCCGTTCTTCCTTCGAGGCGACGGGGTTCTATCCCAGGAGCCTCCACCGGGTTCCGTCGGTGCGGATTCGTTCGACGAATACACCAGCGACCCGGCCAAGCCGGTTCCGTTCACCCTTGAAGTGACGACCGACTATCCGCGCGGCTACCCGGTGCACGATCAGCGTTTCGCGGCCTCGCGCCCGGATGTCCTGGTGTACCAAACCGAGCCGTTGGAGGAGGATCTGACGGTCGGTGGACCTTTGGAAGTGGACCTCCACGTGTCGACGACGGGCACCGACGCCGACTGGGTGGTGAAACTCATCGATGTGTACGACATCGATCATCCGGATCCGCAGCCGAATCCGGCCTATGTCGTGATGGGTGGCTACCAGCAGCTTCTTCGCGGTGACGTCATGCGGGCCCGGTTCAGGAAAAGCTTCGAGAATCCCGAGCCGATGGAACCGGGCCAGGTGACTCGGATCAAGTTCACCATGCCGGACATCCTGCACACGTTCCGACGCGGGCATCGCGTCATGGTCCAGGTCCAAAGCACCTGGTTTCCCCTCGTGGAGCGCAATCCCCAGACCTACGTCGACAACATCGCGTACGCGCGGAAGGGGGATTACCGGAAGGCGACCCAGCGCGTCTTTCGCGGGCCGGACCACCCGTCGTCGGTCACCCTTCTGGTCCTGCCGACGCGTTGAGCGCCGGGGGCATTCCGGGGTTCCTCGATATTTCCGGTGGGTCATCGACCCAGCTGATTCACGCCTGGGGCTTGGGTCGCTCCTAGCGGAGCTTAAGATCCTCAACACTCCGCACGCCTATAGACAGGTCGGCCCTACGGGCCTTGGGAGGCGCACGGTTCCCTTGAACTGGCCTGCCCATGGGGAATCCTGGCCGAAGCCCCGTCAGGGGCGACCCGTCTATAGCAGGCCGATACCCAAATCTCCCCCAAGCTCCGTAGGAGCGGCCCGTTCCGACGGCATCGGTCGCTGATAGCCCGTGATCCCGACCCATCCACCGGAATCATCGAGGAACCCATCCCGGGGACGGGGCGGTGGAAGCTTCCGGACTCCGAGGTCACGGCTTCTCGAACTGGACGGCGGCCGACTCGAACAGTTGCTTCTGGAATTCTGGGAGCCTGGCCTGGGTCGCCTCGAGTTCGAGGCGCAGCTTGATCTGATCGGAGAGCTTTTCGAACGGGGTTTGCTCGCCCGGGAGGCGTTCGAGGGGTTTGACCACGTGGAAGGCGTACGGGGTGGTGATCAGGTCGCTGATCTGGTTCGTGGCCAGCCCGAGGACGGCGAATTCGAACTCCGGGACCATCTTGCCGACTGGAAAGACGTATTCACCGCCGCGTTCGCGACCGGCGGGATCGTCGGAGTATTGTTTGACGAGACTCGCGAAATCCTCGCCGCGCCGCGCGCGTTCCACCAGGCGGTCGCCGAGGGCCCGTTTCTCGGTCTTCTCGGCTTCGGTCAGGGCCCCGCCGGCGCTGTTGCGATGGGAAAGGACGATCTGGAGGAGTCGCAGGCGCTCGGGTTGCCGAAACTCCTCCGCGTGCGCGTCGTAGTACTCGCGGATCTTTTCCGCGGTCACCCCGAGTTGGGGTCGAAGCTCGCGATCCATGACTTCCTCGCACGTGGCGCGTTCGATGAGTTGGGCTTCGAAGGACGCTGGTGAAAGGCCAGCCGCGCGGATCTGGGCCTCGAATCGAGCCTCCGATTTTGCCCGCGCGCGTTCCTCCGACAGGATGCGCGCGACTTTCTCCTTCGCCTTTTCCTTGTCGGCGTCCGTGGCCTTGCTCATGAGCAGCTTGGTCAGGACGAGTTTCTCCAGGAGCTGACGTTCGAACGTGGCGCGTTGCTGCTCGGGGAAGGAGCGCCCCTGCGCGGCCATCGCTCCCCGCAGGTTGATGAAGGCCTCGTCCAGCTCCGCCTGGGTGACCTCGATCCCCTTTCCCCGCGCGAGAACCCGGGAGTCCGCGGCGATCCCGGCCAAGGGCTGCCACAAGGACGCGACGGCGATGAGAGTGAGGAGGCCCCGGCGGAATGCGATCATGCGGTCAAGGTAGGATGGGAGAGGTCGCCGTCGAATGGAACTCTGGAACCTGGGAACCTGGGAACCTCGGGACGTGGAACCTCGGGATTCGGGTCAGAGCGTGACGACCTGGGCGCTGGTGATATCGGGATCCGACGTGAGTTCGGCGACGGCTGCGGCGGGTGGCGCGCTATCGAGATGGAGCACGGTGAAGGCCTGGCCGCCGATGTGATCGCGACTCAGGGTCATGCTCGCGATGTTCACTTTGTGGCGTCCGAGCAGCGTGCCGAGGTGGCCGACGATACCCGGCCGGTCCTTGTTCCGAACGAAAAGGAGCGTGCCATGGATCGGGATCTCGGTCGGGGTGCTGTACAGGCGGACGATTCTCGGGTTGTCGGGCGAGCCGAAGAAGGTGCCCCCGGCGGCGGTCTTGTCGTTCCCGGAATAGACGGCCACGTGGAGCCATTCATTGAAGGTGACGGGTTCGTCGGACCGTTTTTCCTCGACGACGAGGCCGCGGTTGGTCGCGACGGAGCGCACATTGACGAAGTTCAGTTCCGGACCGGAACTGGGTTCGAGAAGGCCGCGGAGGACGGCGCGGGTGACGGGATCGGTTGTGGGCAGTTCCCGCGCTTTGCCGCCGTAGGTGATGTAGACCCGGTCGAGCTGTTTCGGGGCCAACTGGCCGAGGAGCTTGCCAAGTTTCTCGCCCAGGAGCAGGTAGGGCCGGAGATCGGCATAAGTCTTGGCGTCCAGGGCCGGAAGGTTGACGGCGTTCCGGACCTCGCCTTCGAGGAGATAGACGCTGATGGCGTCGGCCACCTCGATGCCGACGTTTTCCTGGGCCTCCTCGGTGCTGGCGCCGAGGTGCGGGGTCATGATGACCTGGGGCAGATTGCGGAGGGGGGAATCGGCGGGGAGCGGTTCGGTCTCGAACACGTCCAGGGCGGCGCCGCCGACGTGGCCGCTCTGGAGGCCGGCAAGGAGGTCGGCCTCCGAGATGATTCCGCCCCGGGCGCAATTGAGGAGGCGGACGCCCTTCTTCATCTTCGCGATGGCCGCGGCGTTGATCATCCCGCGCGTCTCGTCGGTCATCGGCATGTGGACCGTGATGAAATCGGAGCCGGCGAAGACTTCGTCGAGGGAGGCGAGCCGGACGTCGAGGGCCTGGGCGCGCGCCTGGGAGAGGTACGGGTCATAGGCGAGGACGGACATGCCGAAGGCGCGGGCGCGGCGCGCGACCTCGGTTCCGATGCGGCCCATGCCGAGGACGCCGAGGGTCTTGCCGTGGACTTCGATCCCGGAGAAGGCCTTGCGATTCCATTCCCCGGCGCGCATCGAGGCGTTGGCCTGCGGGATTTTGCGGGCCATCGAAAGCAGCATGGAGAACGTGAGTTCCGCCGTCGAAATGGTGTTCCCGGCGGGCGTGTTCATCACGACCACGCCGCGGGCCGTTGCCGCCTCGACATCGACGTTGTCGACGCCGACGCCGGCGCGACCGACGACCTTCAGCAGGGGCGCGGCCTCCATCACGGCCCGGGTGATCTTGGTTTCCGAGCGGACCACGAGGGCCACCGCATCCCGAACGCGTGGCAGCAGCTCCGCTTCCGGCAGCTTCTTGCCGAGGACCTCCACCTGAAACTCGGAACGCTCTTGCAAACGAGCAATCCCCTTGGGCGAAACCGGGTCGCAGACAACGATCTTCATAGTCAGGGCGGCGACTCTAGGAGTCGGCGGAAGGCGGGTCAAACGGCGAAGGGACATCCAAAACAGCACGTACGAAAAAGGACGAAGGGCAAGGCAGGGAGCGGGCCCTGCCTTGCCCATGGGAGTCCCGTCTTCGAGTCCGAGCGCTGGAACGAAGGTTTGACGGCTCAGCGAGCCGGTTCGTCACCGTCGCTTCGGCCGGGGTCGGGGCCAATGCCTTCGTTCGGTCGACGCTCGGGGTCGGGTTTGGGTCCGATGCGGATGAGCACGGCCTCCTCCCGCCCCGCTTCGTCCTTTCTCAGGGTGCCTCCCACTTCCTCGCCGGCTTTGAGGTCGTCGTGCTTCGCGGGAAGTCCCTGCCGGACCAGGCGGGTCCGCGGGTTGAGGTGGACGACGCGCGGCGTGACTTTCCCTTCAAGGCGAAGGGTGAGGGTCTCGGCGTCGAAGCCCGCCACTCTTCCCCGGAACGGGTACGTGTCCCGCTTGGGGCGGGACGTCGAGCCCGCAGGACCTTCGGGAACCGACTTTTCGGTTGGGGTGATCGAGGCCTTTCCGGGCCCCCCATCGGCGGCCCCCGTTTGAATCGGGGAACCGGTGATTCCGGCCGCCATCGCGAGGATGGCCAGCCAGCGTGGTATGGATTGAGTCATGTTTACCTCCTTGGCACGGACGACACGTCCGCGCTCCATCGCCCTGTAGCAACGGGTGATTCGGAGGGTCAAAGGCGTTCCAGCAATAGTTTTCGGGCTGTAAGATCGGCCCGAAAACGTCCGTTATCCCGAGGGGTGGCGCGGGGGCGCAAAAGGCTAGAGTCTCGCGGACGCGTGTTCCTGAAGCCAGATGAGGTCGCGATTGTTCGGGCTGGAATAGGAGTGGTCATGCCAACCCAGCGTCCGCGGCGGGTTGTAGGTGCGTCCGTCGACCCAACGGTGCCGGTCGACATGGCCGTCCGCGAACGAAATGACCGTGTTCCGGTCATGGTAATTGGCCGGAACGTGGTAGAAGAGGGTGCGACCCATCACGACGCCGAAGAAGGGCCGGCAGATGCTTTCCGTGTGGATCTCGGCAAAGACGAAGGCGTCCGACGGGCCGGGAGCGGTGATTTCCGTCGACTTCCGGTAGGCGCGGTAGCCCACCGTCGGAAGGTCCCGATATCGCTCCGGATTGCCATTCCGATCGTAAGGATCCCATCCCATGTGGGAATTCATGCCGTAGCTGCGGACCACCTGGCGCTTCTTTCCGCCGACCGTGACCTGGCTTCGGTCGGAAGGGCACCGGTAGAGTTC
Organism: Limisphaerales bacterium; assembly: GCA_050250555.1. GTDB lineage: Bacteria > Verrucomicrobiota > Verrucomicrobiia > Limisphaerales > CAIMTB01 > CAIMTB01. The sequence continues at coordinate 15,202 of JBFWOK010000103.1, forward strand.
CGGGCTCTTCAGGTACGGACCAAAAAGGGACCGCGTCGGGTCCGTCATCAGGAAGGCGTTGGTGTTGTCGGCGAGGTTCCCCTCGAAACTGCCTCCGACCCAGGTGGGCACATTGCCGGCGTCGCCCCGGCCGTTGGACGCCAGCCGATCGTCATTCTCGTCGGCGTACAGAACCCAGATCAGGGAGAGTTGCTTGAGGTTGTTGGTGCATTTGATCGCCTGGGCGCGGTTCTTCGCCTTGGCGAGGCTCGGCAACAGCATGCTGGCGAGGATCGCGATGATCGCGATCACCACCAGGAGTTCGATGAGGGTGAATCCCCGGAAGAGCTGGCGCCGCGAGTTTTGCGGGTGCATACCCCTGAATCGGCGGCGGGAACGAATAGGTCAAGCATGGACATCGGCCCCGACCCCCGGCCACCCGCAGGCTTTCTCCTTGTTTCCCCCGCCGCCGCTGCGTACCAAAAACGGCCTTTGCAGACTGAATCCAAACGTTCGTATCGGATCGCGGTGCTCGGGTCGGGCAAGGGATCCAACTTCGTGGCCCTGGCGGAGGCCTGCCACGCGGGGGTGATACCCGCCGAGATCGTGCTCGTCCTCAGTGACGTGCCCGAGGCGGGCATCCTCGCCCGCGCCGCCGAACGGGGCATCCCCACGTCCGTCATCGCTCCCGGGCCGTATCGGACCAAGCTCGACGAGGCGGCGGAGACGACTTGCGTGGGCGCCCTTCGGGATGCCGGCGTGGAGCTCGTCGTGCTGGCCGGATTCATGCGGATCCTGAAAGGGGCCTTTCTCCGGGCCTTCCCTCAACGCGTCATCAACATTCATCCCTCGTTGTTGCCGTCCTTTCCCGGACTCGAGGCCTGGCGCCAGGCCCTCGATCGGGGTGTCAAAGTCACCGGCTGCACGGTGCACTTCGTGGATGAAGGCATCGACAGTGGTCCCATCATCGGGCAGGAAGCCGTTCCGGTATTGGACGGCGATACGGCGACGTCCCTGCATGAGCGGATTCAGGCCGCCGAACGGCGCCTCTACCCCGCCGTCGTCGCGGCGTTGGCGCGCGGTCGAATCCGGATCGAGGGCGGGCGGGCCCATGGATTCGTTCCCGCGACGCTTTCGAAGCCGGACCCGGCGCCTCCCGGTGGCGAAGCGTCCGGATCGTCAGGCGCGGTATCCGGCCTGCGGTGATGATCGAGTCCATTCTCCTCCGATGTCCCCATTCCTCTCCCTTTCACGATGAGCAGCACCCCCGACAAACCGGTCCTTCGTCTCGGGCTTCCGAAAGGAAGCCTGCAGAACGCCACCCTCGAGAAACTCGCCCGTGCCGGTTGGAATGTGCAGGTCAGTTCGCGATCCTACGTCCCGCATGTCGATGACGCGGAGTTGCAGATCCGGCTGATTCGGGCCCAGGAGATCAGCCGCTATGTGGAGCATGGGTATCTCGACGCGGGGATCACGGGGCACGATTGGGTGATCGAGAATGGATCGGATGTCCGGGAGGTGGGCGAGTTCCTGTTCAGCAAGGCGACCCGCCAACCGACCCGCTGGGTGCTCGCCGTTCCGGAGGAATCGGCGATCCGCGGTCCGAAAGATCTCGAAGGAAAGCGGATCGCCACGGAGGTGGTTCAACTGACCCGGAAATACCTCGCGCAGCACGGCGTCAAGGCTGAGGTGGAGTTCTCGTGGGGGGCGACGGAAGTGAAGGCGCATGAACTCGTGGACGCGATCGTTGAAGTCACCGAAACCGGTTCATCGTTGCGCGCCAACAGGTTGCGGATCGTGGACACCCTTTTGGTTTCGACGCCGCGGATGGTGGTGAACCACGCGGCGTGGGAGGATCCATGGAAACGGCGCAAGATCGAGATCCTGTGTCTGCTGCTCCAGGGGGCGATCGACGCCGAGACAAAAGTCGGACTGAAGCTCAATCTTCCCGAAGAGAACCTGCCAAAGGTGTTGCAAACACTCCCGGCGTTGCGTAATCCAACCGTCTCGACGCTCAGTCAGCCCGGCTGGGTGGCGGTGGAGACCGTTCTCGACGAGCAGGCCGTCCGGGAGATTATCCCGTTGCTGAAGGCTGCCGGAGCGGAAGGGATCATTGAATACCCGCTGAACAAGATCGTTTACTGAATCGAATCGAATCGAATCGAAGCAAACCGAAGCAGATCGGATTGAAACGGAGACGAAGATCGGGCTTTTAGGACGGATATCGTATGGGATCGCTGAAGAAACGCAGGAAGGCGAAGATCAACAAGCACAAGCGCCGCAAGAAATTGCGCGCGAATCGCCATAAGAAGCGCACCTGGCAGAAGTAACGCTTTGCCGGACCGTGGTGCTCCGTTCCGTTGGACCCATGCGTCCCCGGGGCGGCCCGCAAGGCGTCCCGGAGAAATACAGGCTGACGGCAGGCCGCTTCCACCCCATCGTTCCCGCATGGGTCGTTGCGTTCCTGCCGCTTTTCTGGTTGTCCAGGCGCTGATCCTGATCGTTTTGGCGTCGGGTCCCGTCGGCTGTCGCTCCTCGCGGAGCCGCGAGGCCGAGGGGCAACCCCGTGTCTTTCGAGCGGGACAACCGTACGACACGCCGGAACTGGAACTCTCGGCGGAGGACGAGCGCCTGATCGAGGCCCACGCGCGGTTCGCCGCGGGCTGGGTCGAAGACCTCTCGGACTCACCCGAGCGCGCCATCGAACATTTCCAGGCCGCCGCCGCCTTGGATCCCGGCAACGAGCACCTCACGCTGGATGCGGCGCGCAAGTTGATCGACCAGGGCCGACTGACCGAGGCCCGGAAACTTCTGGAGAACTCCGCCTCCCGGACAAATGCCTCCGGAATGATCTGGGGGTCCCTGGGGCTCGTTCACGCGCTTCAGGACAACCGACCGGCGGCGATAGCCGCCAACGAAGAGGCGATCCGGAGGATGCCGGGGGACATTTCCGCCTACCAGATGCTGGCGCGGATTTATCTGAGCGCGGGGCAGTATGGCGAGGCCCTGCGGGTTCTGGACGCAGCCGCCAGCCAGCCCGGAACTGATTCGGATTTCCTTCTCAGCGTGGCGGAGAAGATCGGAGTTCTGCACCGGGTCAAACAGCCTCCGGAAACCGATCTTCGACCCCGGCTCATCGAACTCCTGGATCGCGTTGCGGCGGGCGCGCCCTTGGATCCCTTGACGTCCTTTCGGTTGGCCGACCAGTACCAGTTGGCGGGTTCCGAGGAGAAGGCGTTGCCGCACTATTCCCGACTCCTGGAGACCCATCCGGATCTTCCCGGCCTGCGCGCCCGTCTCATCGGGATCTATCTGAGGTCGGACAATTGGGCCAAGGCTGCGGAACAGCTGCGGGTCATGGTCACGGATCACCCGACCAATCCCCTGTTGCACTATTGCCTCGGGGTTCTCGCCCTCGAGGGAAAGCAGCTCGACGAAGCCGTCTCCGCCTTCAACAAGGTCCTCCTGCTTCGGCCGGATCAGGAGGACGTCCATATGGATGTCGCCGGGGCGTTCCTCACCCATCGCCAGCCCCAGGAGGCGCTTCGGATTCTCGAACGCATCCGCGTCCGATTCAGGCCCGACTTCCAACTCGAATTCTTCACCGCGATCGCCCTTCTCGACCTGAAACGCTACGAGGAGGCGACCCGGCACTTCACCGCGGCCGAGGTGATCGGCGCGGCTTTTTCCGAGGACGCCCTTGATCACCTGTTCTACTTCCAGTCCGGAGTCGCCTACGAACGGGCGAAGCAGTTCGACGACGCCGCGGTGCAGTTCGAGAAGGCGATCCAACGAAAGAACGACTTCTCGGACGCGCTGAACTACCTGGGCTACATGTGGGCCGAGCAGGGCGTCCACCTGGAGAAGGCGCTCGACCTCATCGAGCGCGCGGTGAAGCTCGAGCCCGAGAACGAGGCTTACCTCGACAGCCTCGCGTGGGTGCTCCACCAGATGAACCGCTCCGCCGAGGCCCTTCCGCACCAGCTTCGCGCCATCGAAAAGGCGTCCGAACCGGACGCGACGCTCTTCGACCACCTTGGGGATATCTACCGGCGCCTCAATCGGATCGAGGACGCTCGCAAGGCGTGGACCCGCGCCCAGGAGATCGAGCCGAAGCCCGAGGTGCAAACCAAGCTGGACGAAACGTTCACGGCACCGACGGCCCCGGCGGTCGACCCTGCCTCCACGAATTAGCCAACGCTGTGTTGACCTGGTTTTAGCGGAAGGTCAGCTTATGGACGTGTCCACGAGTCGGGGTGGGGCCAGGCCCGAACCCGACCCGTCCAAAGAACCGCATGAACCGTCCCTCGCGCAGCCGTGGTTCTCAGTTCCGGTCCCAGTCCCAGTCCATTCGCGACGCCGAGATCGTTTGCCCCGCCCATGAGCGATTCATTTGACCTGCGCCCGCACGAAATCACGGTCGCCGACGTTGGGCGCAACCTTCCGGCGGCTCGGCTCGTCGAGGATGCGATCCGGTTCGACCGCGATGTCCGGCTCGCCGAAACCGGAGCCTTGGTCGCCTATTCCGGCTCGAAGACCGGCCGATCCCCGAAGGACAAGCATATCGTCCGGGATCCGGCGTCGGAGCGGGACATCTGGTGGGGCTCGGTCAACATCCCGATCGAACATCGGAGTTTTGAGATCAACCGACGTCGGGCGAGGGATTACCTGAACACGCGGGACCGGCTTTATTGCTTCGATGGATTCGGCGGTTGGGACCCGCGGCATCGCGTGAAGATCCGGGTGATCTGCGCCCGGCCGTACCACGCGCTGTTCATGGCGAACATGCTGATCCGGCCGACCCCCGAGGAATTGGCGGGATTCGGGACGCCAGACTATGTGATCTACAACGCGGGCCAGTTCCCAGCGAACCCCCACACGACGGGGATGACCTCGCGCACGAGCATCGATTTGTCGTTCGAGGACCGCGAGATGGTGATTCTGGGGTCGGAATACGCGGGGGAGATGAAGAAGGGCGTGTTCACGGTGATGAACTATGTCATGCCCAGTCGCGGGGTTCTCTCGATGCATTGTTCCGCCACGGCGGACCGTGTTTCGCATCGGTCGTCCCTGATGTTCGGGCTTTCGGGCACCGGCAAGACGACGCTCTCCGCCGATCCGAACCGTCTTCTGATCGGCGACGACGAGCACTGCTGGAGCGACGACGGCATCTTCAACATCGAGGGCGGCTGCTATGCGAAGACCATCGACCTGGCGCCCGAATCAGAGCCGGACATCTTCCAGGCGCTGCACTTCGGCGCGGTGCTCGAGAATGTGGTCCTCGAACCCGACCGGGAGGTCGACTTCCATGATTCGAGCATCACGGAGAACACGCGGGGCGCGTACCCGATCAGCTACATCCGCAATGCATTGATTCCGTGCATCGCCGGACACCCGACGGACGTGATCTTCCTCACGTGCGACGCCTTCGGGGTGCTTCCGCCGGTGAGCCGTCTGACGGCCGCCCAGGCGATGTACCACTTCATCAGCGGCTACACCGCGAAAGTGGCCGGGACGGAAGTCGGTGTCACCGAGCCGTCCGCGACATTTTCCCCGTGTTTCGGCGGTCCGTTCCTGGTGTGGCATCCGTCGCGATACGCGGAGCTCCTGGCGCAACGCCTCAAGGAGCACAACACCCATGTCTGGCTGATCAACACCGGATGGAGCGGCGGATCCTTCGGTGGCGGCGGGAAACGCATGAAGTTGCCGATCACCCGGGCGATCGTGGATGCCATCCACCAAGGCTCCCTTCGCGACGCCCCGGTCGTCCGGGATCCGGTGTTCGGACTCGACATGGTGGTCGAGGTCCCGGGTGTGTCCCCCACGTTGTTGAGGCCCCGCTCCACATGGGCCGACGCGGACGAGTACGATGCGGCGGCCCGACGCCTGGCCGCGTTGTTTCGCGAGAATTTTCGGAAGTACGAATCCGGCGTGAGCGCCGAGGTTCGGGACGCCGGCCCGGCCGGCTGAGCCGGATCGGACGGCCGCGTCCCGGGCCGGATCCACTGGAGACTTGACCATGAATGTTGCCCTTCTCGGTCCCACTGGTTCAGGCAAGGGAACCCTGATTCACTCCCTGGTCGAACCCTTCGGCCTTCACCCGATAGCGCTTGGCGACGTGCTCCGACACAAGGCAAGCCACGGTACGGCGCTCGGCCTGTTGACCCGGGAGTTCGTCCAGAATGGCGAACTGGTTCCCGACGAATACGTCGACGCCATGATCGAGGAGTGTTTCCGCCATCTCCCCCCGGGGACGGGGACCGTCCTGGACGGTTTCCCGCGAACGGCGGCGCAGGCGCGGTTCCTCGACGACCTGCTCGCGGACCTCGGCCAGCGCCTGGACGTCGCGGTTTACATCAACCTTCCCGAACACGTGATTTACGAGCGGGTCGCCCGTCGGCAACCACCCCGTCACGATGATGAACCGCATATCCTCCGCCATCGCCTCCATGTGTTCCGGCGGATGGTCGGACCGGTGTTGAAATACTACTACGAGACCGGCCGCCTGGTGCTTCTGCACGGCGACGCCCCCATGCACGAGGTTCAACTCACCCTCAACCAGGTGCTCACCCAGGTCGCCTCGGCCCGGCACCCCGTCTTTTCCGAGAATGACTTCAATTGCCTCGAGAAGATCCTGAAGCCGCGGATCACACCACCCACGACGCCCGATCCCGCGTTGAATCTCGTCCTTCTGGGTGGGCCGGGGTCCGGCAAGGGAACCCAGGCCGAACAGATCTGTCGGACGTTCCACCTGCCGCACATTTCCACCGGGGATCTGTTTCGCGACAACATCAAGCACCAGACCGACCTCGGACAACTCGCGAAGAGCTACATGGATCGCGGCGAACTCGTGCCCGACGATGTCACCGAACGCATGGTCGCCTCGCGCCTATCCCACCCCGACGCGAGTCTTGGCTTCGTGCTCGATGGATTCCCGCGGACGGTCTCCCAGGCCGAGGCGCTCGACGAAATCCTCCATGCCATCAATCGGAAGGTCACCGGAGTCATCCATCTTCGCGTGACCGACTCCGAGATCGAAAACCGCCTCTCCGGACGCAGGATCTGCCGTCAATGCCAGGCTCCGTTCCACGTCCTGTTCCGCAAGCCGCGCCGTGAAGGGCTTTGCAACCACTGTGGCGGAACGCTCTATCAGCGCGACGATGATCTGCCGGAAACCATCCGCGTCCGGCTGAAGAACTACCACCGGCAGACGCTGCCGCTCATCGAGTACTACCGCGATGCGGGGGTCCTCACCGAAGTGAAGGGCGAGGGGGATCCCGGCGAAATCCGAGCCGCCATGCTCGCGGCGGTCCGCCTGTTCTCCGAGGAACCCGAACGCGCCACGGAGGTGTGATGCCGGATGCGGCCCGAATTTCCGATCAACCTGTGATCGGAAGAGACAACCACGGAAAATTCGGAGCACACGGAATGGGAATGAGCTGTCGTGATTGCCCTGAGTTCATCCAAGTGGTTCGGCCCGTGGGCTAAACCGACTGAAGTCCCGCCAAGGGCGACCTGGCTCAGGCCGGGCCTCGCCGAAGGCTCCCCCCGCTCGCCGTAGAAGCGGCCTACTCGGGGGCATTCTCCAAGGGAATGGGATGTTCCCGACCCATCCACCGGTTCCTTCGAGGAATTTCAACCCCTTCCATCCCTTTCCGTGTGTTCCGGGCCTTCCGTGGTTGAAACTTTCGTTCGCGGGTTCAGCGAACCGATCGCTCGAACGCAAAGAGCCGCGATTCGGTGCGCAGGTACAGGCGATTTCCAGCCAGCGCCGGAGTCCCCGCAACGCGCTCGCCGAAGTCGGCGCGGTGCACCACTTCCGGCGTGTCGCCACCGGCCTTCACCACGGTCAACTTGCCTTCCAGCGACGCGAGGTAGATGTGTCCGTCCGCGCCCACGGGTGACGCGTAGTAGTTCCCGGCGGCGCCGAGGCGTTCCTGGACGTAGTGCGCCTTCCCGGTCTTCGCGTCGAACGACGACATCATGCCGCCGTCCTTCACGAGGTAAATCCGGCCGTCGTAGTGCAGGGGGCTCGGGACATACGGAAGTCCCCGCGTGAACCGCCACGCGACGTGTGTTTCCGACACGTCCCCGACGCCTCCCGGCTTGATCGCGAGGAGAACGTTCTCTCCGCGCTTCATCAGTCCGCCGATCGTTTCCCAGTCCGACTTCTCGATGCGCCCGTTGCCATCGATATCCTGGGCCTTGAACCAGGTCGGGCCCATCTCGAATTCGTCGACCGATAGCCACCCGTCACCGTTCTTGTCCTGTTTCTCCACGGTGCTGGCCCAGGTCGGCCACGGGGAATCCGCCTTCCCGGGCGCCCAACCGGCGAAGAAAAGGAGTCCGTCCCCAAACACCGGCGTCGTGCAGGCGAAACTGGGCAGGCCGTTCACATGCCATCGTTCGGAACCCGACACCGGATCGTACGCGCGCACGGTCAGGCTGCCGGCCACAATGATCTCCGGGGTGCCGTTCGCCGACCACACCGCCGGTGTTCCATAGCTGGTGGGGGCGCCGACCCGGGGTGTCTCCCAGAGTTTGGCGCCCGTCTTCAGGTCAAAGGCGAAGATCGAGGGTCCACCGGCCACGTCGCGGTTGAGAATCACGCGCCCGTCATGGAGGAGCGGCGAGGTTCCGGAACCGAAGTTTCCCGAAGTGGCGGCGACGGGAAGCTTCTGACGCCACAGTTCCTTTCCTTCGACATCGTAGGCGACGAGCCCGCTGGAACCGAAATAGCTGACCACCGTGGTGCCGTCGGTCGCGGGCGATCCGGCGGCCGGACTGCCTTCCGTGCCATGAAACTCTTCGAGCGAGTCGTAGGGCGAGTTTCGGGACCAGAGCAGCCGTCCATCCGAAGTCGCGTACGCGCGGGTTTCGAGCCGTTTGTCCGCGAACGTGGTCAGGAACAGCCGCTCTCCGGCGACCACGGGAGAAGACGGTGACCAAGAAACCTCCACTTTCCACGCCACCCGTTCCGTCGCCGAGATGTCGACCGGCGGGCGGGCCTCCGGCGCGGTGCCGCTTCCATTGGGCCCGCGGAACATCGGCCATTCCGCGGCGTGGGCGGCAGGGGCGGCCACGGCGGCCATCGACGAGAACCACCCTGCGCTCGCGGCCAGGGCAACCAGTGGAATGAAGTTTTTCATGGTTCGGGAGTGTGGCGATCCGATGGGGGAGCACAAGGCCGGTTCAAGCCGACCGGTTTCCACCGAAGGGGTCAGAACCGCAGGCCGAGACGGACCGCGAGGGTCCTTTCCCGGGGCGGCGGGACGAACGTGTTCAAAGGATCCAGGCGGTAGTCGTCGTCGAGCAGGTTGAGCACTCCGACGGCGATCTCGGCCTGGCGCCGCCGCAGGCGGTAGCCGATCCATGCGTCGAGCTGCCAGACCGATTCGTCGGAAACGGTTCGGTCGGCCTCGCGATTCTCCTGGTGCATCCACCTCGCCGAGAAAGTGCCAAAGGCGCCGCACGGATGGTTGAACGTCACGCGGGGAATCACCTGGTGCAGCACGGATTCGCGCGAAGTGTCCTGGGGAAGTGCGGGCAGGGATTCGAACTCCGGGTAGTGGCTGTCGAGCCGGGCTTCCTGAATTCGCCACGCCACTCCGACGGTCCACCAGTCGTCGAGCCGCTGATCCGCGGTGAGGGTCAGGGAACGTTCCCTGAAATCCTGGTCCAGCGCGGCGCGTCCCGGCCGGGCCAGGTCCCGGAGGTCGCCGAACTCATCGAAATCGAGATGGAAAGCCCCCGTGGCGAGGGGCGCCTCGGCTTCGATCCATTCGGCGAGGATGCCGAGGTACGTGCCGGACTCGAATCGTTGCTCGAAGGCGAAACCGGCGACGTCGATCCGGCTGCCGGCCGGGGTGTCGCCCAGCGTTTCGGGAATGACGCTCCGATACGATTGGATGATTCCCGCGACGTGGGTGGGTTCGAGCTGGAACACCGGATTGAACCCGCCGCCGCTCAGCGACCGGGTGTAGGCGCCCCGGATGACTCCATTCCGCCAGGGCTTCCAGAGGATTCCCGCCTTGGGCAGCCACGCATCCTGGGATTCGTCGCCGGAAGTGAGCGGGCCCGATCGGTGGTTCACGGGGAACTGTTGGTTCTCATACGCGATGCCCGCGGTCAGGTTCAGGTTCTTCCACGGGGACCACGTCTCGTACGCGTACACGTGGGCGCGGGAGACGTCGTCTTCGACCCGCGCATCGCTCGCCGGTTCGGGGAACAGACCCGCGATCTCGACCGGCTTGTCGATGTAACTCTCGGTGTTCAGTTGGCCCCAGCGCCCTCCGGCGCCCGCGATCGTCCGGAACGATTCCGTTTCCCAGATCTGCTGCGCCTCGATGTGGTACTGCACGAGTTCGTTGGCGAACCGATGGTTGAAACCCAGGTTGCGGATGTCCACGGGTTCGCCTCCGAATCGCGCCA
>JBFWOK010000104.1:0-25484 GCA_050250555.1 Limisphaerales bacterium
CACGCATCGGATCCCGAACAGCCCCGTCGGGAACTGGAAAGTCGCCTTGGGCGCATCGGCCGCAACCGAGGGTCGCCCTGATCTCCGGATAGGGGCGCCTGGGAGAAAGCGATCCCACCACGAAGGCACGAAGGCACGAAGGACACGAAGGAAGCATGATTCGTTCCGGCCTCGGCAATCCGCTACTGGTCAATCCCGACCAGGGACTCGCTTCCGCCTCTCCCTTCGTGCTCTTCGTGCGCTTCGTGGTTTCTTACGCGGGATTTTTGGGGTCGCCTCCGGGGTTGTCGTCGCGATCCAGCCAGCCTAGGCTCGCCATCCTCCACTCCCACTCAAACCAACCCGATCCCGATCCCGATCCCGATCACGACCATGAAACGGACCCTTTGGCCGCTCAATCTTCTGGGCGCCCTCCTCGCAATGACCGCCGTGGCGGCGGATCGTCCGGCGGTTGTCGAAGTCGAAGCCCAACCGATCGCCGCCCAGGTTCGTCGCCTGCTCGAAGCGACGAGTTCCCTCGGGACAACCCTCTCACCCGCGGATCGCGAAGCGATCACCGATGCCCTTCGCGCGGCGCCGGACGAGGTCGGTGAACGGGTTCAGGCCATCCTCGACCCACGATGCCTCTACGTGGTCCACATCAACCCCGAGATGCGGGTCAAAGTCGCCGCGGGACCGGCCGAAGGGGAACTCGATGAGGGCGGTTGGCGCGTCTTTCTCGTCAAGGTGCTGAACGAGGCCGGGACCACCGCCCCGCTCCGCGCCGTGAGCCCGAACGCACGGCGCCTCCATGAATCCCCGGCGGAGGAAGTCGCCGATCGGTGGCTGGACCTGGAGATGTTCGACAAGCCACCCATGACACCCACCCTGACCGGGCTTGCCGTCGAGTACCGGCTCATCCAGCTCTACAGCCGAGACGCCGGCCAACGTGACGCGCGGATGTCGTTCCACGTCGGACAGGGAACCCAGGACATCGGCTTCCGCAACGAGGTCGACCGCCTCTTCACCTGCCGGCCCGCGACCGAGGTCAAACTCGAGGTCCTCGACGAGCACGGGGAACCCACCGTCGGCGCCCTGCTCATCCGCGATGCCCAGGGCCGTGTCTACCCGTCCCAGGCCAAGCGCTTGGCCCCCGACTTCTCGTTCCACCCCCAGGTGTACCGAGGGCACGGTGAATCGCTCCGCCTGCCACCCGGGAATTATTCCATCCAGTTTTCCCGTGGACCCGAATCCATCGCGAAAACGGAGTGGATCTCCGTCGACCGGCAGCCCCTCACCGTCCGGTTCCAATCGGAACGCTGGATCGATCCGTCGATTCGGGGGTGGTGGTCCGGCGATCACCACATTCACGCGGCCGGCTGCGCCCACTACAACAAGCCATCGGAGGGCGTCCATGCTCCCGACATGTTCCGCCATTGCGTGGGCGAGGACCTCAAGGTGGGCGCGAACCTCACGTGGGGACCCTGCTTCGACTACCAGAAGCAGTTTTTCACCGGCAAGATCGACAACGTTTCCAAGTACCCGTACCTGCTCCGATACGACGTCGAGGTCAGCGGCTTCGGATCCCATCAGTCGGGCCACCTCTGTCTGCTCCGGCTCAAGGACCAGATGCCGCCGGGAGGCGAATCGAAGAACCATTGGCCCACGCTCTGCCTGAACACGCTCCGATGGGCCAAGAAGCAGGGCGCCGTCTGCGGCCCGGCTCACAGCGGTTGGGGCCTGCAGGTCGAGACGTCCGAACTGCCGAATCTCGTGGTGCCCCCCTTCGACGGCATCGGAGCCAACGAGTACATCGTCGATGTCACCCACACGGTTCCCGGCCCCGACGGAAAACTGGTTCCCGCGGTGGACTTCATCAGCACCGTCGACACGCCCTACGTCTGGGAATTGAACATCTGGTACCACACGCTCAACTGCGGCTTCCGCACCCGGATCAGCGGCGAAACGGATTTCCCGTGCATCTACGGCGAACGGGTCGGTCTCGGTCGAAGCTACGTTCATCTCGACGGAAAACTCGACTACGACGCGTGGTGCGAAGGGGTTCGCCGGGGACGCAACTACGTCGGCGACGGCCGGAGTCATCTCATGGACTTCCGGGTCAATCAGACCGAGGTCGGCCGTGGATCCAGCGAAGTCGCCCTCAGTCGCCCGGGAACGGTCGAGGTCGCCGCCCGCGTCGCCGCGCGACTCCCCGAAGAGCCCGACAATGCCATCCGAAGGCGCAAGTACTCGGACCAGCCGTACTGGCACATCGAACGCGCCCGGATCGGCAACGGCCGCGAAGTGCCCGTCGAAGTGATCGTCAATGGGCGCGTCGTGGCGAAGCGGAATCTGACCGCCGACGGGACCCTGCAGGAGATGAAGTTCGATGTCGCCATCGAGCGAAGCAGTTGGGTCGCGCTCCGGGTGCTCCCCAGTTCGCACACGAATCCCATCTGGGTCACGGTGGACGACAAACCGGTCCGCGCATCCCGGGCGAGCGCCGACTGGTGCCTCCAGGGTGTGGATCGCTGCTGGCAGAACAAGGAGCGCTTCATCGCCCCGGCGGAGATGGCGGACGCCAAAGCCGCGTACGCCCACGCCCGGGAAACCTACCAGCGGGTGAAGGCCGAATCCGAGGTGGATTAGCCCCGATCCACTTCCTTCAGGACCTGCCGCCCGCCCAGGAAACGCGGGGCCACCGGGGCCTCGCCAACGCGGCCGGGTTCATTCTAGATTCCTCGGGTCATGGGTGCTCAATGGAAGCAGGCCGGCCGTGAGGCCAACGCGCAGAAGAAAGGGCAGCTGGTCAGCAAACTGACCCGCGAAATCATGGTTTCCGCCAAACTGGGCGGACCCGAACCCGACCTCAATCCAAGGCTCGCCGCCGCCGTCGAGAAGGCCCGGAAAGCCAGCGTCTACAAGGACACCATCGAGCGCGCCATCAAGAAGGGCGCCGGATTGCTCGACGAAAAGATCGAGTACGAAACCGTGGTGTACGAGGGGTTCGCCCCGCACAAGGTCCCGGTCATCGTCGAGTGCCTGACTGACAACCGCAATCGGACCGCCCCCGACATTCGGAATCTCTTCAAGGCCGGCGCCCTCGGGAATCCCGGCAGCGTGGCGTTCTTCTTCGACCACCTGGGCGTGGTCGAGGCCACCCACGCCGATGCCCAACGCGACATCGAATCGGACGGGATCGAGGCGGGCGCCCAGAACGTCGAGCCGATGGCCGCGGAGGAATTGGCCGAAGGCGAATTCGGGGCGCGCTTCTATACCGAGCTGAAGGATCTGGCCGCCGTCTCCAAGTGGCTCTCCCAGGCGGGATGGAAGGTCACCGCCAGCGAGATGCGGTACATCGGAAAGAACGGCCCGCAGCTGACGGACGCCCAAAAGAAGGAAGTCGCCGATTTTCTGAACGCCATCGACGACCACGACGACGTCCACCACGTCTACGCGGCCCTCTGACCCAGCCTTCGAATTCCGGGCGCGACGCCCGTCCAACAAGCGGACCGTTCCGATTGAAACTTGGGTCGAGTCTGAGGTGTCATCGGGTCATGGCTTCCACCCGAATCCCCCTCGGCTTCATCCTCGTCACAACACTGGCATCCCTCCTGGCCTCCTCCGACGTCGGCGCGGATGTGATCCAAAAGACCCTGCCCGCCGAACCGGGAGGGCGCCTGGTGATCGATGCGGACCGGGGAAGCATCCTGGTCGAGCCCGGTCCGAATTCGGAAGTGTCGGTGGAAGTGGAACGAAAGGTGGGTCGCGGTTCGGCCGCGAAAGCAGCCGACCTTCTGGAACAGCATGTGGTGGAATTGGTTGAGGAGAAGGGCGTGCTCAAGCTCACCTCGGATTTTCCGGACGGCATTCGTTCGGGTTTCTTCGGGCCCAACGTCGACGTGGCGATCCGGGTCCGGGTTCCCACCCGGTTCCACCTCGACGCGAAGACCGCCGGTGGCTCCGTGGAGGTCGAGGGCCTGACGGGTGATGTCTCGGCCCGCACTGCGGGCGGTTCCCTCAAACTCCATAACCTCACCGGGGACGTGGTCGGCAAGACCTCGGGCGGATCCATCCGGGGTTCCGGGCTGAAGGGCCGGGTCGATGTCACGACTTCCGGGGGCTCGATCGACCTCAACGAAGTCAGTGGTGGACCGGTCAAGGCGATTACGGCTGGAGGTTCCATGAAACTGTCCGCCATCGCGGCTCCCTTGGACGCGCACACGTCGGGGGGAAGCATCCGCGTCGAATCGCTGGGCGAATCGGTGGTCGCATCCACGAGCGGCGGTTCCGTCGATGCCACCTTCCGTCGCGCCCCCTCCGGTGATGTCGAGTTGAGGAGTTCCGCCGGCGGTGTGTCCGTCACCCTGCCTGGGGATGCGGCATTTCAGTTGGATGCCGCGACGAGTGCCGGAGGTGTTCGAAGCGAGTTTCCGGTCTCGACCGTCGCCAAGACCGGGGACCACGGGGATCGCGGCAGACTCAAGGGATCCGTGAACGGTGGCGGCGCAATGATCAAGCTCCGCACCAGCGCCGGGGGCGTTCACATCCGGAAGTCCTGAAGGAACGCGTCGCGAGTCGGTCCCTCGGGTCACCGCTTTCGTCCCGTCTCGTCTCGTCTCACCTTGGCCCGTCTTCTCCCGGTTCGACCGGGGCTCTCGTTTCGTTTCAGGGACCCAGCCAGCGGAAGGGCATTCCGGGCAAGTTTCGGGCCAGGGTGAAGAGCGCGGCGATACCGAACAGGACCCAGACCAGTTTTGAACCGAGCGGGACTGGAACTCCCCTCCATCGCGCGCCGATCCAGAGACCCAGGGCCAGTGGAGTCCCGAGCACCAGGAGAAGGTTGCATTGCAACGCCTCGAGGATCCGGCCGTGCAACAAGGCATGCACCGCGCGAAGGCTCCCGCACCCCGGACAGAGCAGGCCGGTCGCCTCATGGAACGTGCAGCGCGGAAAGAAAAACTGACCCTGGGGCCTGTGGAAATAGAGGAGGGCCAACGCGAGACCCAGAATCCCGGTCATTCCCGCGATCGCCCAGCGTTCGGTCGAATTCCATCTCCGAGCCCCCTCGGAGCGCGCTGTGGATGTCATGACACAGGTTGGGGCCGGAGAACCGACTTCGAATGAGGTGCGGATCTCCGGCGAAATTGCCGGCTCTTACTGGAACATCGCCTTCACCTCGGGCTTGAAGAGCACCACGAGCACCCAGATCCCCACGGGGATTCCGATGCAGCAGCACGGTGAGATGCAGGGGACGACGGCGAGGATCGCGCCCGTCACCACCAGCGTGTAGTTCTGGAGCACGCGCATCTTCTGGGCCGCGAAGATGATCAACGCGCTGATCCCGATGCCGAGGATCGACGTGATGATCGCGACCGGTCCCTGCATCTTTTGAAGCACATCGAAGAACTGCTGCATTTCCGGCGGGATCTCGCCGGGCGGCGGCTGGAACCCGGCGCCGGTCAGGCTCATCACCGTGTTGATGAGCGAAACAATCATGCAGATGATGCCGGTGACCAGGAGTCCGGTGGCCGGTCCCGAAACCGCCGCGAGCGCTCGGTCGCGGTCGTTGCCGCCCATCGGATACATCGAAGGGCTCGGGCCGGATGGAGGCATCGAGCTTCCGAGCGCGGGTCCTGGACCCGAAGCGGGTTCGGGATCCGGCGAACCCGCCGCGGGACTCGCCTGCGACATCAGGTAAGGGGCGAACTCAGGGAGCGAACCCAGGGGCACCCATGGACCGCCCTCCTTCTGAACCAGTGTCTGGGAATTGGCCTGGTTCCCCCGGATCCATTCCACGATGACTTCCAACGAAACCGGCCCGTATTCCTTCTGATCGCCGCCAATGATCTTGTACATGGGTTCCTTAGGGATGGAGTTTCGCGGCAAAGGTCCGCCAATCCAACGGCCTCTCGCAAGCTGGAATCCTGACTCCGTTGTCGGGCGAACCCCTTTTCGCTACGCTGCCGCCCCATGCCTACCAACGTGCTGGGGGGAGAGTTGCAGATTTGTTGTCGACGGCCCAAGACCGGTTTCCATCGGGATGGTTACTGCCGGACCGGCCCGGGAGATCATGGCGTCCATGTGGTCTGCGCCGAGATGACGGCCGAATTCCTCGCGTTTTCGGTCGAACAGGGCAACGACCTCGTCTCGCCGGCGCCCGAACACGACTTCCCGGGGCTTCAACCCGGCGACCGATGGTGCTTGTGTGTTTCCCGGTGGCAACAGGCGGCGAAGGCGGGGTGCGCGCCGCCGGTCGTCCTTGAAGCCACCCACGCGCCCGCCCTCGAGTTCGTCGACCTCGAGGATCTTCGGTCCCACGCGGCGGAAGGCTCGGACGAGTAGGACGGGATCGGATCAGATCGCTTCGCCGCGCTCGAGTCGTTGCAGGACTTCGGGATCGCGCACGTCCACCCAGCGGCCCTCGATCTCCAAACCCGCCATGCGATGGCCGGCCTGGATCAACATGGCGATCGCATCCGTCAGTTCGTACTCGCCGCGCGGTGACTTCTCGAGCCGCGCGGTGAACTCATAAATCCTCGGCTGGAAGATGTAGATCCCCGCGTTGTAGTACAGCGGTTGGCCGGGGCGCAGGAGTCCCTCCGAACGAAGCGCCTCGACCTGGGCCGCCGAGGGCTTCTCAACGATCCGTGTCAGGCAAAAATCCTCGTCGAAGAAGTTCAGACCGCCTTGGGTGACATCCTCGCCCACGGTGACGGTGATCACGCCGCCGAATTCGCCGCTCTCGAACCGACGCACCATCCGGCCGTACATGTCCGGTTTCACCAGGATGTCGCCGTAAGTGAGTAGGAAATCATCCTGGCCGACGAATTCCTTCGCGCATTCCGGTGCCCGGCCCGTTCCGTCCTGAACCTCCTGGCGCGCGTAGGTGATGTGCACGCCATACGGCGCTCCGTCCCCGAAATGACGCTCGATCACGTCGGCCCGCCAGCCGGTGATGATGCAGATCTCCCGAATCCCGGTCCCGGCGAGTCCGTCGACGATATGCTGGAGGATGGGTTTCCCATGAACTCTGAGCATGGGCTTGGGCAGGGCTTCGGTGAGGTCCCGCATGCGGGTTCCCTTTCCGGCGGCAAGAATTACGGCTTTCACGTTGGGGATGGTCCGGGGATGGAATGAAAAGGGAGGATTATCCCGCCCGGGTCGGTCCCGCGGCCGGATGAATCAGATCGATTCCGGGGCTCGGTTCCTGATCGGCCGGTGGGTCACGTCACGCGCCAAACTTCGCGAACATCTGCGCGTTGGCCTGCATCAATCGGATGAGGTACTTGGCTTCAAAAACACCCAGCGAGCCAAGGTTCGCCCCGGTTTCCGTGAAGCGATCGAGCTTGTCCCATCCCGAATAGCAGGAATGCAGCAGGACCGGTTGGGGATGCCAGGAATGCCCCTTCAACGCGCACGGCGTCGAGTGATCCCCGGTGATCGCGAGCACGTCCGGCTTCTTCTCCATGAGAATGGGAAGCGCGGCGTCGAAATCCTCAATGGCCCGAACCTTCGCCTCGAAGTCGCCGTCCTCCCCCGCCTTGTCCGTGTACTTGAAATGGATGAAGAAGAAATCGTGTTGGGAATGGATGTCGAGGTAGCGGCGGAACTGCTCGGAGATGGACTGGGGTCCCTCGATCTTCGTCATTCCCACCAACTGCGAAAGGCCCTTGTACATCGGATACACCGCCAGCGCGGCCGCCCGCAGTCCGTAGCGTTCCTCGAACGTGGGAATATGCGGCTGGTGCGCGATGCCCCGGAGAAGGAACGCGTTGGCCGGTTGCTGCGCCGCCAACAACGGAAGCGCCTTCTTGTAGAACTCGGCGATGACCGCCGCCGTCTTCTTCTGTTTCGCCGATTTCGCATTCGCGGGCTTCGCCTCCGCGATCGGTTGTCCCTCCCGGCCCGGATCCGTGTCCGACAGCGGACCCTCCAGTCCCGTCCCACGGAACACCACCACGAACCGATGCTCCTTGCCCGGCTGGATCATCACCTTCGTGTCCCCGACCGCCGTCAATTGGCGACTGAGCAAGGCGCAAAGTTCCTCGCACTTTTCCGTGGGAATCCGACCCGCCCGCCGATCCGAAACCCGCCCCTGCGCATCCAGCGTGCAAAAGTTGCCGCGGACCGCGACGTCGCCGCCCTGGAGCGTCACCCCCAGACCCAGCGCCTCGATCACACCGCGACCCACCTCGAACTCGAGAGGGTCGTAACCGAAAAGGGCCAGGTGGCCCGGACCACTCCCCGGGGTGATCCCAGGTGCCACCGGGATCATGCGTCCCTGTGCCGAATCCTTGGAAAGCGCGTCCAGATTGGGCGTATGGGCCGCCTCGAGAGGGGTCAGATACCCCTGTTCACGGGTCGCAATGTCTCCGAGGCCATCCAAGACGACCAACACCAGCTTGGCGTTCGTCTTGACGAGCAATTTTGAGTACGTGTCATCCAGCGACATGCTGGCGTTCGCTTCCGATTTCGCAGTTGGCATTTGAGGAGCTTCCAATGCGGGTCGGATGGAAGCCGACAATGGGTGGAGGGCCCCTGATCCCGACCCGGCTCGGGAGGCTGTGTCAGCCGACGTGGACCGTCAACGGGTTTGTCCTCAGACCGCCTTTTCCCCGCGCTCGTCCGTTCGAATCCGGATCGCCTCGTCAATGGTCGAGACGAAGATCTTCCCGTCGCCGATCTTCCCTGTCTTGGCCGCCTTCACGATGGCCTCGACCGCCACACCCGCCTGGGCGTCCGAAACCACAAGTTCCAGTTTGATCTTCGGCAGGAAATCCACCGTGTACTCGCTCCCGCGATAGATCTCCGTGTGCCCCTTCTGGCGTCCAAAACCCTTCACTTCCGAAACGGTCATTCCCTGAATGCCCTCGGCCGCGAGGTTATCCTTCACGTCGTTGAGCTTGAACGGTTTGATAATGGCTTCGATTTTCTTCATAGGCCGTCAACGCAATCTGCGGGTTGCCGAAAGTCGTTCGAACCGGACGATAGGGCTCCCGCCCGCCGCGATGCAAGCCGCGCGAATTCTTCGGGCCTTGCACATCCACCCGTCGACGGGCACCTTCCCGGCCGTGATTCCATCTCGTTCCAGTCCAAGCGGATCCCGTCGCGAGTTCCTTCGTGGCGTGGCCGTCGGGAGCGCGGCTTCGATGGTGCTCGGCCATTCCTGGGCGGGAACCGCCATCGCCTCCGTCCAACCCCTTCTCGGCGAACCCGGAATTCTCACCCTGCGCGTTGCCGACTTTCCCCCCTTGCAGTCCTCCTTCGGCGCCGTCCGCCTCGCCTTCGCGTCCCTGGGCCAGGTCTCACCCATGCTCCCGTTCATCGTCGCCAAGGATGACTCGGACTTTTTCGCGATGACCGCCGAGTGCACCCACGCCGGATGCCTCATTCCAGCGTTCAACGCCACCAAGCTCTCGACCTGCCCCTGCCATGGCTCCCGGTTCGGGCACGATGGAAGGGTCGTCCGAGGCCCCGCCAACGCCCCCCTTCCCCGCTACGAAGTCGAAAGCCCCGAACCCGGCGTGGTCCGGGTCTTCCTCCCCGAAATCGACAGCTACGAGGTCGCCATCCAGCGCGTCGTCGCACCCTCCTCCCCTTCCGCGAACCGGCTCGCGCTTCGGTTCAGATCCATGAGGAACGTCGACTACGAAATTCTAGGCCGGCGGACGATCGACGCGCCCTGGGAGGTCCAGGCGTTCGCCCTCACCGAAGACGGTCCCGCCAACCAAACCTCGGTCCGAGGAACCGGCTCCGAGCTGGTCGTCCACCTCGACGGCGGAACCCCCGCTGCGCTTTTCGTTCCATCCGCCAAGGTGAAACAGGTCTGACGCGCCCACGGCTAGGAGGCGGAGGATCGGGCGTTGGCCCGATGGGCGGGCGCCTGGCGGCCGACGGGTTCCGTCCGATCCGATCAGCCGCGCTCGATGCACGCGTAGGCGTTGTGGTTGTGGATGCTCTCGTGGTTCTCCGCTTCCACCTTGAACCACGTGATATCCGGGTGCCCGTTCAGTTTCGTCGCCACATTCCGAACCAGGTCCTCCACGAATACCGGGTTCTCGAAGGCCCGCTCCGTGACGGCTTTCTCGTCGGGACGCTTCAGCAGGGAATAAAGCTCGCTGCTCCCACAGCTTTCCACGATCGCGATCAGGTCCTCGATCCACACGATCTCCCGCGCCCGGATGCTGACCGTCACGTACCCCCGCTGGTTGTGCGCTCCGAACCGGCTGATCGCTTTCGAACAGGGACACAGCGTCGTCAACCCCACCACCACCGTCAGGACGAAATCGATCTCGGTTCCCGTCGCCGCCGCTGAAAAGCGGGCCGTGTAATCCAGAACGCCCTCCTGCCCGCTCACCGGCGCCTTTTTGGTTAGAAAAAACGGGAACTCCATCTCCAGGTGCGCCGTCTTCGCGTGGAGCTTCAACTGCATCGCGCGCAGGATGTCCGGGATGTTCTCCACGTGGACAATGCCCCCGTGGGCGTTGAGCACCTCGATGAACCGGCTCATGTGCGTGCCCTTGAATTCCTTCGGCAGGTCCACGTACATCCCGAGCGTCGCGACCGTGTTCTGGTGAACCTTCGCCTTGTCCCGGATCTGGATCGGAAACCGGAGTCCGCGCACACCCACCTTGTCGATGCGGAGATTGCGGTGGTCGAGCTCGCTCTGCTTGTCGTGCAGCGCGGGCTTGTTGGCATGAAACGGGTCTTCTTTGTGGCCCATGGAGTCGCGGGCCAGGCCCGCCGCTTCCTCGATCCCTTCGAACATGGTCGAGGCTAGCAGGAGAGTTCCCGGGTGCCAAATCCCTCGATGAACCCGGTGCCGCTCGGTGCCTTGTCGATCCCGAATCCCGCGTCTATGGTCCCGCGTGTTCTCGAAACCGTCCTTCGGCACGGTCCTGATCTTGCCCTTGATCCTGGCCTTCTCCCAGGGAAGTGCCCTCGCGGAAACCAAGACGATCCGCCTGCGCAACGAGGCGATCCGAACCGAAACACCGGCCCCTCCGGCCCTCCGCCTCCAGGCGCCCCCGGAACGCGTGACAGGCCTCTACCTCGTTCAGTTTGTCTCGCCGCCCACCCTCGCCTCCCGGGAGGAACTCGCGGCGTCCGGCGTCGAACTCCTGCGCTACGTCCCCGACGACGCCTTCATCGCCCGGTTGTCCAGGACCGACCTTTCCCACCTTCGAACCCGCCCGTTCATCCAGTGGGTCGGCGAGTACCGCCCCGACCACAAGGTCGCCGCGCGTCTGCGTGAATGGGCCGTCGCCGGCCAACCCCTCGACATCAGCCTTCAATTGGTCCCTGACGCCACTCCCGCGGAGCGCGTCGCCATCCGTCGGGCCATGCAGCGATTCGAACGCGAAGCCACCCTTCCCCAAGGCGCCATCCTCCGCGGTCGGATCACACCTTCCCAACTCGCCTTCCTCGCCCGCTCCCCACTCGTCCTCTGGATCGAGCCCGCGCCCCGGATGAAACTCATCGACGAAATCGCTTCCAAGATCGTCGGCGGCGGCGACTACGAGACCGGCGAGCCCGGCGACGATTTTCCCGGTCTCGGCGGCGGCGGCGGCGAGGATGACGACGACATTTTCGGCGCCGGTCCGAACGCACGTCGCCTCGGTCTTCACGGATTGCCGTCCGTCGAACATCAAACCACCACCCATCAACTCGGATTCGATGGCACCGGCGTCGTCGTCGCCGTCGCGGACAGCGGCCTCAACAACGGGGACGCGGAATCCATGCACCCGGATCTCGCCGGCCGTGTCGACGCCTTCTTCCACTACGGCTCGCTCACGGACGCGTCCGACGAACACAGCCACGGGACCCACGTCACCGGGATCATCGCCGGCGACGGCGCCACGGGTGAGGAGGACCCGTACGGCAACCTCTACGGCCTGGGCGTCGCCCCCAACGCCCACATCGTCGCCCAACGGATCTTCGACGGAATTGGCAATTACGAACCGCCGCCCTCCATGGAGACGCTCACCCGTGACGCCTCCCGCGCGGGAGCCGTCATCGGTTCCAACAGCTGGGGCGACGATACCCAGGGGCGCTACGATCTCAGCGCCGCCGAATTCGATGCCCTGGTCCGGGACGCCGACGAACTCTCCGCCGGTGAACAGCCTTACATCCTCGAATTCTCCGCCGGCAATTCGGGACCCGGCCCCCAAACCATCGGCAGCCCCGCCGTCGCCAAGAACGTCATCGCCTCGGGCGCCTCCCAGAACGATCGCTACGGTTTCTTTCTCTTCGAGGATGGCCCGGATGCCATGGCGGATTTCTCCAGCCGCGGACCCTGCGAGGACGGACGCATCAAACCCGACGTCGTCGCCCCCGGGACCTGGATCGCCTCCCTCCAGTCCGAGTCCGCCACCGATGAAAACGCGTGGACCCCGATCTCGGCCAATTACCAGTTCCAGGGCGGCACGAGTCAGTCCGGACCCCACGTTTCAGGCGCGGCCGCGGTGTTCGTCCAGTACTGGCGCGAAACCCGCGGAGGCGCGACGCCTTCACCCGCGCTCGTGAAGGGCGCGTTGATCAATTCCGCGATTGACCTCGACGACGAATTGGGGGGCACCGACCCGATACCGAACAACGACGAGGGTTGGGGCCGCGTCACGCTGACCAATCTCATGGCTTCAACCCGCCGGTTCGACTACGTCGATCAATCGGTCACCCTGACCAACCAGGCCGTCTTCGAGCGCCGCATCCTGGTCGGCAACCCGAGGCTGCCGCTCAAGATCACCCTCACCTACACCGACGTTCCCGGGTTGCCCGCCGCGATCCCGGCCCTCGTCAACGACCTCGATCTGGAAGTCGTCGCGCCCGACGGCGCCCAGTACCGCGGCAACGCCTTCGCCGGCGGCGAATCGATCCCCAACGCCTTCGCCTCGGATTCCATCAACAACGTCGAGGGAATCCACCTCGCGGTTCCCGCTTCCGGCGAGTACCTGGTCCGGGTCCGCGCCACGCGCGTGGTGGAGGACATCCACCGCCGGACCGGCATCGCGCCCGTCCAGGACTTCGCGATGGTGATTTCCGGAGACCTCCCGCTGCCCGGTGAAGGGGTGGTGATCCTCGACCGGGTCGCGTACGCCACGCCGGCCACCGTCGCCATCCGGTTGATCGACTTCGACCTTCGCGCGCTTTCGTCGGTCGACGTCCAGGCCCAAAGCGACACCGAACCCGTGGGCGAACCCGTGACCCTGACCTTGGCGGGCGCCGCCGGCGTGTTCACAGGAAGCGTCGCCATCGCCACCGGCGCCGCCACTCCCGATGGCCGTCTCCAGGTGGCCCACGGCGACGTCGTATCGGTCTCTTATGCCGACGCTTCACCGGCCGGCACGCGCATCGGCCAGGCGGACATCGACCTCGAACCACCCGTCCTCGCGAACGTCTCGGCGTCCACCCGGTTCGGCCGGTTGATCGTCACCTGGGAAACCGATGAAGACGCGGACGCCGTCGTCGAGTACGGCACGACAGCCACCCTGGGGAACAACGTCACCAACCGGACATTCACGACGGATCACCGCGTGCCCGTCGACGGACTGACCCGCGATCAGACGATCTTCTTCCAAGTCCGATCCCGAGATCTCGCCGGCAACGAATCCGTTCGCGACGACGCGGGCAAACCCTTCGAAACCCGGCTCGCCGCCAGCGCCACCGTCCTCCTGGTCGATCAATTCGACGATCTGCTCCTCAACGATTACCTCACGATCGCGACGTACACCGATGCCCTGGATGCCGTCGGCGTCTCCTACGAGGTGTGGGACGTGTTCAGCGAAGGCCGGTCGCCCTCCTTCGAAGACCTTCGCAACTACCCGGTCGTCATCTGGCGGGTCGGCGAATTCTTCTCGTCCCTCGGAACCAAGGACGTTCAGGCCCTCCGCGACTACGTCAACGACGGCGGCGGACTGTTCATGGCGTCCATGGAACTTCTCAGCCGCCTCGACGAAAGCGGGTTCACCAATTTCCGGAAGGGCATCCTCCATGTGGATGAGTACGAAGTGGACCCCGGCATCGAGGGCATCTTCGGCAGCGACAGCCTTTCCATGACCAGTGGCGTCGATACCCCCCTCGATTTCTCCGAATTCCCGGACCTCATCATCATTCCTTCCGACCTGTCGGACACGTTCCGCACCACCCCGGACGCAGCCCCCATCTTCTTCGATGCGGGCACCGGCTTCCCGGTCGGTGTCCGATACCCCAAGGCGGGCGAGGACGGCTCCGGAGGGCGCGTGGTCTTCTTTTCCTTCCCGCTCGACGCGATCCCCGCGGAGGGTGACGCACCCAACAACCGCGCGGAAATCCTGCGGCGAGTCATCGCCTTCCTCGCCCCGGGGACCAGCGGCCTCGCCACCCTCCAACTCGATCGCGAGGAGTACTCCCTGCCAGCCCGCCTGACCATCGAAGTCACCGACCCCGACCTCGCCGCCGGCGCGACCGTCACGGTGCGGGTGACATCCCCTCGCGTGCCCGCCGGACAGGACGTCGAACTGGTCCCCGCCGGCCGGCCCGGCCTCGTTCGCGGTCACGTTCTCCTGATCAACGACACCCCCCGACCGCTCCCCGATGAATTCCCCGCCAACCACGGCGACCTCATCGAGGTCCGATACGCCGATGTCCCGCCCGGTCAGCCCCTTTCCGTCGCCGCCGTCGTCGATACCGAAGCTCCCGCCGTGACGGGGGTCGCCCTTGAACCCGACTACACGGAGGCCATCGTCCGCTGGACGACCTCGGAACCCACCGACGGTCTCGCCAAATACCTGGATCCCGGATTCCCCTCCAACTTCACCGTCTACCACGCCGAGTTCATCGAGGAACACGAGTTGCTCCTCACCGGCCTGGAGCCGGACCGGGAATACCAGGTCGAAGTGGTCTCCCGCGATCCCGCCGGCAACACCACCACCGACAACAACGGCGGCCAACGGTACCGCTTCCGAACGCTCAAGCCTTTGAGTCCGCCCTTCCGCGATGGCGGGGAAAGCGGGTCCGGCAACTGGACCGTCGGCTCCAGTTCCATCGACGCGGAAACACTCTCGCTCCTCGCCTCGTCCTACTGGGAGCTCGGCCGACCCGCCAATGAACTCGCCTCATCCGCCTTCGCGGGCACCGCGTCCTGGGGCACGAATCTGCGCGGTGAAGCCAACGATTTCGCCGAGGCCTCCCTCATCAGTCCCGCAATCCTTCTCTCCGGCGGAAACCGCGCGATCCTGAAGTTCGCCCACAACTACGACTTCTTCCCGCGATCCGAGGAACTCGACATCATCGAGTTCGGCGGTGTCTACGTGACCACCAACAACGGCGCCGTCTGGACGCCCCTCCGCGAATACGGCGAAGCCTCCGACGGCTGGGAAACCGAGGAGGTCGACCTCAGCGCCTACCTCGGCAAGACCGTTCGACTCGGATGGGCCTACGCCCTCTTTTCCCTCGACACCATCGAACACCCTGGCTGGCTCGTCGACGAAGTCGAAGTGACCCTGACCACGTTCGTCCCCGGCACCCTGATTCTCTCCAACAACCTCCATCAGGCGGCCGTCTCGATCCGTGGCCCGCTCAACCGGGTCGAACGCGGCCTGATGACCACGATCACCAACGCGCCGCCCGGTGAGTATCAGTTCGAGTACGCCGACGTGCCCTTCCACGGCACTCCCGCGACCCGCACCCGCAGCCTCACTGAAGGCGGCACCCTCGTGGTCGAAGGCACTTACACCATGTCCGACACGAACGCGGACGGCATCAGCGACGCCTGGGAGGAACGTTTCCTCGGCGCCGCGGCCCCGGGGCACCTGGCATCCGCCGACTTCGATGGGGACGGCTTCAGCGATTTCGCAGAGTTCATCGCCGGATCCAACCCGACCAACGCGACGTCCCGCCTGACCCTCCTCCCACCGACTCCCGCCGGCCCCGGACTCCTGACCCTGAAATGGGAGAGCGCCATCGGCCATGGCTACCGACTCTGGGGAAGTTCCAATGCCCTGGACTGGCTGCCGCTCACCGACTGGCTCCGAGCCGCGAGCACGGCGCAGTCCACGACCGTCCCTTCACCGACGAATGGAGCGCCCTACCTGTTCCAGCTCCAGGTCGAACGCTGATTCCCCGCGGGTTTCAACACGACCATCGGTGGGTCCCCATCGGGCCAGGTCCTGCCAGCGAAGTCGTGTGATCGACCGGTGTTGACCTCGCCATCGTGGTTGAAGTGTCCCGCCTCACCGCCATCCCCACCCTTCAGCGTTTGGGGTGCCGTTCCGAGACTACGTGCCCGACGGTCAGGAACTTGGGGAAAGCGGTTGGATCCGTGCGCAGGCGCTCCACGAGGCAAGCGATCAGCGCGGTACCATACCTGCCTCCCGCCGCGAGTTCCCCCAGCGCATCGCGAAGGATCTCGAAAGGCGGGTCCGTCTCCATCAATCCGCGCACCCCGATCTCGATCAAGCGGTCGATGGGGATGACGTCGGAAAGGCGCACAAGGGCGAGGAGTCGGGCGCCCCGACCCCGAAACGCCAGGCGGGCAAAACCTCCACAGGATCGCCTTCCCCCAATCCCGCAGCCACCACGACGAGATCGGGTGGCCCTGGATCGTGATTCGCCGTGGCGCCAGCGGAGATGTGGAGGCAGCCCGCGAATTCGAGAGTTGCGGGAGGCCCAGCCAGCGCCCACCTTCGCGCTCGGTAGATTCTTGGGTTCCTCGACGCTTTCGGTGGGTAACTCCATTGGGGGTCCGAGACTGAGGGCACTTGGGAGGGGACCTCACCCCGGAGGAGTGTCGGCTATTAGCCGGGGGTAGAGCTTGGCGATACCCCCGTCGAAGAACCGATTCTAGATCCTTGCGCTCCGGGAGAACCCGGAGCGAATACTCTCCCACGGATCATCGTCAGACCGGTACGCATGACGCCGCAGTCAATATCACTCCTCCTGATTGGAGGATTCGCCGTTGGGATAGCAGTAGCCGCCTACCGAGGGCACCGGATGCCAGTCGGTGTCATCATCACCCTGATCATTTCTGGATCGACGGTTGTATTGGCGCCCACCCTGCTTCGATTCGCCACCACACTCTTCGGGGGAGAGTTTCGCGTCAGCCAGGATGAGCAAATCACATGCTGGATTCTCGGCGGCGTGATGACAATGGTCGCGATTATTGCCGCGTTGATGCCGCGGCGAGATTCCAAGCCAGCGGAACCATCATCCCGTGGAGCCAACCGCGACTAGCGCCACACGGGAAAACCCGCCAAGGGACGGAAAACCCGCCAAGGGACGGGTGTTTTGTGCCTTCAACGGGGCGAATCATGCGCAACCACGGGCCGATCCGAATCTTCCAAAAGCAAGGTCCGTAGGACCGGCCTGTTGGTAGCCAACGCCCCGCCATATGCCCCAAGCCCCATCGGAGCGGCCCCGGCGTGGCCCGTCCAAACCCGAATGCGGACGGTCGTCCCTGTCGGATCCGCGCTATCCGGTGGCGTTTCGCTCTGGAATCGCCAAGGGACGACCTCGACCCATCCGCCGAAAGCATCGATGAACCGACGGGAACCAACGTCATGCCGGCTCGCCGGACCGGGCTTCGATGCGCCCACCTCCCGGAACGTTTCGCCGCCTATCCCCACATGCACCGGTCGAGCCGCAAAAATGAAGTGTACGTCCCGCCCATTTCGGCGTAGAGAGCCTGCAATCCATGAAAAACCTCGCAACCCTACGGTCGTCCTTCACCCGCATTCTCGGCGGGCTTTCGTTTCTCGCTGGGATGCTCACGGCATCCACAACCGTCCATGCCGCGCCGCCTCCGGGCGTTCTGAACATGGACCATCCAGGAATCCAGACCGTGAAAGCCCTCCAGGACCGGGTCACTCCCGAAGTCATGTCCTGGCCTTCGGTGCTCGGGACCGCAATCGGTCTGAGCGACAACGACGCCGAACTCGCGCTGGTGGTTTATGTCGAACGCGACGGTCCATCCGTCGCCGAGGTGGTTCGGGCCTTCCCTCCCCGCCTCCTCGGGACCGCCGTTCGGATCGAGTTGACAGAGAAGTTCAGTATCCGCGCCGGAAAGCCGGGCGGCCCGGGGAAACCCGGCGGGGGAGGTGGAAGTAGCCTCGACCACAAGGGAATTCAGTCGCAACCCATCCGGCTGGGGACTTCAGGAGGTTGGAGCTTCGATCTCGCGAACGGCTATTGCTGCGGCGGAACCCTCGGATCGCTGGTCGAGATCGGCGGAGTCCAGCACATCATGAGCAACTACCACGTTCTCGAGGCGGATATCGCGGGCGGCGGGAACGGCAGAACAGCCCAAACCGGAGACCCAGTCATCCAACCAGGGCTCATCGATGTGGGATGCGACGCCGACAGCGCGCAGCATGTTGGAACGTTGGTTTTGAAGCACTCGCTTCCGATGTCGAACGTCGACGTCTCGGTGGCTCGGGTCATCGATGGGGCGGTGTCCGCCGACGGCGCAATTCTAGGGATTGGAACCCTCTCCTCCCAAACTGTGGGCGCCTCCCTCAACCAACCCGTCAAGAAGAGCGGCCGCACGACCGGCCTCACGCGGAGCAAGGTCTCCGGACTCAACGCATCGGTTTCGGTGACCTATGACGACGAATGCGCCGGCGGAACTGCCTTTACCAAGACTTACACGGGCCAGATCGTGATCTCGAACCGACGATCCGGATTTCTCGCGGGTGGCGACTCAGGTTCTCTGATGGTCGAGGATGTGGAATCGAATCCGCGGGCCGTCGGCCTCCTCTACGCGGGAAGTAGCACATCCGCCATCGCCAATCCGATTGGCCAAGTGCTTGAATTTCTAAATGCCACCATGGTCGGCAACTGATTATCACGGGACGTCGTGCCGTCCGGGATCTTCCGCACGGGCACGACCCGCATCCCAATCGGCGTTTCCGGGGCGTTGCGAACGGAGCCTGGTCGCCGCGACGGTGATCGTGGCGATCGCAGCGCTGTCGTCCGGGGGCTCCGGTTGTTCGGCTGCTCCACCACGTCCCGCGAAAATGACGGCCTTTCGGGACATCAACACCGTGCTGGCCGACCACGACGTCGACCTTCTCGCCCTCCCGGGAGTTGTCGGAGTGTACGTCGGGCTTCTCGACGATGACCGGACTCCCTGCCTGAAGGTGATGCTTTTGAAGCCAAATCCGGAGACAATCCGCGCTCTTCCGAAGACCCTCGAAGGCCACCCGGTTCGGTATGAGGTGACCGGAGCCATCCGCCCTCTGTAGCGGTCGTCTCATGCGCTCGACGGCCCCGAACGGGGCTCCCTCATCGTCCCATAAGTCCCATCTGCTGCCCGCTTCTGAAAAACCCGCCAAGGGACGGGCGTTTTGTGCCTTCAACGGGGCGAATCATGCGCAACCACGGGCCGATCCGAATCTTCCAAAAGCAAGGTCCGTAGGACCGGCCTGTTGGTAGCCAACGCCCCGCCATATGCCCCAAGCCCCATCGGAGCGGCCCCGGCGTGGCCCGTCCAAACCCGAATGCGGACGGTGGCCCCTGTTGGATCCGCGTTTTCCGGTGGCGTTTCCGGCTGGAATCACCGAGAGCCGATCTCGCCCCATCCGCCGAAATCATCGATGAACCGACGGGAACCAACGTCATGCCGGCTCGCCGGACCGGGCTTCGATCCGCCAACCTCCCGGAACGTTTCGCCGCCTATCCCCACATTCTCAGCCCAAATCCGCCTCGACTACCTGATTACGCCCCATTTAGGCTCCCTACAAGCGCTCGATCCCAGAACAAAGAATATGAGGCTGGGACCTGCCTACGCGATGACGGGTGGTTGGCCGCCCGCATATTCCGGAAAGGGGAATCCTGAACAGGACATTGCCTTGGACGCGAAGCGACTCTTCACGGGACTTCCCAGGGTTGCGCCCTTCGCCGGAACCACCTACTCGGCCCGGCGTGCCCACGTCTGGCGACGGGGCCATCGGAACGGTGAGATACTGGATCGAGCCAGCGGCTGCTGCCAACGGCCGGGAGTCCCGCGGCTTCCAATCATCGCCTTTCGCGGCCGTGGCAGAGCCGTGGCGCTCGATGACACCGCCCGTCAACGAACCACACAAGGAAGGATGAACATGACTAAGAACCAACGAGCCGAAATGAAGCATCACAAATCACGACGCATTCGACACCACGCTGTGCGCCGCAGAAAGGAGTGACATTATGGGAATCTATACAGGTCCGGCACCAGCCGGTGGATGGCAAGTCGCCGCAGTGTGCTTCTCAGGGACAGCCGCCAAAGTCGCACGGATCGTTCTTCCAATCGGACTTACAGTGCTCGGCGGTGTGATCGGTGCCGGCCTTGGCTTTCTCGCGTCTTTCATCACTGGGCCAGAAGTTATTTCGAAAGTATTGGGGGCATTCGTCGGAGCGGTTCTCGGGGCCGTCGCTGGCCTCATTGTGTCCATCACCGAAATCAGGAGAGGCGCCTGTCCATGTCCAGCGGGGAGTGAGGCGTTCTGTATTTGCTTTCCACCTCCCAAAGGCTGCCCGGCGGCATGCACGCTTGTTCCGCCGGGCTGCCCATAGATGGAATCGCCGAACCATTGCGTCGAGTGAACAGGAGGCAGCCTCCACGCCCGCTTTAGCTCTTGAGACCGATTCCAGCTGCCTCCTGTTGCTCACGCAGGCGTTCGGCGACAACACGATGACGGCATCCCAGTACCGGCGGCTATCGTGGCTCACGCTGGCTGTCTTTTGGCCATGTCTGTTGCTGGGTCTCGACAGCAAGCGTCCATACTCCGCTGCACTCATGACAGTTTCCTGGCTGGCCGCTGTTGGATATCTACTGCTTGCCTTCCTCGGCTGGCGAAGATCGCGCCGGGCATGAAATCTTTGCCGAAACAGGCAGTGATGCCCACTGCTGGCAGCCGCCGGCCTCCAGGTTTCAAGTGTTGGGCCGGGTTCGCCGAGCTTGGTTCGTTCCACAAAAGCATGAAGCTGCGATTCCACATCCGAAGCTATGACTCCTGCCCCACGGATCTCGCCCGTGAGATGCGTGATTGGCCGGAGTTCGTGTCGGGTCTTGGCTATTCCGTTCATCTCCGGGACGCTGCGGCCGGTGCCGAGGTCACCGTGAAGATGACCGAGCCTGAAAATGATTTCTCGACTGTCATTGTCGAGGGCACCTATCGAAGCTCGATCCTTGATCGGGCGCTTGGCCGAGTCGTCCTGGCGCTCTCGGAGCACAGTGACGACTTAGCGATCCATAAAGAGCAGATTGCCGACCATGCGCTGTAGCGAACCCGGCGGGGGCGTCGCGGTTGCAATCATTGCGTCCTGTGCGCCGGGTCGCTGAGCTTGGGTCGTCGCCAGAAGCGGATTGCGCCTTAAGGGCGCGCGCACAATATGGGCCCATGAAGCTCGACCTGTTGCAGATGTCGCGCGACGAGAAGATCAGGGCCATGCACGAGCTCTGGGAGGATCTCGCGCGAGATGATCAGGCAGTGCAGTCGCCTGCGTGGCATGAGGATCCGGATCCTCGACTCGGCTTTAGATGACCTTGATCGCGGCAGGGTTTTCTACGATCGCCAGGGTGAGGGCCTTGGCGGGTATTTCATGGACAGCCTGTTCTCCGAGATCGATTCGCTTGTCTTGTATGCCGGGATCCACCGGAAGGTGTTTGGCTTCCAATTTGGTGAGAGTGGAACTCGATTTACCTGATGGTATCGATACCACAGATGGTTGGCGCACGTTTCCACGAGCATTCTTTATGAGGAGGATTGCCGAGGGACCCAAGGTGAATATGCCAAATCGGAAGTTGCCGATTGGATGGGCGGAAGCTGAGCTCGCTGAGGGTTGGGATGAAAAAGCAGGCAAACGCTTGCGGTAATACGGCGCCGACCTAATCGGTCCAGGGAACCGGTGCTTGCCGCGTGGCTTGGCCCCCGGTTCGTGGATGTCTAGAACTCCGCTAAGGGACGGGTACTTTGTGCCCTGGCGCGCGCTCGACCCAGAGACTTGGAAGGGGCGCGTCGCGGCCCCTAGAAACCCTCCACTGTCAAACCCGGCACGCGACGAAACTCGGCTTGGTTGCTCGTAACCAACCCGAAGCCATGAGCGAGTGCGGTTGCGGCGATCCACAGATCGTTCGCGCCAATCAACTCGCCTCTCGCGGCTAGAGCCCGGTAGATCTCGCCATACTGCCAGGCGATCTCAGCAGTCCACGGGAGAACCGGATACGGCCGGCCGAGCCGCTCCCAATCCTTCCTGACGCTGGCGGACTAGCCACAGGCCAACTCGCCCGCGATCGTAAAAGTGATGAAGAATGTCTCGTCCTCCCGCCCGGCCAGGAAGGCGTCGGCTCGACCGGACACGGCGCGGCGGGCCTCACGTTCCGCGAAGATGACAAAGCTGGTGTCGAGTATCAGGCCCATGGATCGCCAGGGACAGGATCATGCTTCGAGGCTTCCTCGACCGAATCGAGGTAGCCCTGGCTGGCGCCGCTTCCGCCAGATGCATAGTAGGCCCGCAGTGTGGCGCCCGTGAGCGGTGCGTCGGCAAATGCGGCTCGACGAACGACTTCGGAAAATGACTCCCCCGCCTTCTTGGCGGCTCGGAGCTTCTCGTAGGCGTCGAGTTCCAAAGTAATGGTCTTTGTCGCCATGCACGAAAAATGCATGAACAACGAACGCTCTCAAGAGGCATCCTTCTCAGCCGCGAGTTCGATCTGCCCAAAGGTCCGCCGACGACGGTGCCGGAGTCCCAGGTAGATCGAAATCGCTCGGGCAATGGAGGTGATCCAACCCGCGAAACGTGTCACCGGTCAGGCAAATGCCGCCCGTCTGGAGGAACCCCCAGGGACGGGTCCTTTGTGCCGTTCGTGCCTCCTGTCCGTTAACCCCCGGTCTCGAATTCGGACGCGCGGCGTGCGCCCCACCGGGACCGTCGGGGGTCATTGGCTGGCGGCTCTCTCCCGGAGCAGCACCGCCTCGACCACTTGCCAGACCGCCGCACCCGAAGGATGCGCAAGCGTATCCTGCGATCCTTTCGGAACGCGAAACCGCCATTCCCCGAGATCGGGCACCCGACCCAGCGCACCCAGCATCCGCAACGATTCCCATGCCGCGAAGGTGTTCCGCGCGCTGCCATCCAAGTGAATGGGGGATGGTCGGACCCGCGACTTCCGCGTGAACGGCCGCTCCCACGGTTGGCGGGCATCGAACAATCCGCGGCCCCTGTGAAGGCGAAGGAACCCCGCCACGCAGGCTTCACCGTCGATCGTCGCAAGAGCCCCGAGTTCCTCCAGCAACGACAAGGCCACATACGCTTCTTCGATCGGGTCGGAACCTCCCGTCGCGAACAGCCCCGTCCACACCGACCGATCGAGATTCGGGTCGCAACCGCTTGGAAGCGGACCACCGGGAACGATCTGCAGGCCCTTCACCAAGGCAACCAACGGACGGGTCTCGAAGAGGTCGAGCACGCCCAGACGCCTTAGCGCCGCGACCCGCCAGCGGACCGGTTCGAGGCGCGTACGGGAATGTCCGGTGTTCGCAACCACACCGATGTCGGGCCGAAGGATCTCGGCCCGGCCGCCAGCGGTACTCCGACCCAGCGCTTCACGCCATTCGTCCTTCGATCTTTGGTTCGACTCGGACCCACGCAACGATTCCCAGCCCAGGACGATCGCCTTGGCGTCCTGCCAGCTCCAGAAGGCCTGGAGGACCCGATCAGGGTCAGGAGCGGGGTCCGGCGTGGAACTCGACGCGCCGAAGGAAACTCGGTTGGTCCGGAGAAACTCGGACGCCTCCGGACTCAACCAGTCGACGGGCGGGAGTATGTACCTGCGCGACAGGACACCCGTCACCCCATCGAACCGGTGCCGGGAACGCTGGTCCCCGCGATCCCGGCCCAGGAGTTCGAAGCGCGCCCTCGCTTCACCGACCGAAAGCGTCACCGGTTCCCACGGCGTCTCCCTCCACGCCTCGCGGCTGAAGAACCGCGGCAGCACGATCATCGCGCCGGCAAAGACCAATCCAGCGGCCCCGACCCAACGCTGCATCCGCGCGTGCCCCGTCTTCCGGGGGTCGATCACGAAGATCTCCCCGTCGGGCA
Source organism: Limisphaerales bacterium (assembly GCA_050250555.1). Lineage (GTDB taxonomy): Bacteria > Verrucomicrobiota > Verrucomicrobiia > Limisphaerales > CAIMTB01 > CAIMTB01. The sequence continues at coordinate 24,034 of JBFWOK010000104.1, forward strand.
CCTGCCCCAGATGCCGCAACGCCGCGACCGCATCTCCGGTCGCCAGCGCCGTCATCGAATTCCGAATCGCCGACTCGGTCTCGGAACACTCCCGCCCGGCGTCACCACCGGGCGCGATACCCATCCGATCCAGATCGGCCGCGTCCCGGGAACCGAGGACCGCCGCCACCCGCCCGTCCTCGTGGATCGTCACGTGCGAATCAGCCCGTGTCCACCAGCCCCCAAAGTCGTCGCGCCAACCCGACACGACCGGGCAGAGTCGGAGCCGAAGCCCCCCTGACACGGACCGAAACCTGGAAAACACGCCTTCACGCGCACCGAACCGTCCGAACTCGGCGAGACGGGCTCGCGTCCAGGGACGAATCCCTGTTTCGGCTGCTGGGCCGGCTTGAGCGGAAATCAAACCAAGGCGCAGCCGCAGGAAGAGATTCTCATCCAGCCGGACGCGCCGCGCCGGCGGCAGGAACATCATCGCCAGGAAATAGCCGCCCCAAACCAGTCCCATAAACCACTGGGGAAGGTTCCAGACCGTGCCAAGCCCGAAGCTCAGCACAAGCGGGAACGTCGCCAACGCCATTCCGACCGGGCCGGAAACTCGCCCCGTCCACCGCGCCTGACGGAACGCGGCCAAGGCACCCGGCAGGCACGCCAGAACGAGGGTGCCCAGCAGGACCTCGTTCACCCAGGGCTGCGAGAATCGGCTTCCCACCACCAGAAAAACGAACACCAGAAACACCCAGACCGCGCCCCGAGCCTGCTGCCGGGCCCAATTCTCGTCGTACAATCGACGGCGGAAACCCGATGCGTCCCGGTAGTTCCGTCGTTCCACCGAGGTCGCCCAATGATTGGCGCCAAGTCCCGCCACCAACGCCCCGACGGGAACCAAAAGGAACAGAATCGGCAGGGGCAACAGTTTCGCCACGCTCGCACCCAGGAACGCGAACATCCCCGGAGCCACCCCGGACGGATCCGTCGCCGCCGTCTTCAGCGCGATCGACGCCATGATCCCGGGTGCGAGACTTCGCCGTGGACCCAGCCGGCCGAGGGACTCTTCCATTCGCCGCTCGAGATGAACCCGCAACGCGCGCCGCGCCCGGTGAAGCCGAACCTTGAAGGCGCCTTCGGAGATCCCAAGCGCCGCCGCAGCGTCCACGACCGGCTGCCCTTCGAGATAGTGGAGAACCAGGCATTCCCGGTGTCGGACGGGAAGAGTCCCCAGCGCCTCGCGCAGAACTTCGTCAGTGACCGACGAGTCCGCCTGCCCCGACATTCCGTCGGAATCGGTCGCGTTGGTCGAAAGTTGCGAGCCCGTCGCCGGATCAAGGTAAGCGGTAAGCGGGGTGCATCTATTCGTTGAACGAATGGGCTGGCAGGATTGGAGGATTTCTGCGGAGCGGGCCCGGTGGGATGGGCGCTCGTGGTCGGCGAGAAGGCGACCGGGCGCTCAGGCG
>JBFWOK010000105.1:0-25175 GCA_050250555.1 Limisphaerales bacterium
CCGTCGTTGGCGTCGGGGCTGGCGATGACGCGGGTGGAACGGCCGGTGGGGATGACGTCGGTGTCGCCGACCAAGAGGACGTAGACGCCGTGGCAGTAGTTCTTCTTGAAGAACTCCTCGAGGTAGGCGTCGAGGGCGTTTCGGTCGGGGGCGACGTCATCGGTGGCGGCGTTGCCGATGTAGGCGAAGTCGACGTTGAGGCCCTTGGACTGTTTCCAGAGGGCGAAAGTGTTGAGTTCATCGCGGTACTCGCGGGGAGTGACGATGAGGTAGTGGGCGCTGCGGGAGGCCTCGATCTTGAGGCCCTTGGCGGTGAGGGCCTCACGGATGGCGGGGCCGTTGATGAAGGGGATCTTGAAGATCCAGTTGTCCCAGGAGAGGGGGCAGTCAAAGTCCTCGGTGCCTTTGAGGTGTTTGATCTCGAACACGACGATCGAGATGACGCGCGCGGTGAGTGGTGTGAGCACCTCCACCAGGGGGATCCGGAACTCCGCGGTGGAAAAGACTCCGGCGCCACTGATCGCGGACAAGGGCTCTTCGGTGCCGCGGTACTCGCCCTTGAAGGACTTGTAGAACTCCTCGTCGACGAGCTGGGGCGGGAGGTAGCCGGTGTTCTGTTCGTCGGGGCGGACGGTGGGGGTGGTGCCTGGGTTGACGGTGGCGGAGTCGTCGGGTTTGACCTGATCGGAACCTTCGAACCCGGCGGGGCGCAGAGGGGCTTCGAGCTTCAGATCCGCGTACTGAATTTCCTGGGAAGTGGCTTGGAGGTCGCCACGACCGTTGGCTCGGGAGACGGCGAGATAACCGCGGATCGAGGGGATACCGGGCCGGGCGCCGGCGGGGTCGATACCGAGACGCTCCATTTCGGCGGCCGTCTGCGGCTTTTGGTCGACGGCATTCTCGGGAAAGAGGGGTTTCGGCGTTCCAATCGAGAGCGAATCGTGGAATGGAGCCGCGGGGAGGAGCGGGTGTTGAGTGTCGGCGGGGAAATCGTACCACCCGCGTTCGCCCTCTTTGGCGGGGAGACCGAGTCCTTCGAGCCGCGGTTCGGGAAACGTGATTCGGGAGAAGGAACGCCCCGCGTAGGTCTCGGTTTCGAGCCAGTAGCCGGGGACTTGAAGACGGACGGTGGTCGCCTCCCGACTCGACTTCAGGACTTCCAGGCGAACGGGGGTTCCCGGCTCGGCCCTGGGTTCGATTGGGATCCATTGGGCTTTGGGTCCTTGGGCGAGGGCGCCGGTGACGCCGGTTAGTCCAACGAGAAGCAATCCGAGAAGGCGAGAGACACGAGAGTTCATGCGTACGGAATCCTTGTTACAATGCGTGCGTTACCAGCCGCTCCTGCACGGACGGAAGCTACCCTGGACACTTCCGTCCTTGGACGGGGAGACGAGGCCTTCGAGACCCTTAACGTCGGCACTCTCGACGAATCCTAAAGCGCCAGCCGCGACATTTCCCGGATGGACCGGATGGACCGCTCGAACGACCTATCTGCCCCGGATCAATGCGGTCGTGTCACACCCACGGAAATGACGGCGTCTCGGCGATTCGGAATGATGGCTGCCTCCCCTGGGACAATGCGAGGACGTTATACCTCGGATTACCCGTGTCAATCACGGGATCCTGACAATTCCGGTTCGAGAATGCCTGCCTCACCGACCGAAAAGCCGGCCGAGGCGCCGAGGCGCGGACAGGGCGAGCGATCGCGCGGAGAGCGACCGGGAAACCCGCGATGCGATCGAAAGGATCAGGCGGAATGCGGCGGCTTGCGGGTGTCGGCGTGGAGTCGGTCGAGCTCGGCGGTTTCGATGGTTTCGGTCAGGCGCCGGACGACCGACTGGAGCTTGGCGAGGGCGCGTCCCTGATCGAGGACGACGGAGTTGAGTTCCTCGTTGGCGCGCTCCAGGTGGGACAGCTGACACTCGATACGCGCGAGTCGCTCGTCGAGGTGTTCGCTCATGGCGATGGACGTCAGGTGATGTGAGCGCCCCGGGTCTCGACGTAGACGGCGTAGACGGACTGGGAGGCGGTCATGAAGAGTCGGTTCCGTTTGGCGCCGCCGAAGCAGACATTCGAACAGATTTCGGGGAGCAGGATCATGCCGATGCGCGTGCCGTCCGGGGCGAAGACATGAACGCCATCGTAGCCGGGGCCAACCCAGCCAGCACTGGCCCAGACATTGCCATCGACGTCGCAGCGGATGCCGTCGGCGCCTCCCAAGCCGGCGCGGATTTCGCCGTGTGTCCGTCGATAGGTCTCTTTCTGTGAAAGGGTGATTTCCATCGAGGCGAACACCCGCCCGTTACGGAGCGTTCGATTCTCCACGACCTCCCACGCTTTGATGGGTTTGGGGTTGGGACCGCCGGAATCGGCGACGTAGAGGATCTTGTAATCCGGCGAGAAGCAGAGGCCGTTCGGTTTGTTGATCTCGTCGGCGACCTTCTCGACCTTCGCGGTCTTGGGGTCGACGCGGTAGATGGCTTCCTTGAGTTGGAGCGGTCCCTTGTTGCCTTCGTAGTGGCCCATGCTGCCGTAGCCGGGGTCGGTGAACCAGACGCCTCCGTCCGGGTGGACGACCGCGTCGTTCGGGGCGTTGAAGGGCTTGCCTTCGAAGGTGTCGGCGAGGACCGAGACCGCGCCGGAGTGTTCGTACCGGACGACCCGTCGGTTCCCGTGTTCGCAGGCGATCTGCCGGCCTTCGAAGTCGAAGGTGTTGCCGTTGCTGTTCCCGGCGGGATTGCGGAAGACCGAGACGTGGTCGTCCTCTTCGAGCCAGCGGCGTTGAACGTTGTTGGGGATGTCGCTCCAGAGGAGGTAGCGGCCGACGGCATTCCAGGCGGGACCTTCGGACCAGAGATTGCCGACGTGGATGCGTTGGATGGGGGTGTTGCCGATCTTGTAGGGGGCGAAGCGGGGGTCGAGGACGACGATGTCGGGGTCGGGGTAACGGACGGGGCTTGCGCCGGACCAATCGCGGTCGGCGGACGTGGCCTCGAGGGCGGCGGTGGCGGCGATCGCGGCTGTTCCGCGGAGGAACGCGCGGCGGTCAACACGCTTCGGGAAGGAGCCGTCGGGTCGAAATGGGAATGAGATGGGTGAACCGGGAATAGTGCTCATGGGACGGGATCGGGGTGGGTGGGGGTGAGGTAGCGGTGAGGGTTTGGAAAGTCGAGCGAAAGGTTTTCACCAGTCCGGAGTTGGGGGCAGCCGTTGGTCCTAATCGGAGGTGACGGGCTCGGGGCGATCTGAGACCTTCGCCGCGTGCGCTTGGAGCACCTAAAGAACGTACGGCGTCTCGTCGTCAAACTTGGAACCGGGATTCTGACGGACGGCCAGAAAAGGCCGGACCAGGTTCAATTGGCGCAGCTTGCGGCCCAGGTGGCCGGGCTGCGGAGTGCCGGGAAGGAAGTGGTGATGGTGACGTCGGGGGCGGTCGGCGCCGGCATGGGGGTGTTGGGGTTTGATCGGCGGCCGAAGCATCTGGCGGATCTTCAGGCTTGCGCGGCGGTTGGGCAGTCGCGGCTGATGGCCATGTACGAGGGGCTTTTCAGGCACTACGAACTGGGAGTCGCGCAGGTGCTGCTGACCCACGAGGATCTTTCGGACCAGACGAGGCATCTGAACGCGCGGAACACTCTGCTCACGCTGCTGAAACGGGGCGTCGTTCCCATCATCAACGAGAACGACGCCGTCTCGGTGACGGAACTCAAGTTTGGCGACAACGACCGGCTCTCGGCGCTGGTCGCGGGACTGCTGCCGGCGGATCTGCTCGTGATCCTGACCACGGCCGAGGGCTTGATCGAGGAGTACGGGACGTCCCAAGCGAGGCGAATTTCGGTGGTCTCGGAAATCGACGATTCGGTGGAGGCGATGGCGGGCGGAACGAGCAGCGTGACCGCGGTGGGGGGGATGCGGACGAAGATCGATGCCGCCAGGATCGTGATGCGGTCGGGCATCCCCATGGTGATCGCTCCGGGACGTCGGTTCGACGCGCTCGCCCGGATCCTGGCGGGCGAGGACGAGGGTACCCTATTCATCAGCGCGGGAACCGGCCGACTCCCCGGTCGCAAGCGTTGGATCGCCTTCTTCCAGCGATCGGCGGGGACCCTCGTCGTCGACGACGGCGCGCGTCGGGCGATTTGCGAGAATGGGAGGAGCCTGTTGGCGCCGGGTGTGGTGTCGGTGGAGGGCGAATTCGAGGTGGGTTCCCTGGTTGAGATTCGGGATTCGGAGGGGCGCGAGTTCGCGCGGGGCCTGGTTCGGATGGCGTCGGCGTCGCTGAGGAAACCCCTTGGAAGGGGTGAGGTCGCGGTGCATCGGGACGACCTGGTGATCCTCTAGCCAAGCGGAATGGATCGATTGAACACGACCGGAACCTAGCCATGCCGAAGCCTCCTTCCCGTCGCGGTGGTTCGATCCGGCAATTGGAGGACATCATGGCGATCCTCCGTTCGCCGGAAGGATGTCCCTGGGACCGGGAGCAGGACCATCGGACCCTGCGTTGGCATGCGATCGAAGAGGTCTACGAACTGCTGGATGCGATCGAGGCGGGTGACGATGGGGAGATGGTCGAGGAACTGGGGGATCTGCTGCTCCAGGTCGTGTTCCACTGTCAGTTGGGGAGGGAACGCGGCGCTTTCGATCTCGAGGCGGTGGCCCGGCGGGTCGCGGACAAGCTGATCCATCGGCATCCGCACGTGTTCGGGGACGTGAAGGTGGCTTCCGTGGATGAGGTCTGGGCGAACTGGGAAAAGCTCAAGCGCGTGGAAAAGGTTGGGACCCGGGCGGAACGAGGGTCGGCGTTGGACGGCGTTCCGCGACACCTTCCAGCCCTGATGCGGGCGGAGAAGCTGGCGAAGAAGGCTCGGAAGGCTGGGTTGGAGGGGAAGGGGAAAGGGAAGACGGGGAGTGCGCGGTCGGGTCGGCGGCGATTTGGCGAGCGGATGTTCGACTGGGTTTTGGAGGCGCAGGCGCGGGGTTGGTCGGCGGAGGAGCTCCTGCGCGACGAGTGCGCGCGTCGGGAGAAACGGTGGCGGACGGTGGAGAACCGGGGGGTGACGGGCTCGCGCGAGGTTCGGAAGGGGTAAGAAATTCGCTGATTCGACGGGCGGGGGGCGGCCGGGGGGGTGTGAATGCCCGGCTCGCATGGGATGGGTGAACAACTTTCTCTCACGGAAAGATTGCATCCCAGGGTTCCTGCTTGAGACGTTTTGCGAGTTTGACGACGTTACGGCGTCGAACAGCGAGAGACGTAGTCCAGATGACGAACCAGACTCCAGAAACAGTCCCGTTCCAGGCGCGGTGGAACGGGTTGCCACCCCAACAGGGCCTGTACCATCCCGGCTCCGAACACGACGCGTGCGGCGTCGGGTTCGTGGTGAACATTCGGGGTCGCCAATCCCACGAGATGGTTCAGCAGGGGATCCAGGTGCTGTTGAATCTGGATCACCGCGGCGCCTGCGGGTGCGAACCCAACACGGGGGATGGTGCCGGCATCCTGATGCAGCTGCCCCACCGGTTCTTCGCCAAGGTCGCTCCGGAGAGCGGGTTCGACCTTCCCGACCTCCGGAATTACGGCGTGGCGATGGTGTACCTCCCGCGCGACAACCGCCAGCGGCGGTTCTGTGAACGGGCCTTCGAGAGGATCATCCGGGAGGAAGGCCAGAAAGTGCTCGGATGGCGGACGGTGCCGACCGACAACTCGATGATCGGCGCGACCGCGAAGGCGTCGGAACCGGTCTTCCGTCAGTGTTTTATCGGGCGCAGCCGTCGGATCACCGACGACCAGGAGTTCGAGCGCCGGCTTTATGTGATCCGGAAGCGGGCGTATTCCGAAGTCCGCAACGCGGGCGAAGCCGGAACCCACTTCTGGTATGTGGCCAGCGTTTCCTGCAGGACGATCGGGTACAAGGGCATGCTGATGCCGGGGCAGGTGGACCAGTATTTTCCCGATCTGCGGGATCCGGACATGGAGACCGCGCTGGCGCTGGTTCACTCGCGGTTTTCGACCAACACGTTCCCCAGCTGGGAACGCGCGCATCCGTACCGTTACGTCGCGCACAACGGCGAGATCAACACCCTGCGTGGCAACATCAACTGGATGCATGCCCGGCAGGCGATGTTCGAGAGCCCCCTCCTCGGCGACCGGGACGACATCAAGAAGGTCCTCCCGATCATCAACCCGAACGGGTCCGACTCGGCGATGTTCGACAACTGCCTGGAATTGCTGGTGTTGAGCGGGCGATCCCTGCCGCACGCCATGATGATGATGATTCCGGAGCCCTGGGTCGGGCACGAAAGCATGAGCGACGAGCGCAAGGCGTTCTACGAGTATCACTCGTGCCTCATGGAACCGTGGGACGGCCCCGCGTCCGTGGCGTTCACGGATGGGCTCCAGATCGGCGCCTGCCTGGACCGGAACGGCCTGCGTCCGTCCCGGTACTACGTCACGCATGACGATGTCGTGGTGATGGCGTCGGAGGCCGGCGTGCTCGACATCGCGCCCGAACGGGTGAAGCAGAAGGGGCGCCTGCAGCCGGGGAAGATGTTCCTGATCGACACCCAGGAGGGGCGGATCATCGACGACGACGAAATCAAGGATTCGATCTGCCGCGCCCAGCCGTACCGGGAATGGATCAATCGGTACATGGTGGACCTGAGCTCCCTTCCGGACGCCCCGGTGGTCGCGGTTCCGGACCATGACACGATGCTGCAGCGGCAGCAGGCCTTCGGCTACACCTTCGAGGAACTCCGCATCCTGATGGTGCCGATGGCCCGCGACGGTGTGGAAGCCATCGGATCGATGGGCACCGACACGCCCCTGGCGGTCCTCTCGGACCGGCCCCAGCTGATCTACAACTACTTCAAACAGTTGTTCGCCCAGGTGACGAATCCGCCGGTCGACTGCATCCGCGAGGAGATCATCTTCTCGACCGAGACCACGGTTGGGGCGGAGCGGAACCTGCTCAACCCGGAGCCGCGGAGCTGCCAGCTGATCGAGCTGAAGACACCGATCCTGACGAACGAGGAATTCGCCAAGCTGAAGTACCTGAACCATCCGGCCTTCACCTCGCAGACCCTTCCGATCGTCTTCAAGGCGGCGGACGGCGCGGCGGGCATGGAGAAGGCGTTGGACGACCTCTTCGATGCCGCCAATCGCGCGATCGAAGACGGTTACAACGTCCTGATCCTCTCCGACCGGGGGGTGAACAAAGAGATGGCGCCGATTCCGGCGCTCTTGGCGGTCGCCGGACTGCACCATCACCTCATCCGCGAGGGGACCCGGACACGGGTCGGGCTCGTGCTGGAATCGGGGGAACCCCGGGAAGTGCATCACTTCGCTCTCCTGATTGGATACGGGTGCGGCGCGATCAATCCGTATCTCGCGTACGAGACCTTGGACGACATGATCCGTCAGGGGCTCCTGAAGGATCTCGAGCACAAGGCCGCGGTGAAGAATTTCACGAAGGCGGTCACGAAGGGCGTCGTGAAGGTCACGTCGAAGATGGGTATCTCGACCATCCAGTCGTACCGGGGCGCCCAGATCTTCGAGGCGATCGGGCTGAGCAACGCGGTGATCGACAAATACTTCACCTGGACCGCCTCCAGGGTGGGCGGGATCGGCATCGAGCAGTTGACCCGCGAGGTTCTTGCCCGGCATGCGAACGCGTTTCCTGACCGGCAGGTCAACGGTCACGCGCTCGACGTTGGCGGTCAGTACCAGTGGCGGGCCGATGGCGAGATTCACCTGTTCAACCCGCAGACCGTCCACAAGCTCCAGAAGGCGGTCCGCACCGGGAACTACTCGGTGTTCAAGGAGTACTCGAAGCTGGTCGACGACCAGATGAAGCAGCAGTTCACGCTCCGCGGGCTCCTGGATCTGAAGGCGTCCGCGAGCCCCGTACCGATCGAGGAGGTGGAATCCGTCGCGGAAATCATGCGGCGGTTCAAGTCCGGCGCGATGAGCTACGGATCGATCAGCGGCGAAGCGCACGAGACGCTGGCGATCGCGATGAACCGCATCGGCGGAAAATCCAACACCGGGGAAGGGGGCGAGGATCCCGCCCGGTACACCTGGACGAACGACCGTGGCGACTCGAAGAACTCGGCGATCAAGCAGGTCGCTTCCGGCCGCTTCGGCGTGACCAGCCTTTACCTGACCAATGCCCGGGAATTGCAGATCAAGATGGCGCAGGGCGCGAAGCCGGGCGAAGGCGGGCAGTTGCCGGGCGGCAAGGTCTATCCCTGGATCGCGCGCGTCCGACATTCGACACCCGGGGTGGGTTTGATTTCACCGCCCCCGCACCACGACATCTATTCCATCGAGGACCTGGCCGAACTCATTCACGACCTCAAGAACGCGAACCGCGACGCCCGGGTCAGCGTGAAGCTCGTGGCCGAACTCGGCGTCGGGACGATCGCGGCGGGTGTGGCGAAGGCGCACGCCGACGTCGTTCTGATCTCCGGATTCGACGGGGGCACGGGGGCCTCGCCGCAGACATCGATCAAGCACGCGGGCATCCCCTGGGAACTCGGCCTCGCGGAGACCCATCAGACACTGATCCTGAACAACCTGCGGTCCCGCATCGTGGTCGAGACCGACGGCCAGTTGAAGACGGGGCGCGATGTCGTGATCGCCGCGCTGTTGGGGGCGGAGGAATTCGGTTTTGCGACGGCGCCGCTGGTGGCGATGGGCTGCATCATGATGCGGGTCTGCCACCTGAACACGTGCCCGGTCGGCGTGGCGACCCAGGATCCCCGCCTTCGGAAGAACTTCGTCGGCAAGCCCGAGGACGTCGTCAATTTCATGGAGTTCGTCGCGACGGAAGTCCGCGAATGGATGGCCAAACTCGGCTTCCGCACGTTCAACGAGATGATCGGGCGGGTCGACCGGATCGAACCCCGGCGGGCCGTGGATCATTGGAAGGCCAAGGGACTCGATTTCACGAACGTGCTGTACGCGCCGGAGGTGCCTCCGGATGTGGGCCGTTACTGCCAGATCCCGCAGGATCACGGCCTCGATAAGTCCCTCGACATGACGACGCTGCTGGAGATTTGCCGGCCGGCGATCGAGCAGGGGCAACCGGTGCGGGCGACGGTGCCCATCCGGAATGTGAACCGGGTGGTGGGCACGATCGTGGGGCACGAGGTGACCAAGAAATGGGGCGTGAAAGGCCTTCCCGAGGACACAATCCAGATCCACTTCACGGGAAGCGCGGGACAGAGTTTCGGAGCCTTCATTCCGAAGGGAATGACCTTCCGATTGGAGGGCGACGCCAACGATTACTTCGGAAAAGGCCTCAGCGGCGGCCGGTTGATCATCCATCCGCCCGCGAGTTCCACGTTCCCCGCCGAGGAGAACATCATCATCGGCAACGTCGCCTTCTATGGCGCGACGGGTGGCGAAGCCTTCGTCCGCGGCATGGCCGGCGAACGCTTCTGCGTCCGCAATTCCGGTGTCAACGCCGTCGTTGAAGCCGTGGGCGACCACGGGTGCGAATACATGACCGGCGGTCGCGTGGTCATTCTCGGACCCACCGGACGCAACTTCGCCGCGGGAATGTCGGGCGGGGTTGCCTACATCCTCGACGAAAAGGGCGAGTTCCCGGTCCGCTGCAATCAGGCCATGGTGGGACTCGGAAAGATCGAGGATCCCGAGGAACTGGCCGAGGTCAGGTCCATGATCGAACAGCACGTGGAACACACCGGGAGCGCGCGGGGGAAGGCCGTCCTGTCGGCCTGGAACGAGAAATCCGGGCAGTTCGTCCGCGTGATGCCCCGCGATTACCAGCGGGTGCTGCAATCGCTGAAGGCCGCCGAGAAAAGCGGTCTGACGGGCGACGACGCGACGAACGCCGCGTTCGAAGCCAATCTGCGGGACGCCTCGCGCCTGGGTGGTGGCTGAGAATCGAAGGATCCAATCCCCCACCGCACCTGAGCGACGCGAAACTCGGCGAGAGACACCCTTTCATTTCAAGACAGAGAGAAGAAGCGCATGGGCAAACCGACAGGATTCCTAGACTACGTTCGTGAACTGCCGTTGGACCGGGATGCGGTCCAGCGAATCAGCGATTGGAACGAGTTCCACGAGCACATGGCGGAGGACAAGCTCCGTACACAGGCCGCGCGGTGCATGGATTGCGGGGTCCCGTTCTGCCACACGGGAACGTTGATCAGCGGGATGGCCTCGGGGTGCCCGATCAACAACCTGATTCCGGAGTGGAACGACCTCGTCTATCGCGGGTTGTGGCGCGAGGCGCTCGAGCGCCTGCACAAGACGAACAATTTCCCGGAGTTCACCGGACGGGTCTGCCCGGCGCCCTGCGAAGGCTCCTGCGTCCTCGGCATCAACGCGCCCGCCGTGACGATCAAGAACATCGAGTGCTCGATCATCGACCACGGATGGGAATCCGGGTGGGTCCTGCCCGAACCTCCCAAACGCCGCACGGGCAAGAAGGTGGCCGTCATTGGGTCGGGTCCCGCCGGACTCTCCGCCGCCGCGCAGCTGAACAAGGCCGGTCATTGGGTGAAGGTGTTTGAACGGGCCGATCGCCCCGGTGGTTTGCTGATGTACGGGATTCCCAACATGAAGCTCGACAAGAAGCGCGTCGTCCAGCGGCGCCTCGAGTTGATGTCGAAGGAGGGAATCGAGTTCGTGTGCGACACCGAGATCGGACGCGACCTGCCCGCCGCGCGTTTGCTGGAGGATTTCGACGCCGTCGTGCTCTGCACCGGTGCCACCCTGCCGCGGGACCTGCCCATCGAGGGCCGGAATCTGAAGGGCATCCATTTCGCGATGGAATTCCTCACGGCCAATACCAAGGCGGTGATGGCCGGGCACTTCAACGGCAACCACATCTCGGCGGCGGGGAAGGATGTGATCGTGATCGGCGGTGGCGACACCGGGACGGATTGCGTCGGGACTTCGATGCGACACGGCTGCCGCAGCCTGGTTCAGGTCGAAATCCTTCCCAAATCCCCCACGGAACGCGCGCCCGACAACCCGTGGCCGGAGTGGCCCAAGGTCTACAAGATGGACTACGGCCAGGAGGAGGCGGCGGCCAAATTCGGCGCCGATCCCCGAGTCTACCTCACCACCGCCAAGCGATTCATCTCGGACGAGAACGGACACGTCAGCGGAGTCCACCTGGTGAACATCACCTGGAAGAAGAATGAGAAGGGACAGTTCATCCCCGAGGACGTCCCCGGCAGCGGTCGGGACGTTCCCGCCCAATTGGTGCTCCTGGCGATGGGATTTCTCGGGCCCGAACAACCTCTGCTCGACCAGCTGGGAATCGAAAGGGATCCCCGTTCGAACGCCAAGGCCGAGCACGGACGCTACCAGACCAGCAATCCGAAGGTCTTCGCCGCCGGTGACTGCCGACGCGGACAGAGCCTGGTCGTGTGGGCGTTCAACGAGGGTCGCGGCGCCGCCCGCGAGTGCGACCGCTGGCTGATGGGAGCGACCGATCTCCCCTGATCGCGGCCACCATCCGCCCGGTTCGGTTCAGCGCCGGATCCGGTAGACCCGGCCCGAATTCTGCGCGGCCGTGGTGTCCCGGAATTCGGCCCGCGGGGTGATGAACTGAATCGGACCCAACGGAGTCCAGGTCTTGAAGTCGGTCGTGGCTTCGACCGTCGCCGGCGTCAGGTCGGGCAGTCCGCTCGCCGCCACAACGATGGAACCGTCCGCGTCCCGGCGGATCCCCCGGATTAGGTACACCGGCCCGCGCCCCGTGGGATGGGAGGTGCGGTAATAGCGATTCGCCCCCGGCCGGATCGTGTCCTCAAAGGTCGCGACGCCGAAGAGCAGGTAGATCACATCGATGGCCTTCCAGTTCTTCTGATCGTCGGAGGCTTCTAGAATGTGGGACGTGTTCCGCGGTCCACTGAAGGAAAGCACCGCCTTGCCCTGGCCGGTCGGCCGGATCTCCGTGAGGACCACGCTCGATCCCGGGTACGGCGAGCGCCGAAGGCGGTAGAAGCGTTCCTCCTGGCCTTTGTTCGACGTGTCGAAGTAGGTGCCTTCCGATGTCGTCAGGAGTCGGATCGTGCCGAGGGTCCGCCAGTGCCGTCCGTCCGACGACGTCTCCACGATGTGCTCGGTTCCAATGGGCCCCGAGACTCTCACGACGGCGCCCTCGGCTGTGTTGGTGACCGTCATGATGACCGGCGGGTCGGGGATCGCTTCGAACCGGGCAGCGAAGCTCGCCGACAATCCACCATCGAGGAGTTGGAGCTCGAAGCCGTCGTCGCCGCGCACCCAGTAGTCCCGGAAACTGGCACCGACCGTGGGCGGATGGTAGATCTGAAGGCCGGCGCGCAATCCGGGTTCGGTTCCCGTTCCCTTGAACAGGACGGTCCAGGTGACGTTGGTCGGCACCGGCACCGCGATATCGGTGATCCGCAGCGTCTGGGGCCCCGGAATGATCGGAATATCGACGCTTTCGAAGAGCAGTTCGCCGGGGGTCGGGATGGCGATGTTGTCAAACGGCAGCAAAGGTCCGTTGTTGCGGTAGATCCGAAACTGGGCCGTCGCGGAGGGGGGCAGGGCATCCTCGCCAAGCACCCAGAAACTCATGTTGCTGATCGTCCGCGCCGTTCCGAAGAAGTCGATCTCGTCCCCGAACTCCATCGGCAGCGAGAGGTACTCGGACCGATAGTTGGTTGTGTTGTCGTAGATCAACTCAGCCCGGGAAACCCAGTGCGGGAGCAGCAACGCGAGCAGTCCGAGGAGGACTCCACCACGGCGCTTGCCACGGCGATGACGCCTGAAATTCGGACCGGTATGGGCGGTGGATGGACAAGGGAATTCTTCCGGACAAACCCGGGGCGCTGGCGACGTCTCCATGGACGGGATGAAAGTGCCGTGCGAGCCGCCGGGCGTCAGCAGTTTTCTGTCTCGGCTCAGGAAACGATCGGGATTCATCAACGGCGAGCCGATGGGCAACCCCGAGAGTCCGGCGCTGATGCCGGCGTGGTATTCCGCGGCTTTGGTGTACTCGGCATCCGCAGGTGGGTGGAACGCATGCGGCTTCACCCGCCCGACCCGAACACTCCAACCCGCAGGGCGCGCAGTGTGAATAGCCCCGGCTTCTCCAAGCCCCTCATCGCCCGCGCTCCCGTCGTTCGCTTCCCTCCAAACCTTGTTCGATACGCCCCATAGATCCCTTCCACGAACTCTCTCCCCCCGAACACCGCCCCATCACAGAAATACCTCACCCGACATCGCAGGTACGCGCTCAACGGCAGCTTCCCCTTCGCCTTCAACACCGACTCAACGTCCTCCGCCGACAACGCTCCACGCACCAAGCGTCCGTCCTTTCCCTTCGATTCCCGCCTCGCATCGCCCTCCAGGTACAAATACCGACGATACGTCTCCAGCGATCGTCCCACCGCTTCCTCCTTCCCATGCCGTAGCGCCGTCACCACGAACTGCAGCCCGTTTCGCGCCCGTTTGCGGCCCGCCAGCGCTTCGCCATACCCGCTCCACCGGTAATCCATCGGGTCCTTCACCAACCCCGCCCGCACCGGGTTCAGGTCGATGTACGCCGCCATCGTCACCAGGGCATCGCCAGCGCCGTCTACCAAGACGCTCCTGAAGCGGTCCTCCCACAACGTTCCCTTCCGGCCCACGCGCCGGTTGTACCACTGCGTGAAGCGCTGCTTCACCAGCTTCATGAAGGCCGACACGTCGTACATCCGCGCGTGAAACGTCGCCAGGCAGGCGGCCAGACCCTCGGCATCGTTGGCGGCCTGGAACATCTCGAACCGCTGGCGGATCGCCTCGACGAAATGAGTGCCCGAGAGCAACCGCAGTTCGGCGAGGATCTCGTCCGGACCGGGGAGGGAGTCGGGGCGTTTGGGGACCTCCACGAGCACGTGGAAGTGGTTGGACATGATGCAGAAGGTGAGGACGCGGACGCGGCAGAACCGTTCGTACTCACGGAGCAGGGCGATGAAATGCTCCTTCTCCGGGGCGTCGAAGATGAAGCGTCGATCCACGACGCGGGAGATGCAGTGGTAATACCCCGCCGCCCGATCCTCCGGAATGCGCAACCTCGCCATCCTCACGATGCCCGCGACCCTGCCCGAGCCGCCCCAACCCGGCAAGCGCCTTCTACAACTAAATACCTGTCCCTTTGTATTCCAATCTCCTCGATTCGGCGGCGCGTCTCGATCTGCCAAGCCTCCTCGATCTGCGGATCGATGTCGTGGAGGCGTCCGTGCAGTCGATGAACCAGGAGCACGAGCTGGTCTTCGGACAAGCTACGGGTCTCTTCGACGATCTGTTCCACGGTCAGTGGCATGCCGACAGGATACGCTCCGAGGCCATTCCTTCAAGGCTCGGCTTGGAATCGTGGAAATCTGGGGAGCCCATGGCAACGTGGGACGGCTTCGCTCCGGGGAACCCGGGGACCGGCCGTCCGAACGACGATAAAACCGGGATGGCCAACCATGGCCCAGCGACGGGTGAAAACCCGTTCTAACCGGTGAATGATGGCGAAGCTCTCGCCTGCAAACTAAGTCGGTCGGACGTTCGGGAAGAAGCCACGGGAGGGCGCTGGCGGCATGCGGGTTCAAAACCCGCGGTCAGTGACCCTCACGACGATTCGGTCTCAGGTTGAAACCCACAGGGGGTCCCCACCGCGGCCCCCGGCGTCCCGCGCGCCAGCGCGGGCGCCGGGGCCAGCGTGGGGTAGCTTGAAGGGTGAGGTGTGTCCGGACGCCGAGGTGAGGACTGGCGGGATCTTCCGCCACAGTGGAATGCTGGCGTCACCGGCAGCATAGGGGGAGTCGGCGGAGTTCCTATGATTCCGTCCGGTACCTCAGAATGAGTTTGCCAAGCTCATCGAAAGAATCGGCAACGAGATGCATCGTGCTGGGAATAGCAACCGCTGCGCTCAACCACTTTCTAAAATCCAAGATTCTCAAGTCATCCTGGTAGATATAGTAGATCGCGCCGATAGTCGGCCCCGCCAGCATTAAGAAGAAGCAACCGGTACCCATATCGCCTCCAATTTCGACCGCCTGACGGATACCTGTTCGTTCGCCCTCATGAACATTTCGGCGGCGCACTACGCTTACTTGCGCGGGATCAGCTACCAGAGGATATAAGCGCGTCACGTACACAGAATCTTCCAATGAATCGGTTGGAATCTCGTGGTCGACCACAACGGTGCCTCCATTGTGCTTCATCAAAATGCTGCGGTAATCAACCGGGAGTCGATAGCCGTCTTTTTCTTCGAAACCGACAATTGTCTCTGCGGTCAACGGTGTGTTGTTGGACTTAACTATCGTAGACCAGTCCAGGCTCATAGTTCGGATGAGATTAATCTACCAAAGGGCTATTGAATGACCGCAAGGAATTCCTGTCTTCTGCGCCTTATGGCCCAGGAGTTGGGACGAGGTTGCCGATTATGCCTAACTGTTGGTCTATGATAGGTACCATGTGAGGAGTGTATTTAGTCTCGTTATACATTTGACGAAGTTCAACGAGATGTTCGCGGTACTTTACGAAATCTCTTGAGGCGCCTGCGGCTTCAAGCGCGTCCATTTTCGCTTCCAGTTGACGATGAATGAACCCGTCATACGTGCCGTCGCCGAGGGTTGTTGTACCGCCAAACGGTGCGGCAACACTCTCAAGAGGATCAATGATCCAACTTACGACTCCTAGGACGGCGACACACTTGGGAGCCTTTCCAAGAATCTCAATAGCCCTTTGTCCCAAAGACTTAGCGGCTCGCCTCCATGAGGCGGGCCCCGAATGAGGAATTCCGTTCAAGTGCCGCGGAACGAGAACCATTTTCACTCCCTGCTTTCCGTTGATGTCCACAATCTCCTTGTGATGCCAAACATAGTCACCGTCCGGCAATTGGGCCTTGAGACGGCGAGCGGCTGCCTTTGCATCGGATGATGTTCCTTTCCAGTCCTCAAGAAGAACGACATGAACCTGACCAGCAATTCTGGCTTGTGGGTGTTGGCTCAGTAGTGGCGTTCCATTTCGATACTCCACCAAACCAACATCGGCGTAGTCCGCGCGAGGTGATGGAAGGAATGTGCCGTTCCCAGGAGTTCCCGTTACCCAAGATCCTTGGACGGGTAGAAGCCATGTGGAAGGATCAGTGGGGTCCCAAGCTAAACCAAGTGGATCATAAGTGGAAATCGACCTGTTACCCAGGAAACCATACAGATTGGCCCCGCCCGTTTCCCCGATGGGATCTCTATTTGGCCATTCAAGGAGCCGTGTATGCGGATATCGTCAGTTCATTGCCGAGACTAGGCGCATTACTAGCGTGCACAACCAAAACACCGTTAAAGCTCCCTAGGTTCGACAAGATATTCGGCGTGGTCTCCAACGATCTCGTTTCAGAAATCCACCTTTCCAGCGAGCCAGCAAACAGTTCCACCGAGCCACCCGGTTTGATCGTGAAGTCCGAACCGGTGGCCATTCTTCCCCGACACGGATGACTGCTGGTATTTGTCAGAACGACAGAAACATGCCCATCGAGTCCTGTGCTAGTGGCGTAAGTTGGCAGAATCCACCATGGCGAACCCGCCCTAAGCTCTGGGACGGAATACACAACCGTATTCTCACGAACATATTGCAGAACCAGTGCTCGATGCTCGCCGGGGCCACAAGATGCAATCAATGTCAGAACTAATCCAAAGACCAGAAATCGATCAAGCCGACAGTTCCTATCTCGCATAGCGTGGGTTGAAGTAAGATGTAGAGATTGGCACCGGAAATTCGTTGCCCCCATGGTAGATGGAAGCAACGACACCAACTCGAGCGTTCTTGCCAATCGCGCGGGCCATTGACCATATGAACGTGTTACTGTTGTTGCCCCAAGATTGGTAGATCGAATTCGGCCAGTGCCTAAGAGGCCCGGATATCGGGAACTCCGCGTATTGGTAAGCGGCTGCTGCCTCGATAATCCTAAACCACTGCGTCTGCGCGTCATTGCCGGAATACAGAACTACCAATATGGAGGCAGTGCTATTGCGAACAATCTCGCTGATCGTAACGGTCTCCTCGACTACGATGGGGACCGGGTGCGGAAATCGTGATAGATAACGACTTGCCACTATCGCACCGTTGTTCGGGATCAACTCTAGCCTACCGGATCGGGATGCGGGAAATAGTCCTGACGAATAAGTTGAACCCTCGCTTGGATTCCTGCATGCGCGATAGAACTCTAGTGACATATGGTTCCCGATGTAGATACCATACCAATAGACGCGGCGACTTCCAACGGCAATGAAGTCCAAGCCCAGGGGATCAATGTTCAGGGCGGCATTATTCGCCGAAAAGCCATACAGATTTCCTTGTCTCCCTTCTTCGATTGGATCTCTGTTTGGCCAGCGGGCGTGGGGTGGGGGTTAGAAGCGGACTTTCATGTTGAGTTCGCGGGTGAGGAAGGCCCAGCGGTCGGCGGCTTCCGCGATCTGTTTGCTTGTCGGCTTTCCGGCGCCGTGGCCGGCTTTCACATCGATCCGGATCAGGACCGGGTTGGGTCCGGCGTGGCATTCCTGCAGGCGCGCCGCGAACTTGAAGCTGTGCGCTGGAACCACGCGGTCGTCGTGGTCGGCGGTGGTGACCATGGTGCTGGGATAGCGCGTGCCGGGTTTGAGGTTGTGATAGGGCGAGTAGGCCCGCAGGGCCGCGAATTCGTCGGGGTTGTCGCTGCTTCCGTAGTCGCTGGTCCAGGCCCAACCGATCGTGAACTTGTGGAAGCGCAACATGTCCATGACCCCCACGGCGGGCAGTGTCGCGGCGTAGAGCTCCGGCCGCTGGGTCATGCAGGCGCCCACGAGGAGCCCGCCGTTGCTTCCGCCGCCGATGGCTAGGCGCGCCGGGGAGGTGATCTTCTCCGCGATCAGGTATTCGGCGGCGGCGATGAAGTCGTCGAAGACGTTCTGCTTCTGGAGCTTGGTGCCGGCCTTGTGCCAGGCCTCGCCGTATTCGCCGCCGCCGCGGAGGTTGGGCATGGCGTAGACGCCGCCCATTTCGAGCCAGGCGGCATTGGGAACGGAGAAGGACGGGGTGAGGCTGATGTTGAAACCGCCGTACCCATAGAGGTAGGTGGGATTGCGCCCGTCCATCTTGAGTCCCTTCTTGTGCGTGATGAACATCGGGATCTTCGTTCCGTCCTTGCTGTTGAAGAAGATCTGGCGGGTTTCGTAGGCGGCGGAATCGAAGTCGACCTTGGGCGCGCGCCAGACAGTGCTGGTACCGGAGGGCACGTCGTACCGATAGATTGTGCCGGGCGTCGTGAAGCTGGTGAACGAGTAGAACGTTTCGGTGTCGGTCCGTTTGCCTCCGAACCCGCCGGCGGAACCGATTCCCGGCAGGTCGACGTCGCGTTCGTGCCGACCGTCGAGGGTGAAGACCTTGACCCGGCTTTGGGCGTCCTTGAGGTAGTGGGCGAGGAAGCGGTCGCCGACCACGCTGACGGAGGTGAGGGTGTCTTCGGATTCGGGGATGATCTCGCGCCAGTTCGCGCGTTCGGGGCGGGTCACGTCGATCGCGATGACCCGGGAGCGGGGCGCGTTGAGGTCGGTGCGGAACCAGAAGACGGGTCCGTCGTTGTCGATGAAGGAATAATCGGCGTCGAAATCCATCAGGAGTTCGACGACCGGATTCCTCGCTTTGGACAAGTCCCGGTAGAGGACGCGGTTGCGCGGGTCGGTGCCTTCGGAAGCGGTGATGACGAGGTATTGGCCGTCGTCGGTGACTCCGCCGTAGAAGTTCCATTCCTTGCGATCGGGCCGGTCGAACACGAGAACGTCGCTGGACTGGGGGGTGCCGAGGGCGTGGAAGTAGAGTTTGTGAAAGTAGTTGGCGCCAGTGAGGGCTGCGCCGGGTTTGGGGGCGTCGTAGCGGCTGTAGAAGAAGCCCTTGCCGTCCTTGGTCCAGGACGCGGACGAGAACTTCACCCATTGCACGATGTCGGGAAGGTCCTTGCCGGTCTCGACGCTGCGAACGCGCCATTCCTGCCAGTCGGATCCGGACCTGGACAGGCCGTAGGCGAGGAGCTTGCCGTCGTCGGAGAGGTCGGTGCCGCTGAGGGCGACGGTGCCGTCGGAGGACAGTCGGTTGGGATCGAGGAGCTCGCGGAGTTCCCCGTCGAGGGAATCCATGGAGTAGATGACGCTCTGATTCTGAAGCCCGTTATTACGGGAAACGAAGTAGCGCGATTGCCGGTGGGACGGTGTGCTCCAGCGCTCGAAGTTCCAGAGTTGGGTGAGGCGATTGGAGATGGAGGCGCGTTCCGGGATGGACGCGAGGTAATCGAAGGTGACGGCGTTCTGGGCTTTGACCCAGGCCTTGGTGGCGGCGGCGTTGTCGTCCTCGAGCCAACGGTAGGGATCGGGGATCTGGGTGCCGTGGTAGGTGTCGACGACGGATTCCTTGGTGGTGGCGGGGTAGGCCAGTTTGGGGTCGTTCACGGGGGATTTGTTGTGGGTGCAGGAGGCGGACAGGACGACCGCCAGCACGGGCGCGGCGAGGAAGGCCGGGACCCTCGGCTTCGACGGGGACTTCGACGAGGACATGGGTCGAAGCGTGGCGGCGGGGTGCGAGGATGGTCAAAGCCAATTCGGGGAGGGGAGAATCCTTCCTGGTCCCAGCGAGTTGCAATTCCGACATTCGATCCACGAATAACCGAGGCTTTCACCACGAAGCGCACGAAGGACACGAAGACCGAGCGATGGGAACGCATCCAATCCAGCCGTCTTCTTCGTGACCTTCGTGCCTTCGTGGTGGGAATCATGTTCACGGGATGCAAATTTCTCGCGATTTCGGACCCGAACACCCGGCGTGGACCGACGTCTTCAGCTGGGGCGGGAGATTCGCGCGTTGGGGAATTGCGGGTTGACTGGCAACCCTGAATTCGGGCAGTAGACACAGGACAGCCGTGGAGGGGGGGAACTCATTCGATTTGGAGCCATTGGAAGCCCGTGTTTTGCTCTCGGGCGATGGCGTGATCGCGCCAGAGCCAGCGGGTGGCGGTGGCGGCGGCGGCGGGGCTGTGTTGCAGGCTGAGGCGGCCCCCTGGGAAGGGGAAGCTGGTGGGGCGAAGGATTGGATTTCGGCTGGGGAAGATTCCACGGGTTCGTTTCTCGAAGGGGATGTTGTCGCTCCGCTTGGGGAAGCGACCGACCTCCCGTTGGCCGTCGCGGGTGATGCGGGAAGTCCGACGGGCGAAGCGGACATCATTCCGGGGTCGGGCTCCGATTCAGATGCTACGGCCGTGCCCGCAGGTTCTTCGGCTGGGAATTTCGCGGGGCCGGAAACCGAGGGCGACCTCGGGTCAACGGGATCGCCACAGGGCGATTCGGAACAGGCGATCCTGATCGGCGACAAGTCCGAGGCGTCGCAACTTCCGGTTTTTGGGGAACTCGAGTTTTCCGTGGAAACCGCCGACGGGGTTGTGAGTTCCGCGGAGATTCTGGTGGAGACCCTTCGTGCGGGGCAGGGACCGCCCTCGGATGACGCGAGCGTCGAAGAAGAAGACGGGGTGGAACTTCGCGTTGGCGAACCTCAAGCATTGCTACCGGAGATCCCGCCGGATCGGCCCATCCTGGTGCTGCATGGGATCGGCGGTTCATTTCCAACGCTGGCCAACTACAACGACTGGCTGACGGAGCGGGGATTTCATCCGACACGGCTGGAAACGGATCCCCTGACCGTGGGCTACGAGGATCTGGTGCGGACCCTGGTGAACACGGGGTACACGCGGGACCAGGATCTCTTTGAAGCGAACTATGACTGGCGGGTGACGCCGGGGCCGACGGACCTGCTGATCGACGGGAAATTGGACAACGCCAACGGGACTCCGATCACGGCGGATCAGATCACCGACGACGAGTTCGGGCACGGCATCGACTACTTCGGGTACTGGGTTTCGAGGGCGGCGCTCGAATGGGCGAAGCACCATGACAACACCCTGCCGGCGGCGGTGGACGTTGTGGCGCACAGCACGGGTGGGTTGGTGGTTCGGGCGTATATCCAGAGCGACGCCTACGGCGGGGATGCGAAAATCACGGCGGGCAAACTGGCGAACGGGTTGGACGTTCCCGCGGGGACCAAGACGGCGGAGGGTTTGCCGGTCACGACGACGCTGCCGTTGCCGAAGGTGAACGACCTCGTGACGATGGGCGTCCCGATGCGGGGGGCTCCGGGGCCGTTCCAATTGGCGCAGGACGACTGGGGTGCGGCGACGGCGTATGTCGTTCTGGGGAAAGTGATGGCGGCCGCGTACGAGCTGTACTTCGCGGGTGTGACGCTGGAGGGACCCGGGAACACGGACATTCCGGGCTACACGGGGCCTAACTTCCTCTCGCCCAAAGAGTTCATTGATCTTTACTGCCCGACTCTCGTTTCGCTGACCGGCACCTATCAGTTCGTTTTCGATGATGCCGAGCACAACATCCCTTCGTTCTACGTGGATGAATTCGGGAGCCGGGTTCCGTTCAACGAGACCCCGCTCGCCAACCGGCTCGTCCTCGATCTGAACGACGGCCTGGACCTGCTCTACACGCGGGACCAGTTGGATGCGGCGTGGTCGTACACGGAAGGTCCCGGGGATCAGGTGCCGGGGAAGGTTCATCGGCCGACGGCTTTCGTGGATCTGCTCACGGGCGGGATGACGGTCATCTATTCGGACACCGAAAGCACGGCGACGGCGTTGACCCGACGGGTGGGGCCCGCGGGAATGTTCGAGTTCGGCGACTTCGATGTGACGCCGTTCTGTGATTTCGTCGCGAACAACGCGGCGGTCGGGGAGACCTGGTATGTGTCGAATCAGGCCGAAGGCAACCCGGGCGCCGGTGACGGGTCGGTGCCGGTGGAGTCCTCGCTGGGGCTTTACTCGCAGCTCGGGGTGTTGGCGAACCGGGATCCCAATCCTCGCCTGCGTCTGGTCGGTCTGGTGCCGATCAGCGGGGAAGACCACTCGCACACGGGCATGCTGGCGAGTCGGGGGGGCTTGAAGACCCTTCTGACGGCGTTGGGTCGGACCTTTGGTGTTTCGGGTGAGGACACCGACCTGTACCTCTCGGGCGGGCACCAGACCGGAGGCGGAACGTTGCTGTCCTATACGAAGAACAGCTACGCCTGCTATCCGCCACCTCCCTCGCAGCCGGTTCCAGCCGGCGAACCTTTTGAAATGGCCGGGGTGGATCTCCACGGCCCGCCGGGAAGTCCGGTGGCCACGTTCGCTTCGGCCCAACTGGGAGCCGTTGCCGACGGGTTGCTCGCGTTGAAGGGGATCGTGCTGGGAGGATTTCAGGGCGCGACCTCCGAACTTGAAGCGTCGATCGCGTTGCTGGGGCGATCACTGGCGGATGGTCCGCTGGATCTGTCGGCTTTCGTGGAATCGACCTTCGCGACGGCGGCCGCGGCCGTGCGCGCGCTTCCGGCGGGCAGCGATGCGTTGGATCTCATGGACGTTCTGGCGGCGAATGGCTTGCTGGGAGTGGGCGGGTTGGTGGACGGAACGGATTCCTCACTGGTCCTGTCGCTGAGCCTGGTCCGGTCGGAGGACAGTCCGGGTCTCCTGGACCTTGGCGGGGGCGCGGTGGAACTGGGGATTGAACTGACCTCCTCACCGGTCCTGGTGCTCACCGACTACTTCGCGTTGTCGGCGACCGTCGAGATCGACACCTTGCGGCCGGTGGCGGACGTGTTCGGGATCGTCGAGTACTCGGCCTCCCAGGGCGTCTACCATCACGGCGTGGAATTGGGGGCGGTGGCGACCTTGGGGACCGCGGGTGCGACCGCGGTGACGGGCGGGGAAGCGCGGGTGAACGCGTTCGCGAGCCAGCGCTTCTCGGATGCTTCCGGGGACAATCGTTTGACTGGTTCGGAACTGGCTGGGCTTTCGGTTGAAGCGATCTCGGCCATCTCGGGCAAGGGGTCGGCCTCCGCGGCGCTGCCGACGGGAACCGCGGACAGGAAAGTCATTTATGGGAGTGCGGCGCGGCCATTTGGGACGGAGCCCGACGTGGTGGTGGGTAGCCTGAACTTCGAACTCATCAAGGATCGGTTGCGCGAATTGCTCGATGCGTTGGCGGAGGTGGGGGACGCGTTGGAGGATCCAGTGGTTCAGACGGCGCTGCAGATCCCGCTGCCGTTTCTGGACGACCCGAACAACAACACCCTCGATGAGTTGCTGACGGACGACCGGTACGGATTCGGGCTCGGTGAGTTCTTCGATCTCGTCGATGTTCTGCGGGAATACTGTGACGAAGTGGCCCGTCCGGACCTGGCCGGGCTGGTGGAGCGCCTTGCGGAGGCGTTGCGTTTCCGGTTGGGCGAAGGGGCGGACGGGGGACTGGCGCAGGGGCCGATCAGTATTCGGGGAGGATTCGATGTCGACAGCGACGACTTCGCCTTGGTGGTGGAGATCGGTCTGGAGAAGGTGCTGGAGACGGAACTGACGGAGGAAGGCTTTGGGCCGGAGGCGAACGGGCTTGGGTTGGACCTTTCGATTCCCGTGGAGGCGCGACTCGGGTTGGATGCGCAATTCACGCTTGGAATGAGCCTGGCTGGTTACCTTGCGAACACGGGCGCGGGGCTGTCCAAGGCGGATGTCCACCTCGATTTCGACCGGCTCGAAACGACGCTCGCCATCTCGGTGCCCGACATCGACACCGCGGTGACGCTCGGCTTCCTGAGCGCGGGCATCGAGAACGGATCGGCGTCGCTCTCCACGACCGTGAATTTCAGCATTCACGGTGGAACCCCGGTGAGCCTGGCTGAATTGGAATCCGTCCTCGCGACGTCGCTGGTGAGTTTGGCGCCGGCTCCGGTGGGAACCCTGCTCGTGACGCTGCCTCTGACGGCGACGGTGGGGGGGACGGACCTGGCGGCCGATTGTTCTCCGACCCTCACGATTTCGGACGCCAACGTCTTCGATGGCACGGCGCCGACGGTGACGACCACGGACTTCGACTGTCTGCGGGACTTCTGCAACATCACGCCGACCCAGGTTTTGGGCATGCTGAAGGGCCTGGCGGATTGGTTGGCGCAATTCCGCGATTCCTCGGTGTTCGACACCTCGGTCCCGTTCACGTCGGGGACGACGTTCGGGGATCTATTCGATTTCTCGCAGGCGTTCGTGGACAGGATCTACAACCAACTGGTTCGACGGGAAATCGTCGGGACCGGGGAGCAATCGGAAGCGGTGGCGAACCGCGGGCGGCTTTCGGCGGACGCGGAGTTTGAACTCCAAATCGACGACCTGGCGGCGGTGGGTGTGTCGGTGAAGGCGTCGGACACGGCGGCGAACACCTCGATCGAGGGACTGGCGGCCACGTTCAACGCGGCTCTGACGCTCGCGGGTTTGGGCGCCTCGGTCGAGGCGGTGATCGGGGAGGGGCGACGACTCGCCTTGAGACTGAAGCCGACGGCTTCGGCGTCCGGTTTGAAACTGACCGTGCCGGATCCGGACGGGACGAGCGCGACGCCGAACACGGACGCGATGGTGGCGGAATTGGGATTCGCCGAGACCCAGTTCGCGATGGAGACGCCGAACTACGACGGCATCGAGGACTTCTCGGATCATCTTTCGGACGCCCTGGCGGACGGGGGCGTGCCGTTGGACGTGAACCTGGTGTGGGACACCGGGCGGAAGGAGATCCGGTTGGAAGTGGATTTCGAGCAGGAGACGGCCTGGACGGCGGACTTCAATTTCGATCCCGATCTCGGATTGGGTCCTTTGGCGGATGCGGAGGCGAGCGGGACCTTCCTCTTCACGGCGGACGTTCACGCGGGGTTCGTCCTTGGGTTCGACCTGAACGCGTCGGCCACGCCCAGGATTCAGACCCAACCGCTGATTCCGCCGCCGTCGAGCGGCGTGCTGACTCGGGACGCTCATTTCACGCTAAAACTGGATGACGCCCGGCACGACATCACGGTGGCGAGGGACGCGTCGAACGCGTCGCTGGCGGATCTGGTTTCAGATATCAACGCCCGGTTCACGGTGGGGAATGGGCTGAAGGATCGGGTCATCGCGCAAGTCTCGGGCAATGCCATCGTGCTCGTGGTGCTCGACGAGGACGCGGATGGGGACGGGGTGTTGGACGCGGGCGAGGACCTGAACGGGGACGGCAACCTCGATACCCAACTGGGGACGATCAACTCGCTTCAGATCCTTGGGGACGAGAGC
>JBFWOK010000106.1:0-25142 GCA_050250555.1 Limisphaerales bacterium
TCCTGGACCGCCTCCTTCACCACGCCGAAACCATCGTCATTGAGGGCAAGAGCTACCGCATGAAGGACCAAATCGAGCCGGTGCCCTGAGCCATCCACCCTCGCCACCTCCTCCCATCAAACACCCCCTTGTTCGCGCACCCGTCACCCGGTTTTCAAACCGCTCGTTTTACCTGGTGTCCTCACCGCTGCGCACACACGCGGCGCTTGCGGGAGTCGACGACCTTCCGGTAGGTGTCCCGTGTGGGTCGAACGGGACGCTTGAATGCGGCTTCGGGGGTGTCATCCCGGCTGCGGGCGGCGGTCGAAGGATTGCAGTCCAATGCAGCGGATTGCATGGCCATGCACCTTACCGAAAACCTTACCGGAGTCAATTCGAGGGTCCTGGTACACTTGCAAGTAGTTGCAGTGCAATGATGCCGATGTGGTGAAATGGCAGACACAGGGGACTTAAAATCCCCTGACCGGCAACGGTCGTGCGGGTTCGAGTCCCGCCATCGGCACTTTGATTGCGAACAGGTTAACTCGGTAGATTTGACTTTCCCCACATTTTCCCCACAGTGGCCACCGTGAAAGCGGTGGCAGCGCGCGCCAAGCCCACCTTCCCGCACGTCATCTCCAAGCGGAATGGACGCGCCGTCATCTACCGCCGCCAGAAAGCCAAAGGGGGACGCGTCTACGAGGAGTTCCGCGTCGCGACCTACACCAGCGAGGGCAAACGCCAACTCGCATCCTTCGCCAGCTTCGACGAGGCGGTGAAGGCCGCGGAGTTGCGCATCGAGGCTCTCGGACGCGGCCTCGTCGAGGTGACGTCCCTCACCGGGCCCGCCCGCCTCGACTACCTGTCCGCCACCAAGCTCTTGCCCGCAGGCGTGACGCTCACGGACGCGGCCAACGCTTGGCATCAGTCGAGGAAGGCACCCGCCGTTGCTTCGATCACCGTCCCGGACGCGATAGCGGCGTTCGTGGAATCTCGTGAATCGGCGACGCGTCGCGGGCGCCCCGCCTCGTTCGACTACCTCCGCGACATCCGGGGACGCCTTGGCAAGTTCGGCAGCGCGTTTCAAGTCGATGTGCGCGACGTCACGGCCCCTCTCATCGAAGAATGGCTCGCCGAGACCGGCCAGAAAGGGCGAAGTCGCTTCAATATCCTTCGGCTCATCCGCACGTTCCTGAGATGGGCACAAAAGCGTGGGCACCTTCCACCTGGTCCTCTGGTCACCGACCAACTGGAGATCGCGAAGCCGACGGACGGCGGCGCCATTGAGATCTTCACACCCGACGAGCTCCGTCGACTCCTCGATACCGCCAATCCGGAGATCGTGCCCTACATCGCGCTCGGGGCATTCGCCGGCGCACGCACGGCGGAAATCGAACGTCTGGACTGGTCCGACGTGAAGCTGGAACGTCGCTTCATCGAGATCGGTGCGCACAAAGCGAAAACCCAGAGCCGCCGCCTCGTCCCTATCCTTCCAGCACTGGCGGCCTGGCTGGAGCCCATCCGGAAGCCATCGGGACGAGTGGTCCCATACGCCGATATCGCCAATCGGGCCTGGTACATTTCCCGGGATTCCGGGGTTCCTTGGAAATACAACGGTCTCCGCCACAGCTTCATCACCTATCGGATCGCGCAGATTCAAAACGTGGATCAGGTCGCGCTCGAAGCCGGGAACTCGCCGGCAATGATCTTCGCTCATTACCGGGAACTCGCGACACCGGAAGAGGCCTCCGCGTGGTTCGGCGTCATGCCACGGTCGACCGGCAACCCTGCAACGAACGGTTCGAGAAACCATCCCGGCGGCAGCCACAAGGCGCTGTAGATCCCGCGAGTCGACTCGGGAAAACACGGTAAAACCCCCTTGACACCCGTTGTTGGGTTGGGCGGCGTGTGAACCGATGGATTCCTCGGCGAATCGGAACGGACGCCTCCCGAATCGAAACCCGCTGCGTCAGGAACGCCGGAACGCGGCCATGATAGTCTCCAGTTCGTGAATGCGGCGCTCTCCCAACGATCTCACAGTGAGGCCAATGCCGGCCCCCAGCCCCGCCTCCTATCCAAAGATGAGCTCGCCCGATTCCTTGGCGTCACGACACGGACCATCGAAATCTATCAACGAAACGGCCTCCCCTTCTACCGCCTCGGGCGACGACGGAATCGATACGACCTCGCAGCGGTTCGGTCATGGCTCGACAAGCGGTGTGCCGGGAGGTTCGACCCCATCTGAAACCCTCAGGACCCGACGACTCCAGGATCCACGGTTTCTGTTTGGCGATGACCTGGATTCCGGGGCCGATCATCCCCAAATGAACTCAGACGGGGCTGTCAGGGCTTGGGCATCAAGGGCGTCACCCTCCACTCCTACCGCTATGCTTGGGCTGAGCGGGCCAGGAAAGCCGGATACCCCGAGCGATTTGCCCAGGAGGCGCTCGGCCATAATAGCAAAGCCGTCCATCGCATGTACTCGCGCAAGGCCCAGGTCACGGTCCCCGCGTTGGAGGATTTTGAGGCCAAAGGGAATTTGGTTTCCTTCCCGGTGACCGCGGCGGGTATCCCTCGCTCCGCGATCAGTGCGGATGTTCCCACCGATCAAGCGACTAATCGAGGGCTGGACGCGTGAACCTCAGCGATGTGTGGATGGCTTCGCCAGTACGGTGGTGTGAACTTCTGGTGACACGCAACGGATGGCGGCGAGGCGCCGCAGGGAAGGAGACGAAACCAGGCTCGCCTCGACGCTGGACAGGGACATTCGGCTTCGGTATGCGGGAGTCATGCTTTCCGGGTTTGAGGAAGCATGGACTGCACATCCGACGACTCCACCAGCCGAGGTGCCATGTTGCGGAACCGCTCGTCGCACGAAGGCGATTCCGGATCAATAACCGGATCGAACTGCGCCTTTTCGGGTTGCCCTTCGAATGCCGGATATTCCTGTTCGAGGTCGGGAATCGGCAAGCGGCGTTGGGCGGTCGTTGTCGCGGTCTGGCTGGCGCTCGGCCTCACCGGCGTCGGCGATACGAATCGCATCGTCGTCATCGATGGCACGGAGCGCAATGCCGGCTTTGGAAACTTCATCGTTACCCTGGGCGACGTGAACCGGGATGGGCTCGCGGACTTCGCCTTGGCCGAGCCCAAGTCGAACGCCGGAGTGCCAGGCAACGGACGGACCCACATCGTCCTCGGCCGGCGGGGAGATCGGTCCCTCGTCGTCTCCCAGATCCTCGATGGCAAGGTCGTCGCCGCGACAGGTGACGCCGACGGGGACGGTCATCCGGATTTGTTGGCGGCAACCTACGATGCCAGTCGCGAAGCGGGCTCGGAGCGGCAGTTCATTCTCTATCGCGGCACCCCTTCCGGCTTCGACCCCAAGCCAGCCCGGTCGATGACCATGGACTGGGATCCGTCCCGCGAATACTCGGTGACAGGCGGGGGCGACTTGAACGGTGACGGATTCGCCGACCTGGCGATCGGCATCGTCTCGGCCGCTGAGCTCAGCGGGGAGGTCCGGGTGTTCCTCGGAAGCAGCCGGCAGACCTGGTCGAAACCCGATTGGGTGCAGCG
Source organism: Limisphaerales bacterium (assembly GCA_050250555.1). Lineage (GTDB taxonomy): Bacteria > Verrucomicrobiota > Verrucomicrobiia > Limisphaerales > CAIMTB01 > CAIMTB01. Next base: position 3,556 of record JBFWOK010000106.1, read on the forward strand.
CGATCAGGTGCCGGGCGAGTTGTTCGGCGACACCGTCGCTTTCGCCGGGGACGTCAATCGGGACGGCTTCGGCGACCTGCTGGTCGGAGCGCCTCATTCGACCCTGCCCAACGGGACCCAGGGTCGCGCCTATCTCTTCGCCGGATCCAAATCCGGGCCCAGTGTGAATCCAGTCTGGACTGCCGGCTATCCCCTTCGCCCTCGCCGCGATGTTGACGATCGGCGCGCGCAGTTCTTTGGCCGATACCTGTCGGCGGCGGGGGACGTGAACGGCGACGGCTTTGCCGACGTGCTGATTCCGGCAGTGTTCGCCGGACGGAACGATCGCGGCGAAGGCCTGGTGTTCGGCTATTTCGGATCGTCTACCGGATTGAGCGAACAGCCGGACTGGATCGCCGAACCGAACCGGCCGTTCGCGCAGTTCGGCTGGTCGGCGGGTTCGGCCGGCGACGTCGACCGGGATGGGTTTGGCGACGTGATTGTCGGCGCCAGACAGTTCGAGAACGGGCAGCCGAGGGAAGGCCTGGTGGCGCTGTACCGGGGGACACCCGCTGGCTTGGAGAAGTCCCCGGTCTGGGTCTTCGAATCCCACCGGAGCGTCGACGAGACCGGAACCCAGGTCGTGGGCCTGGGGGATCTGGATGGGGACGGCTTCGTGGAATTGGCGGCCAATTCCCCGGGTTACCACGAACCTCCCGGATCCGAACAGGGCGCCCTGGGGCGTGTCCGGGTCTTCTTCGGATCGGCGAGCGGGTTCGCGGGCGACAGCGGCGTCCGGTTCGAGAAGCCGCGCTTGCGGTGGGCGAGCGAGGAATGGGAGCGCCTGCCCACGTTGTTTCGCTGGGGCATTATCGTGGCCGTGGCGGCGGTCATTTTCGGTGCGGGGCTTTGGACGCGCGAAGCCTGGCGCCGCCGGACGATCGTGCTGGTGGAGAAGCGGGAACGGCAAAGCCGCCTCGACGAACGCGCCCGCATCGCCCGCGATCTCCATGATGAGGTGGGATCCAGGTTGAGCCGCTTCAACGTCATCGTCGAACGAGTCCGCACCGACGCGGTGGATCCCCAGGCCGTATTGCAGCATTCCCAGAACCTCAGTTCCACCGCCCGCGACCTGCGCTCGGCCATCGAACAAATGGCGATATCCCTGGCTCCGTCGGGCGATACCGTCGAAGGCTTTCTCGAGCTCGTCAGCCGGCAGACCGAGGAGTACTTCCACGGTACCAACGTCCGATTGCGTCAGGACATTCCCCTGGACGTCCCCAAGCGAGAGCTCCCACCGGCAGTGCGCGCCGAGTTGGTGCCCTGCATTCGGGAAGCCCTGAACAATGCCCTGCGCCATTCGGGCGCAAGGGAAGTCTGGCTGCGCGCCGTCGCCCGGGATGGGGAACTGACCGTCGAGATCGAGGACAACGGGCGTGGATTCGAGCCGGATCGCGTCCCTGCGGGCAACGGCCTGCGAAATCTTCGTGGGCGCATGCGCGACGCTGGTGGCCGCTGCCATGTCCGCTCTGTGGCCGGCGAGGGAACCGTGATGACCTTCACCGTTCCCATCGGGCCCGAACGGTCGAACCGGAGGTTGCCCGTGCCCGTGTCTTGAGCGTTTCAACTTCCTCGAACCCATGGAGCCTCCATCCGCAGTTGCTTCCCGACCCTTCCGCGTGGTGCTGCTGGAGGATGACCGCCGATTCGCAAGTGAACTGAGGGCGTTCCTGCGTGATTCGCCGGACTTCGATTGCCGAGCCGCGTGCGAAACCGTGGATCAGGCCGTCGAAGCCACGCAACGACTGAAGCCCACCGCCGTCCTGGCGGACATGCAGCTTCAGGGGACCTTCCGACCCGACGCCATTCGGCTGATCAAACGGGCATGGAAGTCGGCGACCGTTTTGGTCCTGACGGCGTACGAGGAGCCTGAGCTGCTCTTCCGCGCCCTCCGGGCCGGAGCCGACGGCTATCTGCTGAAGAGCGACAGCACGCGACCTCTGCTTGATGCCCTTCGATCCGCCATCGCGGACGTCCCTCCGTTTTCGCCGCGAGTAGCCCGGCACATCCTGCGGCACTTCCGGGCGGAGGACTCCGAGTACGCCCGCAGCGGGTTGTCCACCCTCACTGCGAGGCAGACGCAGGTGCTGAAGCTGGTGCATGAGGGATTCACGAACCCGGAGATCGCCCGAAAGCTGGGCATCACTCCGGACGCCGTCAAAATGCACATCCGCGGCATTCTCGACAGGCTTCAGGTGGAGAGCCGAATCGAGGCCGCCACCGCCTATGAGCGGTTCCGGCACCTCGGGACCTCCCGGTCTCCCTGATCACGCTGTCCGGAGAAGTCCAGTCCAGGCCGGCCAGTGGTGGCGCCTTTTCCGCGGCGACCTACCCGATCGGGTATTTCGGGCCGGCTAGGTCCGCTGCCATCGTTAGGTTGATGCACGCATTGTGGGCCAACCCCGTCGCGCCGACCTTCGCCACGCCATTCCCGGAGGGTTCCAGCCAGGGCACCCGGTCCGCCCGCACGGCTAGGCGCGTTGATCCCCGGGGTATCGGCTGGGCTCTCCCTTCGGTCATTCTTTGCCATCTCCTCAGCTCGGCTCCGGCCCAGGAATTCCGCATCACGGCGATCACGAACACGCTTTCAGGAGTCAGCCTCAGCTACCCCTCCGCGACGAATTCCTACTACATCCTGGAACGGGGTGTCGAAGTCACGAGCTTCGCTCCCCTGTGGGTCGCCTTGGGTCAGGCGGGCGAAGGCGTCTTTCTCGATGCCACCCCGACGAACGCTGCGGCCTATTACCGGATCCGGCAGGTCCCGCAGAACCAGGCGGGAGACCTCGACGGCGACGGCGTCAACGATGCGGACGAGATCCGCCAGGGCAGGGACCCCTTGAAAGCCGACTGGCCAAATCAACCGCCTGCGGTCCGACTCGCGATTCCGGCAGCGGGAACCATCTTCACCGCCGGAGACACCATCGAGGTCTCGGCAGAGGCCGGCGATCCGGATGGACAGGTTGTCCGCGTGCTCTTCTTCGCCGGCAATCTCCAGTTCGGTGATTCAGTGTCGCCCCCATTCCGAGCCGCCTGGTCAGGAGTTCCCGCCGGGGCGTACGCCCTGCGGGCACAGGTCTTCGACGACCGCGGCGCTTCCGTCAAGTCGGAGTTCGTCAACATCACCGTTAATCCCACCAACTTCCCACCTCGAGTCCGGATCGCGGAGCCGGTAGCAAACATGGCGTACGGCACGCCCGCCAGCCTGGTGGTGCGAGCCAACGCTCAGGATCCCGACGGATCGGTGGTCCGGGTCGAGTTCTTCGCCGGAACCAGGAGCCTCGGAGTGGCCACGTCCGCGCCGTTCGAAGTCCTTTGGGACAACATTCCCGCCGGCGAACACGTGCTGACCGCCTGGGCGACCGACAACGCCGGCGTCGTCGGCACTTCATTCGGGGTGCCGATTCGCATTACCGAGCCCGATGTCACCCCGCCGCTGACTTTCACGAGTTCCCCGGCGCACCGCGAATCGGGCGTCGCCGTGACCCGGGAGACCGTGTTGCGGTTCACCTACCCGCTCGCCGCCGACACGCTCCTTGGGCCGAACAACCTCTACGCGCTCCACGGCGGGCGCCGCATCCTGTCGCGAGCCGAACTCTCGACCGATCGCCAGACCCTGACGCTGTTCTACCTGGAGAACCTGCCCGCGAGTTCCCGAATCCGGGTGCGCCTGGACGGATCGGGCCTTCGAGACTTCCTCGGGCGCGAACTCGACCTCGATGGCGACGGCCGCCCCGGAGGCTATGCCGACATCGACTTTGACACCGTCAGCATCACGCCCATCGCCGGGACCGCCATCAGTGGACGCGTGTTCCGGTCCGACACGCCGGAGGGCGAACTGAATCCGACCAATGTCGTCGAGACCCCGTTACCTGGAGTCCAGATCGAGGTGATTGGCGCGGAGGAAAACCTGCGCACCAAGACCGATGCCATGGGCAATTTCACCCTCGAACCGTGCCCTGTCGGCCGGTTCTTCGTGCGCATCGACGGACGCACCGCGACCAACGGTCTGCCGAACGCGCACCTCCCCTGGGCCGAGCGCGACTATTACCCGGTGATCGAAAAGGCCTGGGAGGCGAAGCCGGGACGCACCAATTTTGCGGCCCAGACGGGGACCATCTACCTGCCGCTGATTCGCAAAGGCACCCTGCAGGTCGTGAGCGCCACCGAAGATACGATCATCTCCTTCCCGCCCGACGTGGTCGCCCGCAACCCCGAACTCGCCGGAGTCACTATCACCGTTCCACCGAACGTTCTTCTGAGCGCCAACGGCACTCGGGGTGGCCGGATGGGAATGGCACCCGTCTCGCCGAATCGCCTGCCGGAACCGTTGCCGCTGGGACTGACCCACATCGTTGACATAAGTATACAAACGGACGGACCGAATAACTTCACTCAGCCGATAGGGGCAAGATTTCCAAACCTACCTGATCCTGCGACGGGTCGCCGGCTGAACCCCGGTGAGAAATCTGCATTGTGGAGCTACGACCACGACTCTGGGGAGTGGGTTGTTGTTGGACCCATGATGGTTTCGCCGGATGGCGCATTTCTAGAGACTGATCTGGGCGTGGGAATTCGGCAGCCGGGGTGGCATGGTGCTCAGCAAGGTACTCAAGGCGGGGGTAAGGGAGGCCAATGTGGTGGTTCGATATGCTGCGGCGGCAGTTCCGGTACTCCCTTTACGGTCGAACAATGCAAGGCCCCGTGTCTTCCGTGCTCTGGACTTACGATGGCCCACCCTGGATGCTGGGATTGCTTCCAGTACCACAAACTATGCGAGCAATGCGTAAGTAGTCCCGATGGTGCTGTCGCTGCGCCGAGCAGTTCAGAAAATCGAGTTTCCGCACTTCGTCTGAACACAGAGAGCGATCTCGCTGAGCTTTTCGACGCTGCTCTACCCTATTTCAAACATGCCTATGAGATCCTGGAGCAGGCGCTATAAAACGGCAACATAGGACCAGCTGTCGAGCGGGAAATCGCTTCCATAGAGACAGACCTCCGGACCAGATTTGGAGCGGATATCTTTGAGCGTCTGGTGCGCCTTAGTGCTGATGCGGCACTCGCGGCGCTCAATGATCAATCCTCGCACGAACCGGTATTGCGGCCGATCGCCTACGCTGTCTTGGACGGGAACCAGATGTTGCAGCGAGGTCTAACGAGCGCAAATGGCCGCTTTGGTTTCAGAGTCAGGGAGAGACAAGTACCGACATATGTAGTGTTGTTTGACCCAGCTACTTGGAGGGTTGGCTGGACGCTTGCGCCCACTATGGCAGCAGGCATTCCAGTTGAGTTCCCGCCTTATGTTCTACGGCCTGCGGATAATCTACCTGACATAGATCGCGATGGTTTGCCAAACCTTGCGGAACTTGTGATTGGCACTAACCCTCTTGCTTATGACTCAGATAGGGATGCAGTCGGAGATGGTGCAGAGCTCAGGTCTGGAGGAGATCCTCTTGATGGTTTGCCGGCGCGGACCGGCGTCCTTTCCTCCGCCGACACCCCGGGCACGGCTGTGGACGTATGTGCGATCAACAACGTCGCAATCCTCGCGGATTCCGACGCGGGAGTGGCGGTCTTCAATGTCTTCAACGCACTCGAACCGGTGCGGATTGCCCAGGTGGATACCCCGGGGAACTGCGTGGCCGTGGCCTGCTCCGGGAGCCTGATCGCGGCGGCCGATGCTGACGCGGGCCTGGCCATCATCGATATCTCCGACCCGCCCGCCGCCAGGATCGTGAGGCAGTTGGCGCCTGTACTCCTCGGCGGGGGTCGTGTCGATACCGTTGCGACTGCGGCGGATCTTGGGTTTGTTGGGACTTCTCTTGGCCATGTCTTGGCCGTGGAGTTGGCAACCGGAGCGGTCCTTCAGCGGTTGAGCTTCCCTGGGGCGGTGCGGGATCTGGCCGTCGAGGGGACAACCTTGTACGTATTCGAGGGAAACCGTGTACACGCGATTCCATTCGGCACGGGAATCATGCGATCCGTCGGAAGCCCGGTTGTGATCCTTGAATGGGTTGACTTTATAGCAAATCGGCAGCGCATCTTCGCGGGTGGGGAACGTGTGTATGTGGGAACGGGCTCCGGCTATGCCACGGTCGACGTCTCTGATCCGATGGATCTTCGCGTCTTGGGCTCAGCGACCTCCCAGCAATTCGGTTGGGCGCAGGTCGTTCCAAACGGTGCGGGTTTGGGACTGGGGGCGGTCTCGGTCAATCGCTCGTTCGACGGAGACGTGTACGTGAATGAGCTTTCGAACCCGGGGCAGACCGGATTTCTGACCCTTCACGAAACACCCGGGAGTGCGATGGCGTTGGCAATCTTCAATGGTCTGGCCTACGTCGCTGATCGCGAGGCCGGACTCACCGTAGTCAATTATCAGGCCGCGGATGTCGGTGGCGTCGCTCCTACCATCGCGATCACAAGCTCCCTGGGCGAGTCGACGGAGGTCACGGCGGGAGCGTTCGTGGTGCTGCAGGCGCGAGTTGCGGACGATTCGCGTCAGGTTCGCCACGTGGAGTTTCAGGTGAACGGGGAACGAATTGCCGTCGACGGTAATTTCCCTTTTGAAATTGTCTACAGGGTACCTCGAAGCATGGTCAGTTCCAATCTGACCTTCTCGGCGACTGTCTTTGACACGGGCGGGAACTCCGCGACGGGTGCCGGAGGGTCGGTACGAGTCTTGCCCGATGTCGAGGCACCAATCGTCAGCATCGATCGCCCGGCCGAACTGCAGCGCTTCGGGCAGTTCGACGACGTGGCGATCGGGATCACCGCCGAGGACAACTCAGGGATCCAGGAGATCCGATGGGAGTTTAATGGAGCACCCTATCCGATGAGGAGGGTGACGCAGTTGGACTGGATCTTCGAAGGTGACATGCCCTACGGCACCAACTCATTGGTCGCCATCGCGGTCGATCATGCCGGCTTGGTGACCCGCTCCCAGGAACGACGGATCGTGGTTGAACCCCGAGCCGTATCGCGAGAGGTGTCCGTATGGACGCGGGAATCAACCGGGGTGCTGGACCATGCGATCTCGCGAGAGGTCTCCATATGGGTTCGCGATGGGAGTTCTCCCTTCGACCATGCGATCTCGCGGGAGCTGAGTGTGGACGTGTGGGCGGCAGGGGATGGACTCGGTCCATCTGGCGTAGGCGTCGAGCCGAGAGATCGGCCAGATCCGCTCGTGAGGCGGATCGGGCGCAACGATGGCGATCCGAGATGACAACGACTCAACTCAATATGAAAACAACGATGAAATGCCCGCGGTCCTGGCTCGGAGCGCTTTGCGGCGTCCTTGCAGCCGCATTCTGGGAGCCAGCGTGCCGGGGACTCGATATTCCAGGCGCTGACGGCTCCGATGGAGTCTTCGCCCCCACCCAGAACGTGGAGATCGATCTGGGCGAGGCGCCTTCCGGCACGTGGAATGGTCCCAACAGCAATCCCGGCAAAGGCGTTTACGATCCGGAGAAATGGGCCGTTGTGTTCCGGTTCGCCTCCGTCAACGTACCAGCGAACGTGACCGTCACCTTCAAGAACAACGCGAGCCGGGCACCGGTGGTCTGGCTGGTCGCTGGGGATGTGGTTGTGAGCGGAACCGTGGATGTGAGCTCACGCGATCTGGAGGGCACGGACGGGCTTCGCCTGGGCGAGCCGGGGCCCGGGGGATTCCGAGGCGCCGGCTTGGGCGATAGCATTGCCGGGGTTGTCGCGCAGGACGGAACCGGTTTTGGGCCTGGCGGCGGTTTTGGGGACTACGAGACGAGCGCCCCGGGTTTTGAACCGAGGTTTGGGGCCTATGGCTTCGACGACAGGCCGGCCTTTGCCGGTAGAACCTACGGCAACGACCAGATCCTTCCGTTGATCGGGGGATCCGGGGCCGGTTCAAGTCCGCTGTTCCGGCGAGCTGGCGGTGGCGGAGGAGCAATCCTCATTGCGGCGACAGGATCCGTCATGGTGGACGGAGCCATTCGCGCGAGCGGATACCTAACGCAGGGTGGCCTCGCGGGAAGTGGTGGTGGCATTCGAATTGTCTCAGAGGTGTTGGGCGGAGGAGGAACCGTCGATGCCGCCGGAGCCTTCGCGGGCGCCAACCGATTCCGCGGGGGTCTCGGCAGGGTGCGCCTGGAGAATCGCGCTCACACCGGCACACTCGTCACCATTCCGCCAGTCCTGCCCGTTCCTCCGGATTCGCCCGTGCTTCTCTGGCCACCAGCGGACGCACCTTCAGCGCGAATCGTGTCCATCGGCGGTCGCGACGTCCCCGCCGATCCCAAAGCTGGACTGGTCGGCTCGCCGGGCGCCGACCTGACCTTCGAAGGTGCCGGGGACCGCGAAGTCCTGATCGAGACGTTGAATGTCCCGGATTCTGGGCGGGTACGACTGCGAATCACGCCCCTGCTAGGTTATGCGCGTTGGCTCGATGCCACTCTCGTTTCCCGCGATGGAGCGCGCGCGACCTGGAGGGTGAGCACGACCCTCGGAGTCGGCATGGCAACCATGCTGGTGCGCGCCGATACGAGATAGACTTCCTCGGCACTTGTCCGGATCAAGCATTGCCGAACACGCAGCACGCAGCACATCACGCATTCGGATCACCATCCGGCGCCCAACGTGCCCGAGCCTTCTGCGGATCCCAAGCCCGCGCGTATTGCTCCTCGAATGCGACCGTGATCGTGTCGGCGGCGGTGGTCTCTGCGTAACCGGATCTCGAAAGGAACTCAACATGCGAGTGCAACTCAGCCACAAACTCGCAGCAGCACTAACATCATGGCTCTCCCTATCACCGAGCCCTGCGCAACAGCGCATACCGATCAGCCCGTTGCCGGAGGATCAGGGAATCACCATCAGAAGGTCCACCAGCGGGGTTACGCTCTCCTCGTCAGGCAGGCTGCATCCTCTCTTCTATCGAAGCACTGCAGACCTGAATCTTCCCCCAGGGCGATGGACGAGAATCGCGTCGCCTGCGAATACGAATTGGGTCGATCGCGGTGAAATCGCCGTCCAAACCACGGCAGAGAAGCAGAATTTCCTGGCTGCCTATGGCAACCCTGCTACCCACAACGGCTTCGTACGCATCCCCACCAACCGGCCGAGCGACGATCTGAGGACAGGGGTGATCGTTCTGCATCCTTCGACCCTTGGCCCGAACTCAGGCGCCGTGTTCGAAGAGGAAATCGGTCCGGAATGCGACCGAGCCGGCTTGGTTTCATCCTTTCCTTCCGCTCAGGAGCGGCCAAACAACGGTGACAACCGGTGGAACTGGCAATTGGGCCCGCAGGCTTCGGATTTCAAGCACATTCACAATGTGGCCGTGGAGATGAGGCGCTTGGTGCCTACGGTGGAGGAGATCACCCTCGCAGGCTATTCGGACGGCGTGGCACCCGCCATTGGCTTTACGCAACTCTATCCCGAGAGGGTCGCCAGGGTGCTTTTGATCGCGGGATTCAACAACCCGGGCACCGCCAGGTTCGCCGTGGATCGTAATGGCGGGGCGCCGATTCGGTACGCGCGGCCCATCCCGGTCGTGGGCCTGGTGTCCCGTAACGATCCCGAGTTCTATCCCGAGATTCTGAGTGCTTGCCGATGGTTTGCCGAGGCGAATGGCTTCACCGGGCAGCCGGTTACGAATGCGGTGAAAGTGGATCTGAATGCGAAGGTCCCCGGCGTCGACGCCACCATCGTCGCCTATGGCCCGCACGTGAACTTCATCATCAGCGATGCCCGGACCCACGAGGATTCAACCTATGAGAGTTCCAATGGATTCAGAGTGCTCTACGGGGACTTCTTGGCCAAGGGTACAATGCCTGCGGACAACCAATGAGAGCAACGGGGTGAACCTATGGTTGCGGTCTGCGAGGCATTCGAATGGTTCCGGACCGGATGCACCACACGCTTCGTACGCAAACCGCAGGAGGTGCCGGAAAGACATCTTCGGCGATTGTTGCGCCGAACGCAACAAGATCGCCAATGAACACCCTCGCGCTGAGTGCGTGCCCTACCGTCGAGCATCTCACGTACTCGCCGCATTTGCGGAAGGCCGCCGAGGAGGCTCTTGAAGCATATCGGGCAGGCCGGTTGCCCGGCGGTGATTTGAACAGCATCTTGAGCGGGTTCCCTCGTTAACGGCGTAGGCCCAGATGGAACATCCGTTGGCTCCGAGGAGGCACTGAAGCCTGCCGGATTTGACGTGAATCATGGGCAGGGAAAATGACCGAGTTTCAGACACGAGTTCGGACCATGAACCGGCAAGAGGCACCCTCACCCGGCCTGTCGGCCACCCTCTCCCGTCCGACGGGAGAGGGGCTGGGGGTGAGGGTCGGTTCATGGAGAGGCGGATGAGGCAGCGCCTCCGCAATCCCCTTCAACAATTGTATCGGAACTCCGGAGAGCAGGGCTGTTTATCGGGTGGCACGTTCGAGCGGCGATTTACCGAGCTGGATCGAGTCTCGCATTGAATGCATGTGACAGCGCCGAGAGCCAGTGGGCCTCGAATTCGCCGAGGGCGAGGGTGTCGTGGGTGGATGGGAGGCGGATGGCTTGGCGGGAGAGCTGCCGGAGGATTGCGGACTCGGCCTGCATGGCGAGGGTCAGGAGGGCACGGACGATGACGCTGAGAGGGACCCGGGCTCCGGCGGCTTGCTGGAGGCGGAGGAGAAAGGCGTTGAGGTCGGCGTCCTCGGCACGGGAGACGACGAAGCGTTTGGTGATCGTCGGTGTGGGGCCGCGTGAGGGGCTCGGCGATGGGCCGGGCATCGTGGGCGGTCGGACTGGATTCGCGCGCAGGGTTTGAGCGGCGACTGGAGGGCGGAGGGGTGTGGGGATTGGGCCTGTTGCCGACGACGGTTGCGCAGGCGATGGAGTCACCGGTGCCAAGGCAGCGATGGCAGTGCGGGTGATCCCGGCGGACGGTTCGCTCGCGACGGGGCGAGTTACGATGGTTTGCGTCGTCCGACCGGCGGCGGCGACTTCGCGGGCGAGATCGGCGGCGATGGGGTCGTAGGGGGTGTCTTCGAAGGGTTTTCTAGGCATTTACGGCGGCGTCCTCGGGCGCGGGGGACTGGGATTCGGCAGCGGCGGCGGTGCGGAGCCGGTAGAGGCGGTCTTCCATTTCCCGTGCGAGGGCGCGGTATTCGTCGGCGACGTGGTGGTCGCCTTGGTACTGGAGGATGGTCTTCCCTACCCTCTGCGCTTCCTGGATCACGACGCTGCGGCTGATCTCTGTCGCGAATTTCAGGGTCCTGCCGGTCGGATCGACACAGGTCCGCTCGACGTAGGCGACAAGTTCTCGGGCGAGCCGGGTCTTGGGCCTCGGCACGGCACAGACGATGACACCGAGGAGCGTCAGATGCGGATTCGCGTGCTTCTGGGCGGTGGCGATGTCCTGCAAAGCCTCGGCGAGGGCACTGACGGCGAGGTGATCGGGCATGGCGCTGAGGATCGCGAAGTCGGCAATCTTCAAGGCCGGTATGGTCGTCTTGGTCTTCTGCGGCGGGGTGTCGAGGAAGATGTAGTCGTAGCGCCCGCGCAATTGGTCGATGGGCTCGATCAGGAGGTCCTGGTGCACCACCCACGGGTTCTGCGCCAGGAAAGTGTCGAGTTCGGCGAGTTTCCGCGAACTGGGCACGAGGTGGACGTTCGGCGGCAGCGGTACCTCGGGTTCGTCGTTTCGGATGATGGTGTCCGCGGCGTGCTCGGCGCCGGTAAGGAGTTCGAACGAACTGATCCACCCTTCCGTCGGCGCTCGCAGCGCCTTGGTCGCTCCGCTGGTCATGTCGAGATCGACGATCAGCGACAGTCGACCGCGCTCCGCCAAGGCACTCGCGAGTTGAATCGTGTTGGTGGTCTTCCCCACTCCGCCCTTCTGATTGCCCACCGAAATCACAACGGTGTTTCGTTCCCGTTCCCCTGGTTCCATGTACCCTCCCTGATTGAATTGTGGCCTGGCCGGATGGCCCGATGGCCAACGGGCTCCGACAACGTCCCGTTGGCCAAACCGCCCATTGGCTGAATCGCACGTTCAAGCGCGCGGCGCAAGAGGGTCTTTTCGAATTGGCCCATTGGCCTCTTGGCCAAGTCGATGGCCGGTTGGCCGATTGGCCAACGGGACTCGCAGGCGACAAGGCGCCTTGGCCATTTGGCCCTCGCGCCATCGCGACGGGCGAGTGGTCGATTGTCCCTCTTGCGATCCGAGGGCGAGTTGGGCGATGGATGGTTCAAGCGGGTTAAAGCAATCCGCGAGGAGGAGAAGAACGTATGAGGTAGGAAGGCCAGGACCGCACAAACAAAAAGACCAGCGTTCCAGCGCTGGTCTTTTTGCGTCCATGGACGAGAGGCAAACTCGGGTACTGACACTCCGAGTCTAGATCGAAATCGCCCCTCGCCACAACTGGTGTCGTGACGACACCGCCGGGATCGTGTCGGTGCATGCCGCGCTTCCAAACCTCGTTTGGGGAGGGGATATGCTTGGGGGATACAAGACGGTGACGCCGATTCAGTTGGCGAGCGTCGTGCATGCCCGCGATTCGGGTGACGTCGACGGTACCGGGGTACGGGTGTTCTGGGCCTGCCTGGCTGCGGTCGCGGCGCGCGAAGCGGCGGGACGCGTGCGGCGCAGGAGGGTGGGGGAGGCGAGGCGAGGGGACGTCTGGCGGCTGGAGGTCGAGGAGTTGGCGAGGCTGACCGGACTGTCGGTGCGAGCCGCGCGTCGCGGACTTCGGCAACTCGTGGCCGCGGGATTGGTGACCATTGGAAGGGATCGCTTCCTCATTTCAGCGAAGCCGCGATCTGGGAGCGAGGACCTGTTGGATGCAATCGCGTGCGGGCGCAGTCCGCGCCGACCGATTCCCATGCCGCGGGCCATGCTTCGGTCGCTCGCACGAGACCCACGACCAGCCAACTGGCGCGTCGTAGCGGCGTATGCCATTCGAGGCCTCTCTTTGGAAAGGGGAACCGGCAGGGTTCGACATCGCGGCACGGTGAAAGCGCCATGGATCGCCGACACCTTCTCGATGAGTCTCCGCGCGGTCCGATACGCGCAGGCGGAACTTCGCAGGATCGGATGGATCTCGAAGGACACCGGGTCGAAGCAGTGGAAGCTCAACCGCGACGGCGCCTACTTCGAGATCGACCAGGATTGGCGTCCGGTCGCTCACGAAAACGAGGGCTGCGACGCCGCTGGCAAAGGCGTGCCGATCGGGGCCGTGGCCGCATCGCCGGAGCCGTTCGTGAATCGGGATAAGCCGGGTCCCAATCCTGCACCGCCCCCCGCGGAGAACGGCGCCCCTTTTGCACCCCCAAGAGAAGACTCGGAAACTTCTTACGAATCTAAAGACCAGGAAACCCGGTTGCCGGGAGGCGACGCGTCTGGTGATTGCACGGAGGGGGAAGGAGAGGAGAACCCGGAGCATCGAAGCGAGTTCGAGGCGGACCTGCGAAACGTCGTCGAGGCCGACCTGCGGAACCTCGGTCGCCTCGAAGCGCTGTACGGACAGGCCGTGCAGCGCGGATGGATCGAGGCGTGCGACGCGAACGCGCTCAACTTCGTCGCGGCGGCGGTCCGTGCCCGCGAAGCGAAAGGCTCGGCGGTGCGGATCTTCGTGGCCCTCGTCCGGCAGCGGCTTTGGTCGCACATCACCCAGGCGCAGGAAGACCGGGCCCGGATGGCGCTGGCGCGAATCCGGGAAACGGATCCATTGCGTTTCCGCGTTGTCGGGACGTCGTCAGCCAACTGCGCCGGGAAGGCGCCCCCACGACTCAGCGTCCCTGGCTCTGCCCCTGGCTCTGGGACTGGGAGTTTGAGGTGGTCGTACCGGCGCCCTGACCTCCTTGGGATGGAGTCGACGAGCTCGGCGGATTCCCCGATCCCACCTTCGCCTGGGCTTCCACCTGTTGCTTGCGCTGGCTGCGCATGACTTGCCCCTCGAACAGGCCGGGGGTGTGGGCGATGTAGGCGGGAGGGAAGTACAGCACCCAGGTCGTCGTCCTGGGTTCGACGTCCTCGGCGCGGACGAACCACTCTTCCTTCTGATTCGGGACGGTGGCGTGGCTGTTCCGCGCCGAGACCTTGAGCCAACCGCTCTCGATTCCTTGTTCGACGCAGAGCGGGAACTTGCCCGGACGCGCGCCCGTCTGGGCGGATTCCCGCTGAAGCTCTTCGGCGAGTTTCGAGATCATCTGGCGTTCACGGACGTGGAACACGAGCCAAATTTCGGAGCTGGGCGCCTTGAGGTAGCGGGTGACGGTGCCGAAATCGGTCGGGTCGATGAGGTGATCGTATTGGCCCATGGTTTGGTTCTCCTGCGGCAAGGCGAATGGCGAATGGCGAATGGCGAATGGGGGCGGTCCTTGATGCCCGGCGAACCGTCGCACTGGAAAGCCGTGGCACGCGGGGCATCTGTTTAGCGCTCAGCATACCCGAATCCGGGTGCCTCCGGCCAATGGCTGAGGGGGCGGATAGAACGGGTGTTCAGTCGGATTCGCCTCGGATCAACGGGGAGGGACCTTCGGTGCCTTCGGTGAGGTACGTCCTTTCTCGCACCTTCGACAGAAGGCACAGGCTCCCAGCGCAGCTCTTAAGTGCGGGTCATGGCAGAGCGGAGACGGTCAAGGTGGAGGCGACGCAGGAGCACGACCTTGACGGTCGCCGCGGAGCCATAGAATCAAACGCACGGGCTGCGCTTCATTCTTCAGTATTCCACCTTGAAGGTCGGTGAGTCCTCGGGGCGGGTGTGTCGCTTGTCGTAGAGCTGGGTGGTTGAGACCGCGGCGTGCCCCAACCAGTCGCGCACCTTGGCGATGTCCGCGCCGTGTTCGAGGGCATTCGTGGCGGCGGTGGCGCGTAAACAGTGCGGACGGATCGTAGACGGCGGGATCTTCGCGGCGACGGCGTGGTGCTTCACGATGTTGGTGTAAACAGCCGTGCCGGTCAGAGGGCGTTCGAGGGTTCCTCCAGGATTTCGGACGGGCCGAAACAGTGGGCCTTCGACGTCGCCGCGGTGTCCGGCGGCATCGAGGTACTCCTCCAGGAGGGGTACGGCGGTGGGGTGGACCGGGAGGTACCGGATGCGCGATCCCTTGCCATGCACGGCCAAGCTCGGGATGCCACGGCGCGGCGCGTAATCGCGCACCCGCAGCGCACACAACTCGCCGCGGCGCAGGGCATGGAAGAGGAGGACCGCCAGCACGGCCCGGTCTCGCTTGCCTTTGAGGGTGTCGGACGGCGGAGCGGCGAGAAGCCGTTTGGCCTGGGCATCGGAGAGGGCGGGCGTCTTGCCTTCGTTGGCGCCTTCACCCGGGCGCTTCACACCATTGACGGGGTTCGTCGAAACGGCGTCCTGGTCGGTCAGAAAATCGAACAGTTCGGCGAGCGCGGAGAGTTTGCGGCGAATGGTCGCCGGTTTGAGGTGGCGGTGGGCGAGTTGGCGCCGCCAGGCGATGACATGAGCGCGCTGAACGGTCGAGAGAGCGTCGGGGGATGCGATGCCGGTAAATCGGATGAAATCGGCGACGTCGTTTCGGTAGGCGCGCCGTGTGTTTGGGTTCTCGATGTTGGCCAGCCATTCGAGCAGAGCAGGGACGGACTCTAGACGGCGGAACTCGGCGGGGGATAAGGCGTCTACGGCGAGAACCGGTGGCGACGGGGCGGGCTGGGGAGCCGTACGGGTGGCCGCAACAGGAGGTGCCTCGGTCAGAGCGACTCTCGCGGCTCTCAAGGTCGCATCCCCGGATCCCGATGGACGCTTGCCCGATGGCGGGCAATCGCGGCGGCAAGAAAGGAAGGATCGATGCGAAAATTGGTGGCCCCGAGTTTTTCGAAAGTCCGCTCCAAATCCAGAAGTCCGCGTTCGGATGCCATCTCCAAGATGCCGACCGTTCCTCGGATTTTTAGTCCAAGGGTGAGCGCCGCTCGGCGGCCCTCAATCTCGTCGATCAGCACCGCGTCCGCTCGGAGTTCGAGCGCGAGGGCGATTGCTTCGGACTCGCCGGGTCCAAGTTCATCTGCGCCGTGGGGGACGGCTGGGGTCCGAATCGCAACCCACTTTGGGAGGGATCTGGACCAGGCTTGCACCGCCGGTGGTGCGCTGGGATG
Organism: Limisphaerales bacterium; assembly: GCA_050250555.1. GTDB lineage: Bacteria > Verrucomicrobiota > Verrucomicrobiia > Limisphaerales > CAIMTB01 > CAIMTB01. The sequence continues at coordinate 19,679 of JBFWOK010000106.1, forward strand.
ACTCAATTCGCGCAGCACCGCGGGTGGCACCGAGACCCGGTCGTAGAGCGCGGGAAGGACATCAATGGCCTCGATGAGGACCAGATATCGAAGGGGACCGGCATCGGCAACGATCAGGGTCATCGGCCCCCACGCGGCTCACGTTCCAGATCCAGGTCGGCCTGCGTAAACGGGCGAAGCGCGTGCCGTCGGGCTAGAAACTCCTCCGCCTTCCATCGATCGAGATCGAGCATGACGCAGACTTGGTGAAGGCTGATCCTCTCGTTGCGATAGGCGTCAGCGGCGTAGGCCTCCAACATCTCCCGGGAGAAATCACTGCGCGCCGGCAGAAACCGGGCGATTCGGTCGGGGTACTGGAGCGTTATTTCCATGGCGAACCTCGTGAGAAGATGATTACAGCATTTGTTAACACATTCTAGCACGGCGATCCCCCACCGCACAACCTGTTGCGATAAAATAGGTTATCATAACTGGAACGTGGGCAGGGGACACGTCGGGGTTTCGTGGGCAAATCTCGCGGACGATGGCGTGCGGGAATGCCCGGTTCGCAGCCCGGGTTGCGTTGTGACCCAAGATCGCGATATGATGGAATCACGATGGGAGCCGGAGTTCAGGTGGAAGAGAACGAAGTGACGCTGCTGGGTCGAGCATTCGATGCCCGGCGGGGACAATTCCCTGCCGGAATGGCCCGGGAGATTCTCGACGCGCGATTCCCGGCTGCGGACCACGCACGAATGGACGAGTTGAGTGCCAAGGCTCGGGCCGGTTCGCTGCTCCCGGAGGAACGCGCACTTCTGGACCGGTACGTTCGGGCCACGAACCTCCTGGCGATGCTCAAGTCGAAGGCTCGGGTTTCGCTGCGCCGCCGCCAGAGCAAATCTGAATAGCCGGCGGCTGCGTCATGGTGCCGGTGGCGATGCGGAGGGAGGTCGAGCGGCGAGCGAATCGCCGCTGCGAATACTGTGGCCTTCCTGCCGAGTTCGCCGAGGCCACCTTCCACGTCGATCATATCATCTCCGAACAACACGGGGGCGAGACCCGTCTGGAGAACCTTGCGTTCGCCTGCTTTCCCTGCAACGCCTACAAAGGACCAAACCTCTCCTCTCTCGACCCGACGACGGGCGAATTGGTGCGCCTGTTTCATCCGCGGAAGGACACGTGGTCCGACCATTTCGATTGGCACGGCCCTCGGATCGGGGGGCGGACAGCCGTTGGACGAGCGACCGTGGACCTCCTCAGAATGAACGAAGAATCCACCGTGGCGCTGCGAGCGTTGCTGATGGAGGAAGGCGTGGAGTTCCCTGGGGCCAGATGACGCTGCCCGGGCTGAAAAGAGGACCTCACGGATCAGGTTCGAATCGTCGACCTGTAGACGCTTGTTGACGCTGTGCTGACATGGCGAATGGCCGTTCGCGCCGGCCAACCCGTCTACGATCCGGTGCATAATGTGTGAGGCCCTAATCCCCCCCATGGGGGGGTGCTTTATGACCGACTCGACAACACAGCCAGGGGAAACCGAGTTGGTGGGCCAAAACCATTGTGCATTCGGTGCCCCCCGCGGGTTGGGCTTGTGGGAAGCTCCCCTCCTTCTCGGTTCAGCTTCCGATCCTGCCAAACCGGGTTTGAGCTGCGAGCCGGTCTCGGGGAACCAGCTTTGGCTCGGGGAGGCGCAAAGGCGAGGCGCCGGGGCGAGCGGTGCGAATGGCTTGGGTCAGAGACGGTGCCTGGGTCATGGCGCCAGACAGGCGAAACGGCTTCCCTCGCGGTCCCCGGCGCCGGCGCCTGGCCTTCCCCGGGGATGCTAACCTCGGCTCGGTTGCGAGGAGCCGGCAATCAGCGCGTTTCCTTGGGCAGGAGCGGAACGCCTTCCGCCTTGGCCGCCTTCCGGAGATCCTTGTCGAGCGTGGCGAGCGGGATCCCGCGTCGCATGGCGAGTTCGAGGTAGGCGGCGTCGTAGCTGGTCAGGCGGTGCTTCCGTGCGAGCGCGACGGTCGTCGACCCAGCGCGGAGATGGGTCTCGGGGTCGACCTCAATGGGAAGCTTTTCGACCAGTGCGAGGAACTGGGCGGAGTTCGCCTCGGGCCGCTTCTTCGCCCGTTCGGCTCCGAGGAGGACATTGGTTACCTCCAGGCCCCAATGTCCGGCGGTGATGGCCTGCCCGCCGTCGGCGAGCGACTGGAGCAAGGCGTCCGTCTCAGGCGCCTGCTCGTCAGGGAAGAACCAGCTCAGGGCGACCGAGGAATCGAGCACGAAGGCGTCGCTCATGGGCGTCCCGCGTCCCTCCAGGTGCGGATCTCGTCGGCGGAAACGGGCTTCCCGCCCCTGGACCGCAGCGCGAGGATTTGATCGACGGTGGATCGGAGTTCGGAGCGGCTGGGTCGTTTGGCAGGCACAAGACGGGCAATGGCTTCGTCATGCCGGGTGATGATGAACTCCTCGCCACGAGCGACGCGGTCGACGAGTTCCGAAAGCTTGTTCTTGGCCTCCGCGAGGCCGATGGACACCGAGGTGCTCATGGGGGGACTCCGTAATCTGTCTAGCTGATGGCTAGGTTAGCATGAAATCGGGTTCAACTGCAATCCCGTGGGTCTCGGTCTCCGAGATCGGGCCCGGCCTCCCCTCGCCTTCGTCTTCTCGCGATTCTTTGCACTGGTCGTTCGGAAGCGGCTGCGGCGTTCAAGAGTTCGCGTGATAACCGGGGCCCGAGGCGGCCCCGGGAGGCTTGCGCCTCAGTAATCCTCGGGGAGCAAGATGGTTGTGCTCGCCCTGTCAGCCTCGGTGATGATCCAGAACTTGGTGCCGCGGCGGTCGTAGTAGACCGAGAACAACCGTGCTCCGTCCTTCAGCGCTTCCTCGTTCGCCACCCTGTCTTCGGGACAACAGTCGCCCCATTCTCCACGGGCGTGGCGTTGAAGGGCCAGGTGCATGTCCTCGCCATTGACAGCCTCCAGGGCATTGGGTGTCGCGACGATTGTTCCCAGTGCGAATTTCGTTTTCATAGTTCCTCCTTTCAGAATTGGCTTAGCCGGTTTCCCGACCGACGCGGTTACTTCGTTGCCTCACGGTTCCTGATCCAATCGTGTGCCTGGCTCAGCACCGCGTGCAGACGCTGGATGTCGTCGCGCCCGAAGGAACTCGACTGCCTCCATCCCTCCTGCGCCTTGAAGAGGCGACCGACCGTCACATTGAAGAAGGGTCCGTTTTCCCCCCTGGCTTCCCAAATAGCGGCCCTGATCAGGCCGGTTCGTACTTCGTAAACAGGTTTGTTTTTCATGATGTTTTCTCCAAAAACGAGAGGGCCCATCCCTCTCTTCACCTGGTCTTGAGAGAGGGTGGGTCCCGACGGAGAAAACGTGGTCGGCGGAGGCGCGGTGTCGGGCCGTGGAGCGATCGGCGGCCAGGGTGAAAGGCGCCCTGGCCTGGCGACCTGGACGCAGCGGAGCGCCCGATGCCGTGCCGGAGCCGATCCGAGAAAAACACCGTTTACGAAGTCCTCGGCTCCGGGGCCGGTGTTTGGGGAGACAGGGGGCAAATCGGTCAACGTGATGGTCGACCGTCCGGCGACCGGGGGATGGAAACAGGCGTCTTCGGGCGTGAGGATTTCCGGCGACAGCACCCCGGGGCGGGCACAACTACCAGGAATCGGAGGCAGCGAAGGAATGGCGGCGGTGGGGTAGACGGCTGTCTGATTTCTAAAGGGGGATCGTGAAAGCGAGATTCATAGCGGGGACGGTCGTCGTGTCGCCCGATCTCTTGGAGGCTGTCAATGGCGAGGACATGCACCTGGCCGTTCGATGACCCGACCGTGGAGAATGCGGTGACCCTGTTGAACTTCAGGGTGGAATCGTGGTATGGCGATAATGGACGGAGCATCCTCTCGGGTTGTCTGCCGTCGTAACCACTTCAAGGAGGGAATCATGGGGACTGAACCAGCCACACAGCTTGCCCGAGCGAGGCCTGCTCACGAGGTCCGACTCGGTGCCATCCGCGCTGCGATCTGGGCCAACGAGACCGAGAACGGGACGCGTTACAACGTGACCTTCGATCGGGCGTATCGGGACGGGGACAACTGGAAAACCACGCAGTCCTTTGGCCGGGACGACTTGCTGGTACTCGCCAAGGTCGCCGACCACGCGCACACCTGGATTGCCGGCCAACCTCGGGATCGAGCGGAACCCGCCGTTCCGGAACAGGCGCAGCGCCGCCGGACGCCAGCCAACCTCGCCGATGCCAAAGCGCCAACGCATGCCAGAACGTGATCAGATTCGGAGGGGCAACCATGACCATGCTGCAACCGAACCCCGGCCCGGAACGAGGGCCTCCCGATCATCCTCATCCGCGGAACGGGAAGCCCCCGCTTCCTGGCGGCGACGCGTTGCGGGACAGTCCCAATTCGGCGCCCCTGCCTCGGGTGACCGTGCCCCTGGGTCGGACCGTGATTACGGCGAACGCGGCTGCGGTCCTCGCGGAGTCCGACGTCCTTCGCGCCTTGTTTCGCCATTCGACCGGAGATTGGGGGAACTTGTGCCCGGAAGATCGCGCCCCCAACGACGGCGCCCTGATCGAAGGCACGCGGTTACTGTCCTCGTACCGGTCGCAGACGGGCATCGTGTTCTGGATCATCACCGAGGCTGACCGGTCGCTCACGACCGTCTTATTGCCGGAGGACTATTGAACGGTCCCGATGCCGATCCCCGAAAAGCCGACCCAGATCGGGCGGACCGGCTCATGGAGCAACTCGAACTCCTCCGAATGCCGGTCGCTTCGGTGTCGATACCGCATCGGCGCCGCCGGTCGGAGCCGGCCGAATACAAGGTCGTGGCCCTGCGGGACTGTCCCCTCCCCGAGCGCATGCATCTCTGCGACTCGCCGGACAAGGCCGCCGACTACTGGCGCCTGCATGTTTCGACGATGCCCGGCTTCAATCCCGAGGTGGAAACGATGGTCGTGCTTCATCTGAACACACGCCGGCGTGTGCGGGGGCATCACATTGTGGCGACCGGCACTATGGATACCCTCCTCGTCCATGGCCGCGAAGTTTTTCGGACCGCGATCATTGCCGCGTCGGCGGCGGTCGTCCTGATGCACAACCACCCTTCGGGAGAAGCGACCCCGTCCGAAGCGGACATCCGCGTCACCCGCGACCTGATCCGTCCCGGGCAACTCCTTAAGATCGAGGTGCTTGACCACGTCATCGTCGGCGCGGGAAGACACTGTTCGTTGAAGGAGATGGGCTTCTTCTATTCGTGACATGACGACGCGAATCCTTCGCGCGAGTGCAATTCAATGATAACCGATCCCGAGTCAACAGACCGACATGCGGACGGCGAATAGCAGCTGTGCGCAGCGATGAGGACACCAGGTAAAACGAGCGGTTTGAAAACCGGGTGACGGGTGCGCGAACAAGGGGTGTTTGATGGGAGGAGGTGGCGAGGGTGGATGGCTCAGGGCACCGGCTCGATTT
>JBFWOK010000107.1:0-24968 GCA_050250555.1 Limisphaerales bacterium
GACGAATTCGTAGGCGGGCGGGCGGAGGCGGAAGAACTGATTCGAGAGGGGGTCTTCGAGGACGTAGAAGCGTTCGCCACGGAAGGTCTGGCGGCGGACGCGGACGCCGGGGCTGAGGGCGATGCGCCGCGAGGCGACCCGGTGCCACGATTCGGAGAAGGTTTCGTTCGGGCGGGCCATGACGGGTGCGATCAGGTCACCACCAGAGATGGAGGCGAAGGAAATCGAGGGTGCGATGGGTGAGGACCCAGATGAGCCTTCGCCGGCCCGCCTCGATCTTGGCGACGCCCTGCATGCCCGGACGGAACCAGGCTTCGGGGGGCTTCGCGAGGTCGCAGCGGTACAGGAACACGTTGCCGGCCTGGCGGGGCACGGCCGCGGGTTCGAGCATGCGACCCTGGACCTCGAACTTCAGTCCTGGCTGGCTGAGGAACGCGACCTCGCCACGGTCGGAGCCGGTCAGTTCGTGGACGTCCCGTTCGGGCACCTCGGCTTCGACGTAGAGGCGGTCGAGGCGGGCGACACGAAAGAGGGGATCGCCCTGTCGGACGGGCTGGCCGAGGCGTTCATGGAAATCGCCTTCGATCACGACTCCGTCGAAAGGACTGCGCATCGAGGCCTGTTCGAGGCGGTTTCGGAGCTGGGCGAGACGCGCGGCGGACTGTTGGGAGAGGGCCTCGGCGACGCGCATGTCGCCGAGGGCTCCAGCGGCGCGGGCTTTCTCCATTTCGCGTTGGTATCGCTGCAATTCGGCCGCCGCGGCGGCTTCCTCGAGGACGATGTCGCGGATGTCGAGTTGGAGGAGGGGTTGCCCGTTCGTGACGATGTCACCGGGTCGGACGTAGGTCTGGCCGATGAATCCGTCGAAGGGAACGCCCAGCTGGGCGAGTTGTTCCGCGCGCAGGTGGAAACTACCCTCCACCCGGTAGTCCATGCGGAAGAAGACGAGGACGAGGATCAGCGCGAACACGCCGAGACCGAGCAATTTGGCCCAGGTATGGCGCGGACCGATCAGAAACGCGGCGCGTTGCCGGATCCAATGGGCGGCGCGGGCGCCGATCCAGCGATCCCGACGTTCCAGGTCATCCAACCGGCGGCCCAGAAGGTCCAGAACCACGCGGATCTGCTGGATCTCGGGATTTTCGAGGGGACCGGCGGCGCGTTCGACGACAAGGGCGCCGACGGCATCCTCGCCGGCGCGGAGTAGGAAGGTGGAGATATTCGGGGACTTATACTGGGCGGAGAACTTCTCGTGTTCGCGGGTGATCCAACCGCCGTCCTCGTCGGGGTGCGTGAGGTCGTTGTCCTGATCGACGGCTTCCTCCATGACGGCTTCGAGCGCCTGGGCGAGTTCCATCTGGCGGTTGATGCGTTCGGTCCGGCTGACGGCGCGCAGTTGGATGCTGGGTCCGCGCATCCAGCCGAGGCTCACGCGCTCCGCCTGGAAGCGATCGGCGAGGCCGCCGCAGAGCGCGAGCCCCGCGGCGTAGAAGCGGGACTGGTCCTGGACGATCGCGAGGGCTTCGAGGGTTTCGCCCAGGCGCTGTTGGGAAGCCGCTCCATCGCGGGCCTGACGGAATTCCTGGGCGAGGTAGACCGTGTCCTGGACCAGAAGCAGCGATTCGAGGGCGGCGCGCGCGAGGACTTCGGTCGATCCCGTGAGAAGGCAGATCGCGACGCAGATCTCGGCCTGGGAGAGGACTGGAAGCCGGAGCGCGACGACGAAGGCGCCCGGCGAGTTCAGTCCGTGAACCAGGGTGCCTTCGCGGGCCGTGAGTGTCGCGAGGGCGACGAGTTGACCGTTGAGCAACCCATTGGCGGGGCCGTCGGGAGCGCCGTCGGACCAATCATGGAGGCGGCCCCATTGGAGACCGTCCACGGGGCCTCCCGTTCCGCCCGTGGGAGGTGGAGGCTGTTCCGCGCCGGGAGCGGGGCGGGTGCCCAGGGCCAGCAGGCAGCGATCCGCATGCGCGAGGCTGGCCAGGCCCTCGGCCAGGGGAGGCCACAGTTCGCGGCTCGGGCCCATGAAATGCCGAAGCTCGGTCAATCGGGCGATGGGAGAACGCGTTGTCTCGACGATCATGAGGCAGGCACCCTGGGTGCGGTTGGTTGTAGGCGCCGCGAAGCTCCGGTTCAAGGGTTCTCTCCGCCATCCGGCACAACGGATCGCGCGCCGTCGATTCGTCGTAGGCTCCTGTCCTGGAATTCCTTGGGATCAGGGCAGTCGGTGAACCTCGTCGCCTCGGCCCGCGGGCAGGTCCGAGAGCAGCTCCGCGACCGTCCGCGTCCATCCCGGCAAGACGAGCCCGGGGTCGATTTCGTGGAGCGGCGCCAGGACGAACCGGCGTTGATGGGCCCTCGGGTGGGGGAGAACCAGGCGTGGACCGTTCCGCACGGCGTCCCCAAACGCGATGAGGTCGAGGTCGAGGGGCCGGGACTCATTGAGCACCTTCCGCGGGCGTCGCCCGAAGTCACGCTCCAGACTCTGGAGCTGATCGAGGAGCGATTCGGGAGTGGGGAAGTGGGGACCCACGTCCCAACGACAGACGGCGTTGAGGAAATCCGGGGAACCCGGAGGGCACTCCACGGGAGTCGATCGCCAGAGGGAGGAGGCGACAAACCCATCGGGCGCGCGCCTCCGGAGTTCATCCAGGCAATCGACGAGAATTCGGCGGGAGTCACCCAGATTGGATCCCAGGGCGACGATGGCCCCGCGGCCTGGAGGGCGGGCGGGCGTCACGGAACGGGGAGAAAGCCGTCGGAGGGCGCCGTTTCGACCGGAAGGCCCGGGAGCGGCGGTGGGACCATTTCCTGCCCGGTCACGCCGAGGTCCGTCGGATCGGTCAACTGGCCGATCCAATCGCCGCCCTGTTGCTGGTACTCGTTGAGCAGGGGTTCTCCAAGGACGTCGACGATCCCGGCCTGGGTCTCCAAGCGGATGGCTTCGAGGGCGCGGGTTTTCTGGTCGGCGGTGAGGAACGGGTTTTCACGAATCCGCGAAGTCTGATTTTCGACGATGCGCCGCATGCCCCAGACCTGGTTGGCGAGGTCGGGTGACATGGAATGGCTTTGGGCCAGCGAGAACAGGGTCTGGTAATCCGGGTCGCCGGATCGTTCGAGGTCCGCGAACCGGCGTTCCCCGAGGAGTTCGCGGACCCGGGCCTGCTGTTCGATTTCGGAAGCTTCGAGCTTTTCGAGGGCCTGCGGGTCGGACCCTGTCATTTGGGCTTCCTGCAAACGGGCGCGTTCCTGTTCGAATTGCCGTTCGATCCGGAACAGTTCCTCGAACTCCTCGCGGGTCGCGCCGAAGCCGCGAAGGCGGTCCCGGAGATCATGGGCCAGGGGGCTGGAACGGAGTTCGTACGCGTCGCGTTCCTCCGGGGTGAGCACGCGGCCAACCGATTCCGCGAGCGCCTGGTCCGCGGCGGCGTGGAGGCGGCGGGCTTCGTCCTCATCGGTCGCCTGCGCGGCCAGGGCGTGGGCGCGCCGCCATTGGGTGGTCGCTTCGGCCATGGCGCGCCTTTTCTCCTCGGGCAGGAATCGGAGGTCCCGGTCCTCGGTGGCCTCCTGGATTTCCTCGGCGAGTTCCGCCTGGAGGGCGCTTTCACCCAGCAGCGTGTGAATCAGCAGCCTTCGCTCCATGTCCAGGGCGTCGCGCTGCATCTGGTACAGGCGTTCGGCCTCGGCGGCCTTGTCGTCGGGGCCGATCTCGTCCGGGTGTCGCCAATACGTCCAGTCGGGCTGGGGCGCGCTGAGGGCGTGGCGTCGCGCGGCGAAGAGCTTGTTGACGTCCGCGAGGATGATATCGCGGATGGTTTCCTCGGGGCACCCCGTGGCGCGCAGGTTGGCGATGTACGTGGGGTAGTCGTCGGACTCGATGGAACGCCAGTCGAGGGTTCTGACCTCGGTGCGGAGCTGGATCGGCGGGAGGGAGTGGAGGCGCAGTCGCAGCGGGCGCTGGTTGGTGCCGGTGACGAGGGCGGGGGCCGGTTCCAACGCCGCTTCCCATTCCAGGCGCGCTTTTCGCAGTTGGCTTGCCTGGATGAAGTCGAGGGCGACCAAGCCGACCACGACTCCCGTGAGCCCGGCGATGATCAGGCGAACGCGCATCGCGCCGAGAGCGTAGGCGGGTGGCCGCTGGAATCAACGGACTTCTGGCCCGCCATGACGTCGGAGAAAGCGGGCACCGTACCCGGCGGCGACGAGGGCGCCGGACCAATTGACGAAGGCGATGCCCCACCAGATCCCCTGGAGTCCGAATCCCGCCGCGAACGCGAGAAGAGGGAAGACGATGGCCGGGGCGACGATCTGTCGGTAGAGGCCGATCCAGAGTCCGAAGACCGGGCGTTTGAGGCCCTGGAGCATGAACACGGTCTGGTAGAGGAGCACGTACGAGCCGAGGGTCCAGGCGGCGACGCGCAGGTACGAGCGGCCGATCGCGATCACGGTGGTGTCGGGCGTGAACCAGGCCATCAACGGTCCGGCCGCCGCGAAGAGGATGACGCCCCCGAAGAGCATCATGACCAGCCCGTAGCGCAGCGCGGTCGTCCAGGTGGCGCGAACCCGGTCGAGACGACCGGCGCCGTGGTTCTGTCCCGACAACGTCAGTGTCGCGATGTTGAGGCCGATGGTGGGCAGGAGGACGATCTGTTCGATCCGCGTGGCGATTCCATAGGCGGCCACGCCTTCGGCGCTAAAGCGGCTCACGAACCAGGTGATGACGAAGATCCCGAGCGCGACCGTCATCATGTTGAGGCTGGCGGGCAGGCCCTGCCGCGCGATGTCCCGGAAAGCCGCCGCCGAAGGCCGGAGATCGGTCGCCGTCCATTGGGCGCCCACGGGAGTCCGGCGGAGCCGCAGAAGGACATAGAGGGCGCCGCCGGCGGTGATGACGACGGTGGACAGCGCGATCCCGGCGATCCCGAGTGGTGGTATCCCGGCGCCGCCGTGGAGAAACCACGGATCGAGTCCGATGTTCAGGATGCAGCCGACGATGAGGGCGTTCCGGAAGGTCCGAGTGTCGCCCTGGGCCTGGAGTCCTCCATTGAGAACCGATTGGAGGAGGAAGAACACCGAGCCGGCGAGAATCGTGTTCATGTAGGACAGCGACAGTCCCAGGTAGGCTTCGCGGGCTCCCAGGAGGCGGAACAGCGAGGGAGCGATCAGCCAGCCGACGGCGAGAAGGAGGATGCCGACGGCGACGGCGAACAAGGCCGCCTGGGCGGCGTAGTGGCGGGCGGTGGCGAGGTCCTTCGAACCGAGCGCATTCGCGATGAGCGCCGTCGCCCCCTGGGAAAGCCCGCTGCCGGCCGCGATGAGAATGAAGAAGACGGGGAACGAGATCGAAAGCGCGGCTTGCGCTTCCGTGGAGATGCGGCCCGCCCACCAGGTGTCGACGACGTTGAAGAGAGTGCTGAAAACGAAACCGACCGATGCGGGGATGGCGAGGTCGCGGACCAGTCTTGGGATCGGGTCGGTGGTGAGATTCATGGACGGCGGCGGGACCGACGCGACGCTGGGCTGAATCGAAGCGGGTGGGAACTCCGAATCCGTGCGCTTCCCTGCGAACAGCGCCCCGCGTAGGCTGGCCGGGTTCCTATACGATCGATGAAAAAGGCGCTGTCGATGGGGCTCTGGTTCGCGGTGGTTCTCGCGGGGGTGTGGGCGTACGCGACCCTGGCGACCCGGCGCGCCGAGCCGATCAATTCGTCGACGCTGCTGATCGCCGCGATCTGCAGTTACGCGATTGGCTACCGGTTCTATTCGAAATGGGTGGCGGCGCGGGTGCTGGCCCTGGACGACCGGCGGGCGACTCCGTGCGAGGTGCACGAGGACGGCAAGGACTTCGTGAAGACGAACCCGTGGATCGTCTTCGGACATCATTTCGCCGCGATCTCGGGTCCGGGGCCTTTGGTGGGCCCGGTCCTGGCGGCCCAGTTCGGGTATCTCCCGGGTTCCTTGTGGATCCTGATCGGCGTGGTTCTCGGCGGCGCGGTCCAGGACATGGTGATCCTCTTCGCGTCGATGCGGCGGGACGGAAAATCGCTGGCGCAGATGGTGAAGGAGGAATTGAACTCGCTGGCGGGTGGCGTGGGGCTGGTGGCGATCCTCGCCATCATGATCATTCTCCTGGCGGTGCTGGCGCTCGTGGTGGTGAACGCCCTGGCGGAGAGTCCCTGGGGCGTGTTCACGGTGGGGGCCACGATTCCGATCGCCATGTTCATGGGCGGCTACCTTCGGTTTCTGAGAATCGGGAAGGTCCTGGAGGTGTCGGTCATGGGCGTCGGGTTGCTCCTGCTCGCGGTCTGGGGCGGGCAGTTCGTCCATGGCCATCCCGAGTGGGCGAAAGTGTTTCATCTGCCCCACAAATCGCTGGCGTGGGCGGTGATCGTGTACGGCTTCGCGGCGAGCGTCCTTCCGGTCTGGCTGCTGCTCGCCCCGCGGGACTACCTGAGCACGTTCATGAAGCTCGGAACGATCCTGGCCCTGGCGGTGGGAACGTTGCTGGTGCTGCCCGACCTTCGAATGCCGGCGGTGAGCCGGTTCGTCGACGGATCGGGTCTCGTCGTGCCGGGGGGCGTGTTTCCGTTCTGCTTCATCACGATCGCCTGCGGCGCGATCTCGGGCTTTCACACGCTGATCTCGAGCGGCATCACCCCCAAGATTGTGACCCGGGAGGGGTTCGTCCGGCCGATCGGGTATGGGGCGATGCTCCTGGAATCACTGGTCGCGATCATGGCGATGATCGCCGCCTGCACGCTGGACCCCGGGGTCTACCTGGCGATGAACGTCAAGGGAACGGGCGCGACCGCCGCCGCCGTCGAAGCCGACACGGTCGCGCGCATCGAGAAGAGCGGCTTCGTCGTTCTTGAACCGGATTCGGACAGGCCGGGGAGCTTCAGGGAAGCGCCGGTCACGGTCCGGCCCGAGACGATGCACGAGCTGGCGGACAAGATGGGTGAGACTTCGCTCTTTGGGAGGACGGGTGGTGCCGCGACGCTGGCGGTGGGCATGGCGATGATCTTCTCCCACCTGACCCAGGGACGATGGTTGGATCTTTGGTACCACTTCGCGCTGATGTTCGAGGCGTTGTTCATCCTGACAACCCTCGACGCCGGCACGCGGGTGGGCCGGTACCTGATCCAGGACGCGATCCGCCAGGTTTCGCCCCGCCTCGGGGACACCCGGAGTGTCGCGGCCAACATCCTGGCCAGCCTTCTCATCGTGGCGGGGTGGGGCTGGTTCCTGATCCAGGGCGTTCGCGATCCCATGGGGGGCATCAAGGCCCTCTGGCCCATCTTCGGCATCGCCAATCAGCTCCTCGCGAGCATCGCGCTGTGCCTCGCGACCACGATCCTGTTGAAGTCGCAGCTTCTCCCGAGGGGTGCGGGGGCGGGATCCGCGGGGGGCACCGGATCCACGGCGTCTTCCGGTCGACCCGCGTGGGCGTTGCTGACCTTATTGCCGCTCTGCTGGCTGCTCGTCGTGACGGTGACCGCCGGGGTTCAGAAGATCTTCCACCCGAGTCCACGAATTGGATTTCTCGCGGCGGCCCAGGCGGCGGCCGCGCAGCGGCCGGCCTTGGAGGAGGCTTTGGACCGGGCCCGGGCCGGGGGGGATTCCGGGGCGATCTCGACGGCGGAGGATTCGCTGCGCTTGAACCGCGTTTCGGAGACGAACCAGCGGGTGGACGTGGCGGTGACCGGCTTTTTCCTCGCCATGGTGGGATTGATCGTGGGGCTCAGCGTCCGCGAGTGGTGGCTGCTGCTCGCCCGACGCAAGCCGGCCCGGTTGAGCGAAACCGAGCCTGTCTGGCTTCCGGACTACAAACTGGCGCCTGTCGGAACACCGGGCCTCGCCGGCTGGATCGCCCTTGGATTCGCGCTCGCGCGTGAACTCGCGGGCGAGACGGCGTACCAGCGGGCCAGGGAACGCGACGCGCTGGTCTGTGCCTGCGCCACGTCGGATCGAGATCGCCCGGCGACAGTCACGTCGCAGGCGGCTCCCGGCGCGCCTGGGACGTCCCCGGCTCTCGGGGCTTCGGTGGCCACGAACGCTGACGCCGACCACGCCCGCGATCAGCGCGTCTGGGTTCGTACCCTCGACGAGCGCTACCGGAACATCCGTCGTTGCTGTTGATTGGGCGCGGAATCGGGGATTGGGACGGGACGGGCTTAGACGGACCGACCGGAAAGGGCGGAGGCGCCTCGCAGGAGTTTTTCGCGCGCGGCTGCGACAGCGCCATTGGGGGATTCCGTTCGCGCGGAAGCGGCGGTGGAAACGGGCGATTCGAGCCGGGAATCCCGCCCCTGGGAGCAGATCCAGGTGTGGGCGTGATCGGCGAGCTTGGAAACGACGAGAAGATCGTCCCGGCCGAACGAGTCCGAAGAGCGCCAATGCTCCGCGTCCCGGTAACTGCGTGAGAACGTGACGTTGTAGCGGACGCTGCCCTCGTAGTCGTTGCGCCAGACGGCGGCCTTGATGTTGCCGATTCGGAATTCGTTGGCCGGCTTGATCGGTGGATTCATGGCGGGGTGTCGGCGGATTGCGTTGATGTGTTCAACCGGAGAACGCGAAGGACGCACGAAATCTTACGGAGAACTCGCCGGAGCGACGCGAACCGGATGAACCGGGATTCGATACTCACGAAGCCACGAAGCCACGAAGCCACGGAGGCACGGAGGGGGGCGGGTATTGGCAAGAGCCCGAATCCGGGCGGGCTGTGGATTCACTCCGCGCCTCCGTGCCGCCGTGGCTCCGTGAGGGATTCCGTCAGGGCGGGGCGGGCGATGATGGCGGTGTCCGCCAGGGATACCTATCGGCCGATGGCGAGGCGCTCGGCGAGGCGGGGAGGGAGGCCGGCGTCGAGGATCTTCTTCTGGGCTTTGGGGATGTCGTAGTCCAGTCGGCGGAGCTCGATCGTGTTTTCGGTGGTGTCGTAGATCACGTAGGCGGCGCGGGGATTGTTGTCGCGCGGTTGCCCGACGCTGCCGACGTTGACGAAGTATTTCTTGCCGGGTTCGACGCGGAACCGGGAGTAGGTGCCCCCGCGGACGACGGAATCGCGGACGAACGCGACGGGGACATGGGTGTGTCCGAAGAAACAGAGCGAGGTGTTCTGATACGTGAAGCTCGAGGCGGCTTCGAGTTTGTCGAACACGTATTGCCAGCGTTGGGGGGCGTCGAGCGTGGCGTGAACGATGGTGAAGCTACCGACGAGTCGGAGGTATTTCAGGTCGTGGAGCCACTGGCGGTCTTCGGGGGACAATTGCTGCCGGGTCCAGGCGACGGCTTCGAGGGCGAGCGGATTGAAGCCCTCGGCGAAGGCGTCATTGGAGCAGTACTCGTCGTGGTTGCCTTTGACGCACGGGATGTTCATGTCCCGGATGATATCCAGGCATTCCTTGGGATTGGCGCCGTAGCCCACGACGTCGCCGAGGCAGACGTGGTGGGTGCAGCCCTTTTCCTTGATATCCCGGAGGACGACCTCGAGGGCGTCCAAGTTGCCGTGAATGTCGGCGATGATCGCGTATCTCATCTGGCGTTTACTGCGCTACCTCAAAATCTGGAATCCCCGCAGGTCCCCGCGGGGCGGGGCGACTTCCGCGACCTCCTTGCGAATCAGGGATCCGACCCCCGACTCCCGGATCGCCCGACGGAACGAGTCCACTTCCCGCATCGAACCTTCGGCCACGAGTTCCACGCGACCGTCGGGAAGGTTCCTCACGGTGCCACAGACGTCAAAGCCTTCGGCGACGCCGCGAGTGGCGTACCGGAAACCAACTCCCTGGACATTCCCGGTGTACAAAATCGTCACGCGTTGTCGCTCGTCCTTCACGGCTTCGCCCGCGATGTCCTCCGGCTCGGATCCCGCGAAGGCGGAACCACCGAGGGGCGACGTCGGGGGGCGATTCAAGCCGGGACTCCCCCATCGGCTCAACGAATTTGTTTCACTGCGCAGGGAAACGCACAGGGGCCCGACGTCCTTCAGCCGGCTCCGCCCTCCTTGCCGGCGGCGCGACCGACGCCTTCATGGAGCAGCGCGGCAAGGTATTCCCGGTTCATCCGGGTGATGAAATCGAGGCTGACCTCCTTCGGACAGACCGCGGCGCACGATCCCGTGACCGTGCAATTGCCAAAGCCTTCGGCATCCATGGCGCCCACCATGGAAAGCACCCGGCGATGGCGTTCCGGGCGGCCCTGGGGCAGGAGGCTGAGTTGGGAGACCTTCGCGGAGACGAACAGCATCGCGCTGGCGTTCTTGCACGCCGCGACGCAGGCGCCGCACCCGATGCATTGGGCGGCATCCATGGCGCGGTCGGCGATCTCCTTCGAGATCGGGATCGAGTTGCCGTCGGGAGCGGCGCCGGTTCGGATCGAAACGTATCCACCCGACTGCATGATCCGGTCGAAGGCCGAACGGTCGACCACGAGGTCCTTGACGATGGGGAAGGGACGGGCGCGGAACGGTTCGATGACGATGGTGTCGCCGTCGGTGAAGCTCCGCATGTAGGTCTGGCACGTGGCGATGGCGCGGCCGGGTCCGTGGGCCTTCCCGTTGATCGTCAGGCAGCACGTCCCGCAGATCCCTTCGCGGCAGTCGTGGGCGAAGGCGATCGGTTCCTCGCCCCGGCTGGAGAGGCGGTCATTGACCACATCCAGCATCTCGAGGAACGACATGTTGGGGTTGAGGTCCGCGGCTTCGTAGTTCCTGAACTCGCCGGGGGAATCCGGTCCCTTCTGACGCCAGACTCGGAGGTGGACTTTCATGATGGGGGGAAGCTTGGAAGTGGCAGGCTCGACCTTGACCTTATTTGTAGGAGCGGGTGGCGAGTTGGGTGAACTCGTAGTTCAGGGGCTCGGCGTGGCGGACGGGCTTATGGCCGTCCCCCTTGAATTCCCAGACGGCGGCGTGGGTGAACCGTTCGTCGTCCCGTTTGCATTCGCCGGCTTCCTGGGATTCCTCCCGGAAATGGCAGCCGCAGCTCTCGGTCCGCGTGAGGGCGTCCAGGCACATCACCTCGCCCAGCTCGAGGAAATCGGCGACCCGGTGGGCGTTCTCCAGGGATTGATTGAGGGAGAGGGAATCCCCGAGGACGTTGACATCCGTCCAGAACTCCTCGCGCAGGGCTGGAATCGCCTGAAGCGCCTTCTCCAATCCCGCCCGGTTCCGCGCCATGCCACAGCCTTCCCACAGGATGCGGCCGAGCTGTTTGTGGAAATGCGAAACGTTGCGCTTGCCGCGGATGCCCAGGAGGCGGTTGACGCGATCGCTGGTCTCCTTTTCCGCCCGGGAGAAGGCCTCGGCGTCGGTCTTCGGCGTGGAACCCGGTTTCACGGAGGCCAGGTAGTCGCCAATGGTGTACGGGATGACGAAGTAGCCGTCGGCGAGGCCCTGCATCAGGGCGGAAGCGCCGAGGCGGTTGGCGCCGTGATCGGAGAAATTGGCTTCACCCAGGACGAAGAGTCCGGGGATGTTGGACATGAGGTTGTAGTCCACCCAGAGGCCTCCCATCGTGTAGTGCACGGCGGGGAAGATCCGCATCGGAGCCTGGTAGGCGTCCTCGCCGGTGATCTCGTGGTAGATGTCGAAGAGGTTGGCGTACCGCTCCTTGATGGTCTTGAGACCGAGGCGCTGGATGGCATCCGAGAAGTCCAGGTACACACCCAGGCCGCTCGTGCCGACGCCGCGGCCTTCGTCGCAGACGCGCTTGGCGGCCCGGCTCGCGATGTCGCGCGGGGCGAGGTTGCCGTACGCGGGGTACATGCGCTCCAGGTAGTAGTCCCGGTCGTTGTCCGGGATCTGGCCCGGGGGCCGCTGGTCGCCCTTGGCCTTGGGCACCCAGCATCGGCCGTCATTCCGAAGCGACTCCGACATGAGTGTCAGTTTGGATTGGTAGTCGCCGCTGACGGGAATGCAGGTGGGATGGATCTGGGTGAAACAGGGGTTCGCGAAACCCGCGCCGCGCCGGTAGGCGCGCCAGATCGCCGTGGCGTTGGATCCCCGGGCGTAGGTGGAGAGGTTGAACACGTTCCCGTAGCCTCCGGTGGCCACGATGACGGCGTCGGCGGAGTGTCTTTCGACGGCGCCGGTGTTGATGTTCCGAGTGATGATGCCCTTGGCCTGGCCGTCGATGAGGACCAGATCCAGCATCTCGGTGTTGGGAAACAGCTGGATGGCTCCGGCGCCGACCTGTTTGCAGAGGGCCGAATAGGCTCCGAGCAGGAGCTGCTGTCCGGTTTGTCCCCGGGCGTAGAAGGTGCGGGAGACCTGGGCGCCGCCGAACGATCGGTTGGCGAGCAGGCCGCCATACTCGCGGGCGAAGGGGACGCCCTGGGCGACGCACTGGTCGATGATCTTGACGCTGACCTCCGCCAGCCGGTGAACGTTGGCCTCGCGGGCCCGGAAGTCGCCGCCCTTGATCGTGTCGAGGAACAGCCGGTAGACGCTGTCGCCGTTGTTCTGGTTGTTCTTGGGGGGTTTGATCCCTCCCTGGGCGGCGTTGGTGTGGGCGCGCCGGGCGCTTTCGTGGAAGCAGAACGCATTGACGCGGTATCCGAGCTCGGACAGGGACGCGGCGGCCGACGCGCCGGCCAGTCCCGTGCCGACCACGATGATCTCGTAGCGGCGTTTGTTCGCCGGCGAGACCAGTTTGATGCTGCCGCGGTGGCGGGTCCACTTCTCGGCCAGCGGTCCGGGCGGGGTCTTGGCTTCCAGTTTCATGGGGAAGGACGGATGACGGACGGTGAGGGTTTACTGGACGATGCGGAGGTAGACCGCGACCGGAATCGAGGCGTAGCCGACGAACAGGGCGGCCGCCAGAGCCTTGGAGCCCATCTCAAGCCGGGTTCTCCAGACTCCCTCCTGGACTCCCAGGGACTGGAACATCGCCGCCATGCCGTGGCTTAGGTGGAGGCACAGGAGTCCGACGGCAAGAATGTAGAACAGGGCGACCACGGGCTGCTGGAATCCCGCAACGAGCATCGCGTGAACGTCCGGGTAGCCGCGCTGGCTTCCACCCGTGACCAGCAGCTGATGGAAATCCTTCGCGGCATCGGTCGCGGGAAGCAGGTTGACGGCCGGCACCTGGACCGTGAAGTGGAGCAGGTGGTACACCACGAAGGCCGCGATCACGAGCCCGGTGTGGAACATGTAGCGCGACGTCCAGGACGCGGCGTAGGGGCGGTCGCCGTTGGAGTACCCCGCGGGGCGCGCCGCCTTGTTCTGCGCGGTCAGCGTGATCGCCGCCCAAATGTGCAGTCCCACGATCGCGAGCAGCCCGAGGCGCACGGTCCAGAGGAGCCCCGCGCTGCTGTGGAGGAAGTGGCCGTAGGCGTTGATCTTCTCCTTCGGCAGGAAGATCTGGAGGTTCCCCACGAGATGCCCAATGACGAAGAGGACAAGCGCCGCACCCGTGGCGCCCATGATGACCTTCTTGCCGATGGACGATTGAAGGAGCAACTGCAGCGGTTTCATGGCGGATGGGCTCTTGCCTGCGACCGGCGCCGCCGATCGTAAGGAAAGCCGAAACTGATCATTAGTTGTGTTTTTTGTTCCGGCCCACGTATTTGCGAAATGCTTATGGAAGGCCGAAACGAGGGTCAACCTCGCGGTCGAAGAAAATGGTTGAAATGGTTGAATACGGGCCCGGCGGGGACCGGGAAGGGAATCCCTCACCGGGCCTCGAAGCGGGTCGCGACCTCGCTCAGGGACTGGATCTGGAGGTCGGCGGGAGGGGTCTCGCGGCGGAGGTGGAGCGCGGAGAATCCCGCGGTTGTGGCGCCCGCGAAATCGTCCTGCAGCTCATCGCCGACGTGGAGGACCGACGACGCGGGGCGGCCGAGCCTTCGGAGCGCCTCCTGGTAGATGACGGGGGAGGGCTTGGCGAATCCCGTTTCGCAGGAGACGAGGATCGAGGAGAAATAGCGGTCGAGCCGAAGATCGCGCAGGAGGGGACGGAGCCGGTCGTCCCAGTTCGAGATGATGCCGAGATCGAGCCCGAGCGCGGCGAGGGATTCGAGGGTGGGAACGACGTCCTCGAAAACGCGCCATGACCCGGCCTTGCTGAATTCGGCGTACAACTCCGGAAAGAAGGTGAGGCTGGGGGGCTGGCGGACCAACCCGTCGAACACGCGATCGACGAGGCGCGCCCACTCTTCGCGACCGTGTTGAAATGGACGGGCGTGGGACCAGGCGGCGGCGAAACGTTGGTTGAGGATATCCTCGGAAAGGCCGCGATTGCCGTGGCGGGCCGCGACCCGGGCATAGATCGCGCCCACCGAGGGGTGTGGGGCGATCAGGGTTCCCCCCACGTCGAACGTCACCGCCTCGATATGAGCGTAGGGATCCGGCATGGGCGCGAAAGTCTCGGGGCTCGGACCGGACTTCAGCGGAGCGTGTGCTGCCGGAACCAATCAAAGAGCTCCGGATTCTTGTACGTCTCGGTCCACGAATCGTGTCCGGCGTCGGGGTAAACGGTCAGGCGGACGTCGTTCCCGACGGTTTTGTAGGCCTCCACCATGCGCTGCGACTCCGTGAGGGCGACCACGCGATCCTGGGCTCCGTGAAAGGCCCAGATCGGAATCCGCGAGAGTGCCTCGCGGGTCGCGCCGGAGGAAAGTCGGACGGGCAGCGGGTCTCCCCCGCCGCAGATGGGGGCGACGGCGGCAAAGCGTTCCGGATGGGCGGCGGCCCAGGCCCAGGATCCGTAGCCGCCCATGCTGAGGCCGGTCAGGTACACTTGATTCGGATCGACCGCGAGCCGGGTCAGTGCGTCGTCGAGGAGGGCTCCGAGAACCTCCACCCGCCAACTTGTTCCCGCGGGGCATTGCGGAGAGAGCACGACGAACGGGAAGTCGGGGTTTTCGCGGACCAGCTTGGGCGGTCCGTGGACGGCGACGAGTTCCACGTTGGTTCCGCGCTCGCCGGCGCCATGGAGGAAGACGATCAGGGGCCATCGTTTCGGGCCCTTGGGTTGGTAGTCCTTCGGGAGAAAAAGGAGGTAATCCAGTTCGACCGGCGTGGCGACGCTTGTGGAAAGGTGGCCGGGGTGCTGTCCCGTGGCGACAGGCGTGGTCGTTGTTGTTGTGGTGGTCTTGGTTCCGGGCGCCGCGCAGCCCGTCGCGGCCAGCACGCCCACGAGGAAGACCCAGACGCTCCGGACCAGGCCTCGGGACGGGGGCGCTGTTTCCCCGCGGTCCGGGACTTCGTGAGTCGCGGCCGGAGTGGCGGGCGAGGAAGCCTGGGACGGGACCGTCGCCATGCTGGGCGGCGTGAGTGCGACCTCGCCGGCATGCCGGGAACGGAAGGACGAATTCATGGGAGGCCGGACCCTAGCGTCCACCGGGCCTGTCCCTCAACAGATTCCGCGCGAACGATCGCGGGGAATCGGGACCACGGTGGCGACGCGGCGTTCCCCGGGTTGAAATCCCCGGTTCACGGGCTATATCCGGTCGCGGGCGGGACCCGTGGCGGGGCGCGTGGTGGTCGAGGAGGAATCCGCTCGGCCGAATCTTCTGGGCACCCGACGTGCCCGATCCGCAGACTGCGCGCCTGTTGAGCGTAGAGTTTTGTATGGACGTCAAACTTCCTAACCTGGGCGAGGGCGCTGATTCCGGCACGGTGGTCAGCCTCCTCGTGAAGCCGGGGGCATCGGTCAAGAAGGGACAGAACATTCTCGAACTCGAAACCGGGAAGGCGGTCGCCCCGATTCCTTCGCCCGCGGACGGCGTCGTCTCGAGGCTGGCGGTGAAGGAAGGGGACAAAGTCAGCGTGGGAAACCTCCTCCTGGTGCTGACAGCGGCCGAAACGGCGTCCGGCGCCTCGGCGGCCCAGGGCGAGGGTGACGGGAAAGGCGCTTCCGGGGGCGGTGGCCAAGGGGCTCCTCCCTCCGGGAAGCAGCCGGCGGCCCCCGCGCCGGCGGCCCCCGCGCCGGCGGCCTCGTCCGCGCCGTCGCCGGGCTTGGCATCATCGAAACGCCGGCAGGCGGCTTCCACGGGGAAGTCCACGGCGCGGAAGGCGGATCCTGGCGACGCCGTTGAAGGGGCGCACGGCGACGACGGTTGGGTGGAGGAGGTCGTCAACGAGAACCCCGTCGCGGGGCCTCATGCGCGGCGGATCGCGCGGGATCTCGGCCTCGATCTCCGGGTGATCCCGGGGAGCGGAAAGAGCGGCCAGGTCATGGTCGCGGACCTCAAGGCGTACGTGGACCGGCTTCGCGCCTTTCTGCTGCGTCCGAAGGGCGCCGGAGACACCGCCTCCGGTGGAGCCGGGGACTCCCACGGCGCCGAGGAGGAATCCGCGACGCCGTCCATCGACTTTTCGCAGTGGGGTCCCGTGACTCGGAAGCCACTCACGCAACTCCGGCGGACGATCGCGGCGAGGATGGTGGACAGTGCGACCACGCTGCCGACGGTGACGCAGTTCGACGACGCGGACGTCACGGAGTTGGACGCGTTGCGGAAACAGCATGCGAAGGCCTACGAAGCGCGTGGGGTCCGGCTGACGATGACGTCATTCTTCGTTCGGACCGTTGCCCTGCTGCTGAGAAAACACCCTGTGCTCAACGCGAGCTGGGACGAGGCCGGGGACGCGATTGTCTTCAAGGACTACGTCCATGTCGGCCTGGCGGTGGACACCGAGGCAGGTCTTCTGGTGCCGGTGATCCGGGACGCCGACAAGAAGGACCTGGCGACCTTGTCGGGTGAGATCCAGGACCTGGCGTCGAAGGCGCGCGAGCGGAAGCTGGGAATTGCGGAGATGCAGGGAGGTTCGTTCACGATTTCGAACCAGGGCGGCATCGGCGGCGCGCACTTTACGCCGATCATCAACAAGCCGGAGGTGGCGATCCTGGGACTGGGGCGCGGGGGCTGGAAGCCGGTGGTCCGGGATGGCCAGGTGGTGCCCCGGATGCTCGTCCCGCTCGCGTTGACCTACGATCACCGCTTGATCGACGGCGGCGCCGCGGCCCGGTTCGTGGTGGACCTCGTGGAAGCCCTCCGGGGGTACACCGACGCGGACGTCAGGATCTGATTCCGATTTTGATTCCAGCGGAAAGCTATCCAAGCCTGTTTCGACACCCAGAAGAGATGACGATGGAACCTTCGACGACGGAGATTGTGGTGATTGGCGGCGGCCCGGGTGGGTATGCCGCGGCGTTCTACGCGGCGGACCTGGGAAAGAAGGTCACGCTGATTGAAATGGACCGGCTGGGAGGTGTCTGCCTCAACCGGGGGTGCATACCCTCGAAGGCGCTCCTTCATGCCACCAAGATGATCGCCGAGGCCCGCGACTCGGAGAAGCGGGGCATATCCTTCGGGGAACCGAAGATCGACCTCGAGAAACTCAGAACCTGGAAGAATGGCATTCTCACCCAGCTGACCGGTGGAATTGGGCAACTGGCGAAGGCGCGGGGCGTGGAGGTGATCGAGGGGAAGGCGTACCTGGATGACTCGCAGACGGTCCGGGTCGAGACCAACGGAGGGCAGAAGTACCTGCGTTTCGAACACGCGATCCTTGCGGGTGGCTCGGTGGCGGCGCTTCCCAGGGCCTTCGATCTCGGCAATCCGCGGATCATGACTTCAACCGAGGCGCTGGAGATACCGGACATCCCGCCGCGCCTCCTCGTGATCGGGGGTGGTTACATCGGGATGGAACTCGGGACGGTGTACGCGATGCTGGGCAGCGAGGTCCATGTGGTGGAGGCGCTGGACACACTCCTGGCGGGTTCCGATCCCGACCTCGCGCGACCCGTGATCGCCGCCGCGCGGAAGAAGTTCAAGACCATCCGCTTCAAGGCGAAGGTGAGCTCCATGGCGACCGCCGGGAAACAAATCAAGGTCGGGGTGGAGCACGAAGGAAAGGTGGTCGAGGAACTCTACGACCGGGTGCTCGTCGCGGTGGGCCGCAAGCCGTCGGAGGTCGACCTGGGACTGGACAACACCCGGGTGACGCGGGATGACCGGGGCTTTGTGAAGGTGAACGAATCGCTTCAGACTGAAGACCCCGCGATCCATGCCATCGGCGATCTCGTCGGAGGCGCCATGCTCGCTCACAAGGCGGCCAAGGAAGCCCGGCTCGCGGTTAACGCGATCGTGGGCGACACGAGTCCGCACCGCGAATTCGTCGTCCCGGCGGTGGTCTTCACGGAGCCGGAATTGGCGTGGTGCGGCCTCACGGAAGCGGAAGCCAAGGTGAAGGGAATGGAGGTCGAGGTGGCGAAGTTCCCATGGGGCGCCTCCGGTCGCGCATTGACCTTCGATCGTCCCGACGGCCTGACCAAGCTGGTGATCGAACCTGGAACCGAACGCATCCTCGGTGTGGGCCTGGTGGGTCACGGCGCGGGTGAGCTGATCGGGGAAGGGGTGGTCGCGGTGGAGATGGGAGCCACCGTGTCGGATCTCGCGGAGTGTGTTCATCCCCACCCGACCCTTTCGGAAACGCTGATGGAAGCCGCGGAATCTTACTTCGGGCACGCGACCCACACCTACCAGCGGCGGCGGGCGGAGTGAATCGACTCAGTGTCTCCTTGAGGGAATCTCGGTTCATGGAGGGCGGGGTATCGGTCCGGAGAAAAAGAATGCCGGGGCGCGAGGCCCCGGCACGTGGGAGGATCCGGATTGGGATCCCTGATTCGGCGGGGACCGGACCCCGAAGGATCCGGCCCGCGGATCAAGGTCGCAACCGATAGATTTTGTTCGGATTCGCCGCGTTCGGAGTGATCACACTGGGTGTGATGGCGGCGTTGCCCGTCACGTCGGTCCACGGGCCCGAGGCATCGGCGGCCTGCTGAAGGATACCCGCGCCGATCCACTGGATGCCGACGTTGTTGCCCGTCTTCGTGACGCTGGTGAACCGGGGTGTGGTGGGGGCCGGTCCCAGCGGTTCGAAGTTCACCTGGATCGACGGAAGTCCCTCGGCCTTGATGAGGATGTAGTCGACTTCGAAGGTGCCCACGCCGTCGATGCTGCACGCGGTGATTCCCGCGAATCCGCTCCGGACCGTGCGCGTCGGGTTGTAGTCCCATTTGAGCTGCCAGTCGGTGGGTTCGGCCGTCGCGCCGTCCGCGAGCCAGGCCTTGCCAAACACGTCGTCGGTTCCGCCGCCGGCGTTGGGATCCTGCCGGAGCCGGAGCCAGTACCACTTGTTGGTTTCCCAATCGGTCTTGAGTCCGGCGGGTCCCCAGGCGCGGGCGTCATCGAGCAGTTTGAACTGGCGGCCGGCCACGTTGTCCTGGAGGTGATTGCGGAAGTGCAGGTTGATGCCTTGGCTGTTGTTCGTCGCGACACCGACGCCGAGGCCGGCTCGCGCCGCGTCGTTGGTTCCGAAGGCGGTGATCCGGATCCGGGCCAGGACTTCCTGGACGTTGGTATGGTAACCGGCGGCTTCGTACAGGAGGTGATTGGGATCCCCGGACCGGGCGCTGACCCGGAGCAGACCATCCGCCTGCGAATAATAGTCGCCGCCGGGGCCTCGGACCTTCCAATCGGGGTTGCGGACGGCGCCGGTGAAGTCGTCCTGATAGCCGTTGACGGTCTTGCCGAGTTCGGTGGGTTGACCTGTGTTCGCCGCCTCGCCCGCCAGCACGCGGATGTTGTCGATGGCGACGATCTCGGTCCACCAGGACGTGGCCGCCCGGATCTCCACGATCAGATTCCTGGCCGTGGCGGGTACGCTGTAGGTGAAATCCGCGAAGGTTCGGGTCAGGCGACGGGAGAACTGGTCGTTGGCGTCGGCCAGCCAGGGCTGAATCGCATTCTGAACGCCCCGGAAATGCGCGGCGACGACCGGTGTGCTGGATAGGCCATCCGGGTAGTAGACGACGTCGATGAAGTCACTGTCTTCAAAGTCGACGACGGTCGCCGCGAGCGCGACCACGATCCGGACGTTCTGTTTGCCGGTGACGTTCACTGGATTGAGTTGCACGGAACGGTAGGTCAGGCCGTCGGGATAGGGCCACTTGTTGAGCCCGGAGCCACCCAGGAAGCCGGTGCCTTCGAACCCGTTCATCGGGCCGCCGTCATAGAAGGATCCCGGAGGGGTGTCGGAAGGTCCGTTGAGCAGGACGACCAGGGGTTCCTGACGTTCGACATCGGCGCCGGTCGCACGATAGCCCGTCACGTTGATCGCTCCGACGGCACGGACGGGGGAGCTTCCGCCATCGGTGCCGAAGAGTTCCCAGTAACCGGAGTCCAGGGCGTCGTCCGGAACCTCGCCCGCCACGATCGGGACCGAGAGTTCGACGCTGCCGCCACCGGCGGAGTTGTAGGAGGCAACTTGGAAGTCGTAGGTCCCCGACGCCGGGAAGGCGACGTTGACGTACACGATCTGGTGCGCGTGCGGACCGGCGTCCTCGATGACCATGTCGGCGGCGGTGACGCCGTTCCGGTCGAGGTCGATCAACAGGCGCGCGCCGTCGTCGGAGCCGAGCGCGAAGCGGTAGGTGCCCGCGGCGGGAACCGAGAGTTTCCCGTTCGCGACCATGCCCCAGTTGCCGGTGTAGTCGCCGGGCAGCGGGTAATCATCGAACCACTGGCCGGAACTGGCGTCGGAAATGTCCAGGACCGGGAGTTGCCCATCGGTTTTTTCGTGCTGCTTGGTCCCCGCGACCATCGCATCGACATCGGCGAGGCTGCTGACCGACGGAGGGACAATGCGGGTCACGGTCGCCAGATTGATGGCGCCGGGCGCGGGGAAACTCCCGACCAATTCGAAGGTGTCTTCCCCTGTGAAGGCGTTGAAACTTCCGGTTTTGCCGCCGGCGGCGGGATGTCCCGGGGTGGTGATCGTCACCTGCCCGGGAGTGAAGAGGGTGGCGGTGCCGATGCTGCCCACCAGCATGTCGTCATAATCCGGGGAGTTCATCACGAGAACCGGTTCGGTGCGAAGGACGAACCGGCTCGGGTTGTTGGCTCCCGGACCATGGATGAAGAGGTCGCCCTCGACCTCGAAATCATTGGGGAAACTCGCGGTGTCATCGTCGGCGACGACGTGGCCCGCCGCGGCGAGCCGATCTCCGAGGCCCTGGATCGCGGCCACGTTCGGATTGACGAAGATCCGGGCGTTCTGCTTCCCGGCGAGCAGCCAGTCGATGGTGGAATCGAAGAGCTTCAGAAGATCCTCGGTCGCGAGCGACGCGTCGACGCCCCGCCATCCGAAGATCGCGCGCCGACCCGGGATCTGAGGGTTTCCGGCGTAGGAGACCTTGAAACTGTGATCCCAATAGATCGGGCCCTTCTGATCGAAGTTGCTGAGCTCATCGCGGATGCGCTGAGGCTCGTAGGCTTCCTGGCCGGTGAGGATGTAGCGGGGTGGGTTGGCGGTCGTGCCATCGGTGTTGAAGCCTTCCTGAAGGAGGACTTCCTGAGCCTGGGCAGGCCCGAGGGTGACGGCGGCGGAAGCTGCGAGGAGCAGGCGCCGTACAGCTCTGAATTTCATGATTTTGGGGATCGTGTCGGGTTCTGGTGCCGTGACACCACCCGAGACCGGCACCGGGTTCAAGGGTGTGCCGGAACGTCGAGTGCCGGCCGAACTGACTGGGAATGGCGCTGTTATCCCGGGGCAACCCCTCGCGGTCAATGGAAATCCTGTTGGACTCCATTCGAAGAACTGCTTTTGTCGGGGCAACCACCCGTTTCAAAGCCATCCCTCCCGCGCGATGACCCGTCGGGCATCCATCCCCCCCCCGGATTCAATCCTTTTTCCGGGCGGGCCTGAAACAACGCTTGGCCGCGCGACCCGGTTCTGCATAAAATATACTTACCGAAAGACCCAATACAAACCAGCCCCACTAATGAAAACCTATCAAGCGGCGGACATTCGGAACTTCGCGGTGGTCGGTCATGCGACATGCGGGAAGACGACATTGTGCGAGGCGATGCTGGCCACGGCCGGGGAGATCAGCCGGATGGGAAGCGTGGCGAATGGGACCACGG
This sequence comes from Limisphaerales bacterium, assembly GCA_050250555.1. Taxonomy (GTDB): domain Bacteria; phylum Verrucomicrobiota; class Verrucomicrobiia; order Limisphaerales; family CAIMTB01; genus CAIMTB01. The sequence goes on from JBFWOK010000107.1 coordinate 21,934, forward strand.
TTTCCGATCATCACAGCGGCGAGAAGGCGCACCAGATTTCGATCCATGCCACGCCGCTGCATCTGGAGTGGCTGGGCAGGAAGTTCAATGTCATCGACACCCCGGGGTACATGGATTTTCTCAGCGAGGCGCTCGTGGCGCTTCAGGTGGGGGACTTCGCGCTGATCGTGATTCACGCGGTTCACGGACCGGCCCTGGGAACCGACCTCGTCTGGCGATACGCCACCCAGTTCGGGATTCCGAAGATCCTGGTGGTGAACGGATGCGATCGGGAAAACGTGGATCCGGAGGCGATGCTCACCCGGTTGCGGTCCCAGTTCGGGAACCGCGTGTTTCCGCTCACGTGGCCGATCAATCCGGGGCCGGGCTTCAATCAGGAACTCGATGTGATGCGTTCCGAGGTCGTCACCTATGGCGCGGGTGGGCCGGGAGCCTACACGGAATCCCCGGCGACGGGTGCGATGCTCGAGCGCGTCGGAAATTGGCATCGGGAACTCATCGAGTACACCGCCGAGGCCGACGATTCCCTGATGGAGAAATACTTCGAGAAGGGGAGCCTCTCGGAGCAGGAACTCCGGGAAGGCGAACACACGGCCCTTCAGAAGCAGTCGTTCGTCCCGGTGTTCTTCACCTCCGCGGAGACCAACGTGGGCGTGGCGCGCCTGATGGATTTCATCGCGAAGTACGGTTCCTCGCCGGTGGACCGGATGAAGATCACGGCGGAGGACGCCGATGGATCACCGGTGGACGTGGCCCTGGATGCGGGGGAACCGGTGCTCTATGTGTTCAAGACGACGCACGAGGATCAGTTCGGGGATCTTTCCTTGTTTCGGGTGTATTCGGGGGCGGTTCATCTGGGCCAGGACCTGCACAACAGCGATCGGAAGGTGAACGAGCGGCTGGGTCAGATCTACAGCCTGAACGGCAAGATCCGGACCGCCGTGGACTCCCTTCAGGCCGGGGACATCGGGGCGACGGTCAAACTCAAGGACACCCACACGGGGAACACGCTGTGCGGCAGCAAGCGGATCGTTTCCCTGCCGCGGGTCCGCTTCCCGAAGCCGAATGTGCACATGGCGCTTCGTCTGAAGGGGAAGGGCGAGGAGGAAAAACTGGCCGCGGGTCTGGCGGCGTTGCACGAGGAGGACCCGACGTTTCACTACCATGTCGACTCGGCGCTGCATCAGACCCTGATTTCGGGACAGGGCGAACTGCACCTTCAGATCGTCGCCGAACGCCTGAAGCGCCGCTACCGGGTTGAGATCGAACTCGCCGAACCGAGGATTCCGTACCGCGAGACCATCCGCGGCCGTGGGGAGTCGAAGTACCGGCACAAGAAGCAGACCGGTGGCGCCGGTCAGTTCGCGGAGGTTTGGATGCGCATCGAACCCCTCGCGCGGAACGCGGGAGTGGAGTTTTCCGAATCCCTCACCGGCCAGAACGTCGACCGCGTCTTCGTGCCTTCGGTGGAGAAGGGGGTCCTATCCGCCTGCGCCGAGGGGATCCTCGCGGGCTATCCCATCGTGGACGTCCGAATCGACTTCTACGACGGTAAGATGCATCCGGTGGATTCGAAGGACATCGCGTTCCAGATCGCCGGCAAGGAGGCGTTCCGCGAGGCCTTTCGCGCCGCCCGGCCCTGTCTGCTCGAGCCGATCTGCGCCGTGGAAGTGCGAATCCCGGATGAATTCATGGGGAACGTGCTCGGCGACCTTTCCAGCCGGCGCGGAAGAATCCAGGGCATGGAGAACGAGGAGGGGTACCAGGTGGTGAAAGCCTTGGTCCCGCAAAGTGAACTCCACCTCTACTCCGCGGCCCTCCGATCGCTCACCGGAGGCCGGGGCCAGCATTCCGAGGAATTCAGCCACTACGACAACATTCCGGCGGACCGCGAGTCGGGCATCATCGCGGAGAGCAAGCGACTGCACGACGAAGAGAAAAAATCGTGAGATGGGAAGGCGGCCCGACCGGCCGGCTTCGCAGCCTTAGCCGCCCAATCGCAGGTCGGTGAACGCGGACTCCAGGGAGGCGGCGCCGACCGGTTTGGGGTCGAGGACCTTCTGAAGGTACTCGACCGCGTCGGGGACCGATTGGATCGAGCGTGGGAGGGTGGCGCCCGCGGCGTTGGGATGTCCGCCGCCCTGGAGTTTCTGGGCGATTCCCAACGCTTCGCCGTTCCTGCTGCGGAGGCTGACGATGACTCCCGTGGCGGCCTTCCGGATGAGGGTGACGAGCACGGCGTGACGGCAGTCCGGCGACCGAAGCAGCTCGTGGAGGATCAGGTTGGAATTGCCCACCGCGACGTCGACCCAGGCCACGGACGGCGTGATTTCGGTCACCCGTTCGCGGCTCCAAGCCAGTCCGATCGGATCCTCGACCCGTTTGCGGGTTCGGACCACTTCCAGCAGGGGGTGTTCGATCAGGGACTCCAGGCGCCCTTCGATCAACTTGCTCAGGCTCCAGAAAGGATAGGTTTTCAGGAGCGCGGCGTACTCCTGGGAGGGGCCGAAATCCGGATCGTCCTCGCGGAACAGATCCCCGATATCGGTCAACGCCACCAACCGGTCGAGGTTGGCGTTGCCGAGGCCGGACGCGCGGCACAGATCGTAGCACAGCAGCGCCGCGGATCGCGAGGTGTCGTGGATGAGGCGCGCGTTGCGTGGGCGGTCCTCGACCGGATGGTGGTCGATGACGACCCAGTCGGGGCGGTCGAGCCGGCCTTCGTAGGCCATGTCACAGATCCAGGCCGAACCCTCCTTCATCGGCCGCTGACGCCAGGCCTGGGTGTTCCAGGCTTCGAGGCGGACCTCGGTGTCGAAGAGCGACCGCGCGAGACGTTGAAGGAGATGGCCGGCGACGAACCCGTCGAGATCACTTTCGTGGGTCAGAATGACGTCGGGTCTCGGCAGTTGCACATCCATGGCGCCGCGCAACGTAACGGCGCGCGGGGGGAGTGGCCAAGCATGGAGTCCAGGGATGAGGAGCGGGGCCCGGATGTCCGAGTCCGTTGTCAATTGGTGAGGGGATCCTCCGGA
>JBFWOK010000108.1:0-24836 GCA_050250555.1 Limisphaerales bacterium
CCACGCCTTCATCCCCCCCGACGTCCAACGCCTCTCCCCCGAAAAGATCGAAAAATGGGCGGAGAATTACCTGCTCAAGCTGTTCGATCTCGCCGCGGAACTGAAAATCCGCGTGCTTCCCATGTTTTGGGGGGTCGCTTTCGGCTGGGAAATCGCCACCGGCTATCCGTGGGGCTTCTGGCAGGGACCCGGCTACGACCTGATCGAGGAAGGCAAGGAACGCTTCGTCAAGAAGACCGCCAAACTCCGCAAAGCCGCCAATGAACGCGGAATCAAGCTCTGCCACGAAATCCACCCGGGCACGGCCGCCATGTGCGCCGCCGATTTCCATGTGCTCGTCCAGATCTGCGACGGCGATCCCTGCCTCGGCGTGAACGCCGACCCCTCCCATTGCTGGGAAGGTGAGTCGTCCGAGACCCGCTTCCTTTCCGTCGCCTCCCGCATCTACGCGGCCCACGTCAAAAATCACGTCATCCGCCGGGACTTCCCCGTCCGCGCCATGCAGCCCGACTGGCCCAAGCGCGCGATGCAGTTCACCGATCTCGCCAGCGGCGATCTCAACATGTTCCGGTACGCCGAGATGCTCATCCTCGCCGGTTACCCGAAACGCTACTGCGACATCATGGGCACCTCCACCGCCCCGCTCGTCGTCGAAGCCGAAAGCGCCCACCGGGACCTCGACGCGACCAGCGCCAATGGCATCGCGTTCGTCCGCGACAACCTTTGCTTCCCGGTCGCCGGCGGCTCGTTCGAGGAAGGCATGGGCGCCTGATCCTCGAGATCAACCAAACCACCGACCACACGGATCACACGGACCGGAGACCGGCGTGCTTTGAATAAGACACGGCCGCCTGTCCCCTCCGGTTCCGGGGAGGGTCAAGCGTCTTGGTGCCGCGGACTCCCAGTCATCCGAAGGACCGCCCGGCCGCTTCATTCCGCCTTGTCCGTTTCGGTGTGCTCCGAGTGATCCGTGGTCGTCCCTGACCGAAGGCTCCACGGTCAAAGCCGAGTCTGCGGTTCCGCGATCGCTTCCAGGTAGCCCTTCGTGAAGGGCAACGGGATCTCCCGGTCCGATCGAAAGAGGATCAGCCACCCCGGCAACGCCCAGAGATCCAGGCGCTCCGGAGGTTCGCTCGCGGAGGCCTGCCAACGGTCGCCCAAGGTTATGACCGTTTTGGTCCCCGACTGCCGGTCCAACCGCGCCTTCAGACTCGCCACCACCGTTTCCCGGTCGGCCGCCTCCGACTCCGGTCGCGTCCGCGCCGCCACGACTTCCACCGTCAGGCCCGCGGGATTCGCGTAGACGCCGCGGACCGCGGCGAGATCCACGCCGACGTTCGTCCACTGCGCGATCTCAACGCGCGACGTCACCGAGGAATCCCCCACGCGGTCCGGCAGGAGCCGCGCCATCGTCAGTTCCCGGGGCGGCCGCCACTTGGCGACGAACTCCTGCCGGGCGGTCTCGCTCGTCGCCGCGGACCGGAGCGCCTGCGCGACTTTCCCGACCACCACCACTCCGGCGAATCCCAGCAGCAGCGCCACGGCCGTCGCGCCCACGATCAGGATCGATACCCGCAGATTCATCCAAATCCTCCGTCCTTCCGTTCAGGTGACCGACAGCTCACGACGGATTCCGAATTTGTCGATTCGCTTCCGAAGTGTCGCCCTCGTGATTCCCAGCAGTCGCGCCGCCTGCACCTGGTTTCCATGAGTCTCCTTCAACGCCTCGATCACCAACTCGCGCTCCACCGCGGGCAGCAAACGCGCGCCGGGTTGGGACCTGGCCCACCGGAACAGCATCCGCGCGAGGCTCGCGACGTCGGGATCGGCGCCGGGGAGATCCCCGCCGGGCGACGGACCTTCCGTCACCCCCGTCACCGCTTGGCCCCCAGCGCCCTCCACGGGATTTCCCGCAGCGGGGACGGTGTCCGGGGACGGTTCCCCGAGACCCGCCAACCGCGATCCGGCGTCGGACCCGGGGCCCATTCGATCGGCGGGAGCCGTGTTCGGGACGCTGGAGATCTCCGGGGGCAGATCGCGGGTCAGGATCGTGTCGCCGGTGGCGACGACGCTCGCCCTTCGGATCGCATTCTCCAATTCACGGACGTTGCCGGGCCAATGATGAGCCTGGAGGGCTCGGAGCACGTCGGGAACCAGCGCCTTGGGCGGGCGTCCCGCCTCCCTGCCGAACCGGCGCAAAAAATACTCCACCAGCAAGGGGATGTCCTCGCGACGCTCCCGCAAGGGAGGCAGCGGCACGCGCACCACATTCAGCCGATAAAACAGGTCTTCCCGGAACGCCCGCGCCGCCACCGCCTGTTCCAGGGGCCGGTTCGTGGCCGCGATCACGCGGACATCCACCTTCACCGTCTCGTTGCCCCCCACCCTCTCGAAAGTCCCCGACTGGAGCACACGAAGGATCTTGGTCTGCGTCGACAACGGCATGTCGCCGATCTCATCCAGGAAAATCGTCCCCAGGTTGCACTGTTCGAATTTCCCGATCCGCTGCTGGGATGCGCCCGTGAACGCGCCCTTCTCATGGCCGAAGAGTTCGCTCTCCAGAAGCCCCTCGGGAATGGCCGCGCAGTTGATCGCCACGAACGGCTGACGCGCCCGCCCGCTGTGGCTGTAGATCGCGCGCGCCACCAGTTCCTTGCCCGTCCCGCTCTCCCCCGTGATCAACGCCGTGGCGTCCGACGCCGCCAACTGCCCGATCAGCTTGAACACGTTCTGCATCGCCGCGCTCTTGCCGACGATCCCGAGGTCGTAGTCGTCCGCCTCGACCATCGGATGGATCGTGACCACCGCCTTCATCTGCCGCGCCGCCCGCAGCGCCCCGGCCACCAACTCCTTCAGCTTCGGGACATCGAACGGCTTCAGCAGATAGTCGAACGCGCCGAGCTTCATCGCCTCGATCGCGGTCTGCGTCGTCCCGTAGGCCGTCATCATGATCACCGGCAGCCGCGCATCCGACTCCCGCAACCGCCTCAGCGTCTCCAAACCGCTCATCCCGCCCATCCTCACATCCATCAGCACCAGGTCCGGCCGGATCCGCGGAATCACTTCCAACGCCTCCTCCCCGCTGCCCGCGGTCAGAACCTCCAGGTCCGGCGACTCGAACAGGCGCCGGAACGAACGCAGAATGTCCGCCTCGTCATCGATGATCAGCAGCTTGTCCATGGGCCTCGATACCGCCCGCAACCTACCGAACCCGTCCCCGGACGGGAATCCAGAGTTCACAGGGGCCCGAAGAAACGCTTTACAGGCTTTGCGCTGGCCTCGCATTTTATCCGAACAATGTCTGTTTTTCCCGGGGAACGGGAACGCATCCGCGAATCGTCGGCCCCCCTCCCCCCAACCCGCGAGACTCCGTCCCAGAGCCTCGAGGACGCCATCAGCCGGTCCCAAGACTACCTCCTCGGCATCCAGCACGAGGAGGGGTATTGGGTCGGCGAACTGATCGTCGACGCCACCCTCGTCGCCGACATGATCTGCTTCCATCACTGGAACGACAGCGTCGACCTCGAGTGGCAGCGCAAGGCGGCCAACCATCTCCTGTCCAAACAACTCCCCGATGGCGGATGGAACATCTACCACGGCGGACCCGCCGAGGTGAACGCCACCGTCAAATGCTATCTCGCCCTCAAGGTGGCCGGCTTTCCCAACACCGACCCCCGCATGCTCCGCGCCCGCGAAATGGCCCTCCACCTAGGCGGCGTCCCGCGGATGAACACGTTTTCCAAGCTCTACCTCGCCCTGCTCGGCCTCGTCGAATGGCGGCACGTCCCGACCATCCCCTGCGAGGTCCTCCTCATCGGAAAGTGGTTCCGCGTCAACTTCTGGGACATGAGCAACTGGTCCCGCTGCATGCTCGTCCCCCTCGCCATCGTCAACCACTTCCGCCCCACCCGGAGCATCGGCGTCACGCTCGACGAACTCTATCCCAACGGCAAATGGGAGATGGATGATCACCTCAGGCCCCGATACTTCGACTTCAACCTCCGCAACGTCTTCCTCTGGCTGGATCGCCTCCACAAGCTCGCCGAGTGGGTCCAGCGCCGCGGCCTCCACCCGTTCCGCGCCCTCGCCCTCAAGCGCGCCGAACAGTGGATGCTCGACCGGTTCGAAGGCTCCGACGGTCTCGGCGCCATCTTCCCCGGGATGCTCTATTCCTGCATTGCCCTGCGGGCCCTCGGCTATCCCAAGGACCATCCAGCCTTCCTCTCCCAGCTCAACGAAATCAGGAAACACGAGCACCAGGAGCCCGACTCCGTCCGCATCGAACCCTGCCTCTCGCCCGTCTGGGATTCCGCCATCGTCGCCATCTGCCTCCGCGAATCCGGTATCCCCGAAAACCACCCCGCCCTCGTCAAGGCCGCCCGCTGGATCATGGCCCGCGAAATCCGGTTCCGCGGCGACTGGCACCACAAGAACCCCGTCGACGTCGAACCGTCCGGCTGGGTCTTCGAGTTCAACAACAAGTGGAACCCCGATGTCGACGACACCGCGATGGTCCTCCTCGCCCTCCGGCAGATTCCCACCGACGACCGTCCCGCCCGCGATGCCTGCTTCAAACGCGGATACGAATGGATGCTCACGTTCCAATGTCGCGACGGCGGATGGGCCGCCTTCGACAAGGACTGCACCAACAGCATCCTCGAAAAGGTCCCTTTCGCCGACCACAACGCCATGCTCGATCCGGAGTGCGTCGACATCACCGCGCGCATCCTCGAAGTCATGGGCCTCGAAGGCGTCGGACTGGACCACCCCCGGGTCCAACGCGCCCTCGATTTCATCCGTCGCTCCCAGGAACCCGACGGCTCCTTCTTCGGCCGTTGGGGGGTCAACTATATCTACGGAACCTGGCAGGTCCTCCGCGGTCTCCGAGCGCTTCGGTACGACATGACCGAACCCTGGCTTCTCCGCGCGCGGGACTGGCTCGAAAGCGTCCAACACGCCGATGGCGGATGGGGCGAACGCTGCAACACCTACGACGACCCGGTCTTCAAGGGCCAGGGACCGAGCACCGCATCCCAGACCGCCTGGGCCACCATGGGACTCGCCGCCTTCGACGACCCCGACCGCCCCAGCCTCAAACGCGGCATCGAATACCTCGTCACCACTCAAAACGAGGACGGCTCGTGGTCCGAGGACGAAACCACCGGCACCGGTTTTCCCAAGGTCTACTACCTGAAATACGACATGTACCGGAACGCCTGGCCCCTGCTCGCCCTGGCCACTTACCGGCGCCTCCGCGAAAAGGCTTCCCACGGCGTGAACGGCGCCCCAGCGACCCCAGCCCCAACACCCGCCACACCCTCCGTCCTTCACGCCAGCCCAGCGTGAGTTCCCCCGACGCAGCCCCCACGTTGGTCCTCGTCTGCTTCGCTGTCCCCGAGGAAGCCGCGCCCTTCCGCGCGATCGCCCTTCCGGCCGCGCACGGTCCGGTCGAAATCCTGGTCACCGGCATGGGATCCAAAAACGCCCGGTCCGCCTTTCTCAACCGGCTCCAACCCTCCCAACCCACCCAACCCACCCAACCCACCCCCGGACTCGTCCTCACGTGCGGCTTCGCCGGCGGCCTCGACCCCGCGCTCGCCCGTGGGACCGTCGTCCACGACGCCGACCCGAACGCACACGCCGACACAGGCCTCGAACTCGCTTCACACCTCCTGCAATCCGGCTCCCGGCCTGTCCGCTTCCACTGCGCCCCGCGCGTCGCCACATCCAGGCTCGAAAAGCGCGCCCTCCGCGAATCCACCCACGCGGACGCCGTCGAAATGGAATCCGGCATCATCCGCGAACTGTGCCGCGAACGCGGAATCCCCGCCGCCACGGTCCGCGTCATCTCCGACGCGGCCAACGACGATCTGCCCCTCGATTTCAACGCGCTCATGTCGGCCGACATGAAGCTGGATTTCAGAAAGCTCGCCGCGCATCTGCTCCTTCACCCGCGCGCCATCCCCGGCCTGATCCGCCTCCGCCGGCACACCGCCGATGCGGCACGCCGGCTCGCGGACGTCCTCGCGCGCCTGGTCCTGCGCCAACCCGGAACCAACCCAGGCACCGAGCCCCCGCGGCGCTGACGGCCCTCACCGCGATTCCACAACCTGAAACACCTTCACCACGTCGCCGGTCCGGGGCACGGTGACCGTCAGTGTTCCCCCGGTTCCCTGGATCGCGTCCCCCTCGTTGCTCCACGTCCCCATTCCCACGTCCGCACGCGACCGCACCTGGTAACTCCTCCCCGTCCTCGAGGACCAACTGAGCCGCAAATCAGCGCCTCCGTTGACCAAGGTCCCCGTCAGCCGCGGTCCCGCCGACTCGACCAGGAAGGATAAGGTCACCGTCGCGCTTTCGGACGGCGTGTTGCCGTCGACCCTCACGCCGGCGGCCTTGAGTTGGATCCGATACTCGCCCGGCTCGCTGAAGGCCCAGTTCGCGTGCGCGTGACTCCCCACCGGGACCGGAAACACATCCGCGGCACCCACGCCATCCGCCGAATTCATGAAAACGGTCGGCGTTCCGAAGGCATCCAACTCGTACAACGCGAAGCGGCCCGGACCGGTCACGCCGACAAGCCGCAGGCTGACCGCGTCGCCGACAAAGACCCCTTCCCCGATCTCGTCACCCGCAATGCCGGGAAAGAGCAGTCCGGCGGTTTCCTCCTGCGGCAACACGTGCGTCACGCGGCCGGGCTCACCCAGGAATGCGAACGCCGGATCCGCGGGAACGATGCGCTGGGCCGCGGGCAAGACCACCAGGACCAGTTCCTCCGCCCCGTACTCCTTCTCCGCGGACTCGTCCACGAACGCCATCCCCAACTCGCCGTTCTCATGGAGGATCTCGAGATCGATCTCGCCGTGATCGACGAACTCAGGGCCGAAAACCTCGAACAGCAAGGTCGTAGGCTCGCTCGTCACCGTTCCACCCGCGGCGGCCAGTTCGCCCGAAGCCACCAGGGTGACCCGGTAAACTCCGGGCGCCGTGAAAGCCCAGTTCCGGTGGGCGTGCGAACCCGCCACCACCGTCACCTCGTCGGCCGCACTGAGACCATCCGCCGTGTTGACGAGAACCGTCGGCGCGCCGAATTCGCTGACTTCGTAGTAGAAGAACTGCCCCGGCCCGCTGAAGCCCGTGACCCGTATCCGCACCGCGTCACCCGCAAACGTCCCCGCGGGAATCTCTTCGCCAGCCAACCCGAGGAACAGAACCCCCTCGGTTTCGTCCTGCGGAAAGACGTGGAGGCTGTCCCCGGCGTTTCCTAGAAACGCAAACGCGGCGTCCGCGGGAACGGTCCGCCACGTCTCCGGTCCGGCGTGCAAAGCCACGTGGGCGGGGTCGAACTCGGTGTCCGTCGACTCGTCGTGGACATGGAATTCGAGCGCTCCCGACTCGTAGGCGACCGCGATGTCGGCCTCGCCCTCGGCGAGCACGCCCACGGAAAACGTGCAGACCTCCTCATCGCTCTGAACATTCCCTCCCCCGGTGGCGAGAATCCCGCCCGCGGTCAATCCGACCCGATAGGTGCCGGGAGACGTGAAGCCCCAATTCGGGTGCCAATGACCCGGCGCCGGCGCGTCGGCCACGTCCACCTCGCTGATTCCGTCCTTGGAGTTCATCAGGACCCGCGGCTGACCTTCAGGGGAGACCGTCCACAGGATGAAATCTCCGGGCGCGTCCACCCGCGTGAGCCGAAGGTCGAACCGATCATCGACGAAGGTGCCCGCCGACGTGCCGTCGCTGGTGACGCCCACGAACGGAACGCCCAGCTTTTGGGTTGCCGGGACGATCCAGATCGGATCCCCGGTGTTCCCGAGAAACGCGAAAGCCGGATTCGAAGGTACCGCCGCCCGGGAATTGTCCCGGAGCTGGATCACCACATCATCCAGTTCGCGACCGTTGTCCACGCGCCAGGACCAGGATCCATCGTGGTAATCCACTTTCACGTCGCCATGGCCGTCCGACCAAATGAAGCGGTCGGCCGCGAGCAATGGAATCGCGGACTCGTCCACAGCGATCAACCCAAGGAGGACCAACGAGGAGAACAAGGGAGACTTCATACCTCGGAGACTCAGACTTTCAGCGGCCGTGATTGCGTCCCGCGATCAGTTTCCCGAAGCCGGGGCGGGCGGGGTTGACGGATTGGGATTGAGATCGGGATCGGGATCGGGGTCCGCGGGATTCACGCCCTGGTCGATCTGTTGCTTGATTCGAATCGCCCGAATCGGTTCGACGTGGCCGTCCGCGTACAGGTAGTTCGCCCTGCCCTGCGTATGCTCCCGCGAAGCGGTTCCCGTTCGATGCCGGTCGGGCTGGATATCCCCGAGGACGTACTTCCATCCCAGAAGCCAGCCCCGGGAGTGGGTGTGATCCGCGTATTCGTTGGGCCCGTACAGATCCGAAATCTCGAACAGCATGATGGTCTCAACCGGACGGCTGAGGCCGTCCAGCTTGTGGGCGGGCTCGAGCTGGTTTCCAAAGGGGTCGAGGACCGGCACCGCCAGATACTCGTTCATGATGTAGCTGGTCCCGTTGTTCGTCAGCCGCTCGTTCGCCCGCGGATCCGACGGACAAAGTCGGATCCGGTCCGTCTGGCCGAGGTACGGTTTGAGGGTGTTGATCCAGCTTGCGGACCGGTCGGTGCCCCCATGGGTGGTCCGCGGGAGCGCGCCGGAATAGTCGTCGGCGTACAACAGGAGACCGAAACCGACCTGCCGCATGTTGGACAGGCAGGCGGTCTGCCTCGCCCGCGCCTTGGAAGAGGCCAGCGCGGGCAACAACAGGCTCGCCAGGATCGCGATGATGGCGATCACCACAAGCAACTCGATCAGCGTGAAGCCTCGCGAGTGCGGAACCGTCCGCGAACCGCGGCTTGGCAGCCGGTTCGCGAGCTTGAAAAGGGTTTTCATGATTCCACGCCGGATACGGATTCGAACCCCACCCACCCGGCGGCGATGGGCTGGAACTCAGTGACTGGGACTGGGACTGGAGACCGAAACTCGCGGATCCCAAATGGAACCGCGCCGAAAAAAACGAGAACGAAGGATGAAACGCGATGGCCGCCCGAAGCCGCCGACACCCCATCGGTCGGGGCGCGGTGGATCATGACGGCGATCAACCGAGGGGAGGAGGACCCCGCCCGGGAGGCCGGGCATGGTCGAATGCGGAGGGAGGAATGAAGTGGGGAACCACCGGAATCGCGGCCGGAACCAACGCCGGTCGCACGAGGGACGCCGGAATCGGCCCCGGATCAAACGTCCCGCTGGCAAAGGCGACTACGACACACGGGCCCTCCTGTTCCTCGCACGGCCCGTCTTCCGCGGAATGCCAGAAGTGGTGCAGATCAGGAAGGACGACCGCCGCGTAGAGGGAAAGCACCAGGCCCAGCAACACGCCCGCCATCACGCGGCGATGCCGGCAACGCGAGCGAACCTCTGGAGCGGAGCCACTCATCTGCAAAGCGTTCGCACTTTCAGCCCACCCCTCGCTTCGGGCAAGTCGAATTCGGCGTAGGTAGTGGGCTTCCGTCCGCACACATTCCGCGGGATCCCGCTTTCATGTCAGGGGCCCGCCACACCCCTTGACAGCCCTGTCGGGACGCCCCCACGGTCACACCGTATCCCGCTCAATCCACCCACCGCATCCGCCATGAACCCTCCCCAGATTCTGTCCGAATCGAAATCACGCCGCGAGTTCCTCGCCGCTTCGGCCGCCGCCGGCTACGCCCTTTCGGTTCAGCCGATCGTGGCCCAAACCATGATCGTCACCCCGGCCGACGACCTCGACACCGGCAACACCCAGGTGACCGCTCAAGACGGCACAAAACTCCCCGTCTATCACGCCGCGCCCGCGAAATCCGGAAAGCACGCCACCGTGCTCGTCATCCCCGAGATCTGGGGCGCCCACGAACACATCAAGGACGTCGCCCGTCGCCTCGCCAAAGCGGGGTACTTCGCCATCGTGCTGGAACCCTATGTCCGGATCGGTGATCTCACAAAGCTCACCGAAATCCGGGAGGTGGTGGCCGGAGCCAACAAGCTTCCGGATGAACAATGCTTCTCGGACCTCGATTCCGTGGTGGCCTGGGCCGGACAGCAGCCGAAGGCCGACGTGTCCCGCCTTGGGATCACCGGATTCTGTCGCGGGGGGCGAACGACCTGGATGTACACGGCCCACAACCCGCGCATCAAGGCGGGCGTCGCCTGGTACGGCGGCCTGAACGCCAACCCGCCGACCCAACCCCTGACGCCCATCGACATCGCCTCCAAACTCAACGCGCCCGTGCTCGGACTTTACGGCGGAGCCGACCAGGGGATCCCCCAGGCCACGGTCGACAAGCTCGTCGCGGCCCTTCGCGCCTCCGAAAAAGGCCGGGCTTCCGAGGTCCACGTCTACCCGGACATGCCCCACGCCTTCCACGCCGATTACCGGCCGAGCTACCGCAAGGAGGCGGCCGAGGACGGCTGGAAACGCATGCTGGCCTGGTTCTCCAAACACGGCGTCGCCTGAACCTGATCACGATCCGAGATGCGATCCTCGAAAAGGCGCCTCCAGGAATGCCGACGCATCCATCGAACCCAGAGCCCACGACCCCGACACACGCAATTCCTCCGTCCCTCCCTTTCCCTTCTTCTCCTTTCCGTATGCTCCGTGTGCTCCGTGGTTGGCTCTCCAGGTCGCGAGCCTGGACCGACCCCGTTCATTCACCGGCTTGCGCCGCTTCCCCATCTCCCCTTCAATCCCGTCATTCACCGCATCCCATGAAAGTCCTCACCCGCTTCCTGACAGGCGCAGCCGCCCTGCTTCTGGCCACGTCTTCGTTCGCCGCCGATCTCGCTTCGCAGCTCGGCATCCAGACCTGGACCCTTCGCAACCTGAACTTCGATCAGGTCGTCGAGTTCGCGAAGAAGCACGGCATCCGAAACCTCCAGATGATCGGGAATCACATGGATCCCAACGCCCCCGTCGAGGAGACCCGCCGCAAGAAGGCGATCCTCGATGCCGCGGGCTTGAAGGTCTACACGTTCGGTGTCGCCGGCACTTCGCTCGACAAGGAGGCCAACCGCAAGCTCTTCGAATTCGCCAAGCTCCTCGGCATCCGGGTCATCGTCGTCGAACCCAACGATTTCAAGATCCTCGATAACCTCGAGGAACTCGTGAAGGAGTACGACATCCGGATCGCCATCCACAATCACGGCATCCGCTCCCTCTACGGCAATCCCGCCGTCGTCCGCGCCCTCATCAAACACCGCGACCCGCGTGTCGGCGTGTGCATGGACGCCGGTTGGGTCACCTCCACCGGCATGGACCCGACGGACATCTTCAAGAAGTACGAGGGCCGCGTGTACGACATCCATCTCAAGGACAAGCGCGTCGAGAAAACGGTCGGCGAAGACGTCGCCTTCGACACCGCCATCGGCCAGGGCCAGGGGCGACTCGGGAATCTTCTGGCGGAGCTGAAACGAACCGACTGGCCCGGGATCCTCGCCATCGAGACCGACAGCCCTGAGTTCGCGAAGAACCCCGACGACTTCGTCGCGGGCGCCAAAGCCTTCGTCGAACAGCACGGAAAGTAGGACGGGGACACCAACCCGGGCGCGCGAAGACGTCGGGCCGCTTGGGAGTCCGGCACGTGACCAACCAACCCGAAGCCGGTCGTTTGCCCTCGGGAGGTTCCGCGCCACATTGCCGCCGAATGTCCCGGAAACTTCGCTGGCTCTACCCGACGGCATTTTGGTGCCTATTGCTCTCCGGCATCGCCGGTTTGGCCTACCAGATCGCTTGGGCGCGCTATCTGTCCCTACTTCTCGGCAGCACCAGCTACGGAGTGGTCGCGGTCCTGGTGGCGTTCATGGGCGGCCTGGCCCTGGGCAACGCCTGGCTCGGACGCTTCGCCGACGGATTTCGGCACCCTCTCCGCCTCTACGGCTGGCTTGAAATCGGGATCGCCATCTACGGCATCCTCTTCCCGACCTACTTCGAGCTCTGTCAGCGGGGGTATGTCGCCATCGCCAGTTCGTTCGCGCCGGGCCATCCCGGACTCCTTGCCATCAAGTTCCTCGTCAGCTTCGCCGCCATCCTGCTCCCCGCGACCCTGATGGGTGGAACACTCCCGATCCTGACCCGACTCGTGACCCGCTCGCTCGGCGAACTCCGGGGCCGCGTGGCCGGGCTCTACTTCGTCAACAGCCTGGGAGCCGTGATCGGGGTGATCGCCGCCGATTTCTGGTGGGTTCCAACCTACGGACTCGAAGCCACCGTGCTGTTCGCCGCCGCCTTGAACGCGCTCGTAGGAGTCATCGCCCTCCTCGCGCAATCGGGCTTCCGCGACTCGTGGACCTCGGATTCCTCCTACGATTCCGCCACGGCCACCGACGGCGCCGCGAACGCGGCGGATGGATTGGGCGAAAGGTTTTCGCCCTTCGAACTGCGGCTCGCGATCGCCGCCGCCGGGATCTCGGGCTTCGTCGCCATGCTCTACGAGGTGGTCTGGACCCGCTTGCTGGCCCTCGCCCTCGGCTCGTCGACCCACGCGTTCTCCATCATGCTCGTCACGTTCATCGCAGGCATCGCCGCCGGCGCCTGGATCGTGGGCCGTTGGCGCAACCTCCGCGGGACCTTCGACGCGTTCGGCTGGGCCGAACTCGCGCTCGCCGGGTTCCTGCTGGTGTCGATGTTCTTCTACCACCTGCTTCCGTACGGCTTCTACCGCCTCGGCCTTGTGCTCGCCCGCTCACCCGAAAATCACGTCGTCTATCAATTCCTTCAGTTTCTCGTCTGCTTCGCCGTCATGTTCGTCCCGGCGCTCTGCCTCGGCATGACCCTCCCCCTCGCCAGCCGGGTCGCCACATCCGAACTCGCCCGCACCGGCCGCAGCGTGGGTGTCGTCTTCTCGGTGAACACGCTCGGCACCGTCCTGGGCGCCGCCCTTTCCGGATTGCTCCTCCTTCCCTGGCTCGGACTCGCCTCAACCCTCGCCCTCGGAGTGGCCTTGAACCTCGCCATCGCCCTGGTCGTTCTCCTTCGCCGTTCCAAGGTCCTCCGGCGACTCAGCCTCGCGACCACTCCGGCGCTGGTCCTCGGCCTCGTCGCGTTCGCCGGTTCCACCCTTGACCCGACGTGGGACAACGCCTTCGCCCAGGGCTTGTGGCGAATTCGCGACGACCGCCTCACTCTGCGGAATTACCAGGACAGGGTCCGAACCCTGGACCTTCGCTACCACCGCGATGGCGCCGGCTCGACCGTCGCCGTCGCCGCCACCCGGGGGAACCCCGACGCCCCGGTTCACATCGACCTCCGCGTCAATGGGAAAACCGACGCCTCCAGCGGGGGCGATCTCTCCACTCAATTGCTCTCGGGTCACATCCCGATGCTGCTGCATCACCTCGTCGAGGACGCCCTCGTCGTCGGCATCGGCAGCGGGATCACGTGCGGCGCGATTCTCACTCATCCCGAAGTCGAACGCCTCGACATCGTCGAGATCTCACCCGAGGTGTATGAGGCCGCGCGGATCCACTTCGCCCCCTACAACAACGGCGCCCTCGACCATCCGAAGGCCCGGGTCGTCATCGACGATGCGAAGTCCTTCCTCGCCACCGCCAACCGGCGCTACGACGTCATCGTCACCGAACCTTCCAATCCATGGATGGCTGGAGTCTCCGGCGTCTTCAGTCTCGAGTATTACGAATCCTGCCTCGCCACGCTGAAACCCGGAGGAATCATCGCCCAATGGGTCCAGGTCTACGAAACCAACGATGAGGCCATCCGGACCGTCCTCGCCACGTTCGGATCCGTTTTTCCCCATTTCTCGGTATGGCAGACGCTCCCCGGCGATCTGCTCCTCGTCGGTTCCGCCCAGCCCACCGCGAAGGACCTCGACCAGATCCGCCGTCGCTTCCACCAACCGACGGTGCTCCAGGATCTCCGACGAGCCGACGTCCTCAGTCTCCCCGCGCTCCTCGGACTCCAGCTTGTCTCGGAAGAGAACGGGGCCTTTCTCGTCCCTCCCGACACGGTCCGGCACAGCGACTACTTTCCGGTCCTGGAATACATCGCGGAAAAGGCGTTCTTCACCCGCCGCGAAACGTCATTCCTGGATTCCTTCGACGAACGTCGACTTCGACATCCCACGACCCTTCTTGGAGCCTACCTCCGCGAAACCCCGCTCACGATTGAGGATGCCAGGACCGTCGTCCTCCTGCACCACACCGCGAAAGTCCCCCATCCAAGTCTCGTCCGCTCCGTCCTGAAGCATTGGCAGGAGAAGGATCCCACCGACCTGCTCCCGGTGGAGATAGCTTCGAAGATGGAATTTCCACCCCCGAACTCGGCCATCTACGCCCAGGACATGTTCCACGCCCGGGAGCTCATGATGGCGCGGCACGAGACCGAACCCGAATCCCTCCGGATGTACTCGCGGTACCTCCAAAACAACTATCGCCAGGCGCGGTCGACGTTCCATCAGCCCGCCACCGGCGAACTGACCGCCGTCCTCGAATTCCTCGCGGAACGGGACCCATTGCATCGGCTTTCCCACCGATTGCGCCTCGCCGAACTGGCCTGGGATCTGGGACAGCGGGAGCGTTTCATCCAATTGACCTCCGAAACCCTCCTACACACCGGGGAGCCTGGAACCAAAGGTCACTTCGATTTAGACTACTCGGCGCCAGGCAGGGTGCTCCACCTCCTGATCGAGACCCTGTGGCGGGATGCTCGGCATGCCGATGCCCAGTGGTGGGCGGATGCCGCCCGGCAAAGCGGCTATCTCGATCCGGAAGGCCGGTACTTCGACTTCAGCCTCGACATGGTCGTCCGCAAAGTCACCCGCGCCAGTCCGTAGAATCGCTCCTTGCCACACCCGTGGCGCGCCGTTATCCAAGCGACGTATCTCCCGGCGCACGCCTCCGCCACGCGGCCCGACACTTGCCCCGCCATGGTTTCCATCGCCCCAGCCCTCCAGGAACTTGCCTTCGAGGCGGTGAAAACCCAGCGGCTCCTCGATAAGCACTGGGCTCGCCAGGTGGCCGATCTCCACCTGGATTTCCGTCAGGCGGGTCTCTTGAACACCCCGTTGGGCCGCGACCTCGAGGAGCGCCTCCTTCCCCCTCACCCGTCGGTCTCCGCGTTCACCGTCAACTTCCGGTCGGACCTGGTCCGCAAAACTTCCCGCGAGGCGGCTCTCGAACTCCGCCCCCTCAACGCCGGGTATCGCGCCGCGTTCGGGATCACCGACCAGGCGCATTGCCAAATCATCTGCGAAATCCGCCAGCGCTTTCCTGATCCCGAGTCCCTCAACCACCAACCCTCGCCTCCTGCCGGATCCAACCCGACCTGACCTGACCTGACCTGGCCTGTCCTGACTTGACCTGTCCCGAATCGCGTTCCTCACTCCAACCCACCGTCCTGCCATGGCCTCCAAACTCATCCAAGACCTCAACACCGTCGCCAACATCGTCGGCGGCCTCGGACTCAGCATCGCGACCGCCCAGCGCGCGATGAATCTCGACTACCTCGAAAGCCTCGAACGCCTCGCCGCTCTGGCGATCTCGCTGCAAAATACCGGGGACCCGGCCAAAAAGGTTTCCAAGGAACAGCGCGACTTCGCCGTCGCGCTTCTCGAGAAGTTCGCTCCCACGCGCTACCAGTACACGAAAACAACCCTCAAGGTCCGACTGGACCTTGCCCAGACCCGCACCACCGCGATCGGCGCCGGACTCGGAGTCGGCGTGGGCGCCATCGCGCTCAACGCCTCGTTCGCCTACACCGCCGGATCGGAATATCAGGCCGCCGCGGAGTGCACCACGGTCATCGATGCCACGAGCCCGCAGCTCGATGCCACCATGCTGACCGCCCTGGCCACCCAGGCCGCCCAATCCAACGCCGCCGCCCTCACGGTCCCGGCGCGCGCCCAACTGGACAAGGACACGATCGCCCGCGCTTCCGCCATCATTGAGAAGCTCTTCGGCGTCACACCCCAGGCAATCACGGAATCCTGATCTGAGCCGGCGCCCCTCCATGAACATGGCTCACACCACGAAGAGCACGAAGGACACGAAGCCCGAGCGAAGGGAGGGCATCCAGTCCAGCCGTCTCCTTCGTGATCTTCGTGTCTTCGTGGTGGAATCTTCCGCCTTTCATGGATCCGGCGCGCGAGTCGTAACTCGTTGACACTATCCCTGATCGCCTCGCCCCCGGGGCGAAGACCCGTTCCCCCCCACCGCAACGCCAGTTCCCATCAACTCCGCCCGCCATGCCACCTGACCGCAACGCACTCAAGGAACTGGCGGAGAAGATCAAGGACGCCGCCGAGCAGGTCTCCACCGCAGCCCAGCGGGCTCACCGCGCCTTGGACCGGGGCGAGGATTGGGGGGAGGTCGAAAAACACGCACAGGCCGTCGCGAAAGCCCATCGGGAAGTGTCCGCGGCGTTCGCCGATTTCAGCGCCCAACTCGGAGCCGACCCCCAGACCGGAGCGACATCCACCTTCGCCGATTTCCTTGGCGAAGTCGGCCGCGCCGCCATCGACACTCAGGAGCGCCTCGATCTCGCGAATCGCGCCGCCGTCGCCGCCGGTGTGGCTTCGGGCGGCCTCCCGATGGGCGTGTTCCAGATGCCGAAACTCCACGGCGAAATCCGCTTCGCCCTCGAAAAGACCCGGAGCGAGAAGCTCGGTCTCGTCTTCTATTCCCATCGTGAGGAGCAACAGAGCCGCAACGAGCAGTCCCTCGCCTTCGACATCCTTTCCGTTCCGCCCCCGCCGGAACTGATCCAGGCCGTCCGCGACGCCCAACCGGCCCTCTCGCTCGTCCTCTCACGCCCCCAACGCAACGCGGTCTTTGCCACACTGAAAACGGTGCAGGAGGTCCTGGGCAAGGACGACGCCCCGCAGTCGGCGGCGCTCCTTGAAAAGCACCGCGACATTCTCCAAGGCGACCCCGTCGAACGCGATACGGTGCTCATCATCCCCTGGCGGGATCCCCGCCGAGTGGCCGGCACGCCCGGAAATCCCGAGGACGGCTTCATCCTCGTCTACGCGGCACCGCCGTCCGACGGCGCGGATTGGTCCGTGGGGGTCTGGCAATTGGAACTCCGCCCGGACGCCGCCCCCAATCCCGCTCCCGGAAATCCGTCGCTCTCGCCCCCAAGGCTTCACATTCTTTGGCGATTCGATTCGAAGGGCACCGCCGCCGAGAACATTCTGCGTTTCAAGGAATGGGTCCGGAGCGTGGGCGAAAAACAGCGTGCCTTCATCTCCTGACCCGGCCTCCACGGCGGCTCCAACCCACGGCCTGTGAGCTCGGAACCGCTTGCCTCCCTTTCCGACCTCCCGGAAGTCGCCTCGCGTTGCGTGCGCGATTGTGATCGTGCCCGCCGAATCCTGCTCCGCGAATCCCTGCCCCGGATCGCTGTCTCGACTGCCGCCGCGCCGATCACCTGGCTTGGGCCGGTCCAACTGACCTGGCGTTACTACCTCGCGTGGGACCACCAGCGCCCCATTCTTTCGTTCAACCGCCGGAGGAACCGAATCGAAGTCGCGCTGGATTCCACCCTGCGTTTCCAGGTCGTCCCCAGCCCGCCTCTGGCCGCCGAAGACTTCGGAGCCGCCTCAGTCGAGGAATCGCTCCCGCCCCGATCCCGCCTGCTCTGGCCCCGCTTCCTCGACAGCGCCTCCCCGGCTCTGGCCGTGTTCCATCTCGAAATCGATTCCCGGTTGCGCCGACTCGAACTGCCGATCGCAAACGATGCCGTCGACTTCCGATCCGCCCGTTGGATGTCAGGCGCCACCGAACTCCCCCCGCGCCAAGGCGGCCGGTTTCTGCTCGAACCCTTCGTGGACTGGATCCGGACCGTCGCCGCCTGGATGCGCGACCCCGAACCCGTCAGCACCTGGCGTCCTCTTCCCCCTCCTTCCGCGAAGGAATCCCTGCCGGCCCGCCAGATCCTTTCCTGGATCGTCCGGACCTTTCTGGAAGCCAAAGGGGCGGCGCAATCCGGCGCGACCTCCGAAGACACCGAAGACACCCACGCCGAAAGCCCGACTCCGGGCGCGCCGGACGCCGACGTCACCCGCTCACGGGACTGGGTTCCCGTCGATGACCTCGTCCGGCGCCAGGACGTTCTCGGTTTTTCGGGTCGAACCTGGCTTCGCCTCAAACAGGACGGCACCGCCATCGCCGAAAGCCACGACGACGAACCGACGACGCTCGAGATGGGCTACACCCTCGGCCACGATCGAGGCCGCGACTGGCTCGATGTCCGGCTCCACCCACCGGATTTCCTGCTCTCCGGCGTCCTCCACCAGCAGATCCTCGAGACCGTCGCCGACGCTGTCATCGCGGCGAAATGGCACCAACGCGGGCGACCGCTGGGCCGTGAGACCGACCTCGCCGAAACCGCCGTTCACGATCTGTTCGCGGCTGGCCGTGGCCAAACCGAAGCGACCGTCATGCGGATCCGGCGCAAGCGCGATCGGGATCTCGACCTGATCCTCCTCCGCGGACCGCTCGCCGGTAAGATCGTCTGGGTCGTCATGACCGCGTGGCTGGTGGTTGAGCGCCCCAAGAACCGTGATGCCCCCGATACCCGGACCCTTCGCGTGAGTGGGCCGCCCGTCGTCAATTCCCAGCACGGCGCGGAAGCGCTCCTCCAGGGCGGCGCGAAGAAAAACGACGGTCTGGACTGCATCTTTGTTGGGGAGGATTTCTCGGGGGATCCGACCCTCCCGGATGCGATCCTGCCTTCCCTGGGTCGGCTGATGCTCGCCCTGCATCGCTGGGGTGGAATCTGGCCGCCGCCGGACCCCGCCGCCGTCCCCGCCCTTCCATCGGAACCCGGACCATGAACTCCGCCACGCGCTTCTTCGGATGGATCGCCCGGACCTGCTTCGAAGGCTGGCGCACTCTCCGGCGCGCACTGGGTTCAAGGCGAGGCGAACACCCACCCAGGCATCCTTCCAAACCCGTGCCCGTGTGGACGCAAGTGAGCGCGGGCATCGTGGCATGCGTTCGGCTCGACCGGCGCGCGGCCCCCGTCGCACCTCCCGGCGATCCAGGTCCGTCGGGCCAATCCTTGGACCCCGTGGAACGCCAGCTATCCGAAGCGCGTGACCGCGAAAACTCGGCCAGGGAAACGGCCCTCCTCATGGGCCGCCATCTTCCCGATCCATCATTGCTTCGAGATTCCGGGACCGTCTTCCAAGCCGCGGCAACTTCGAGCACCGAACCCGGCCTGATCGCGTGGGTGAGCGCGACACCCGCAACGCGCGCGACACCCAGGGACACCGCTGGTCCACACCGCTAGGAAACCATCCCCACACACCCCCACCCACGCCATGCGTTTCATCCCCTCCTTTCTCCTTCGCGGCGCCGTACTCCGGGTCCTTGTGGTCATCCTCGCGATACTGATACTGACCAACCCCAACAGCCTCGCCGCGGCGGATCGCGCGCCGAAGAATGTCGTGTTCTTCCTCGTCGACGATCTCGGTTACATGGACATCGGCGCGAATCATCCGGGAACCTTCTACGAAACCCCGAACATCGACGGGCTTGCGAAGCAGGGCATGCGGTTCACAAGCGGCTACGCGGCGTGTCCGGTGTGCTCACCGACCCGCGCCAGCATCCTGACGGGGAGATACCCCCAGCGGACGGGCGTCACGGATTATATCGGGGCGGCCCAACCCGCGGCCTGGAAACGTCCCACGCGACTGCTTCCCGCGCCCTACGCGGACCGGCTTGCGCTGGAGGAAGTGACGCTCGCCGAATCCTTCCGCGGGCGCGGGTACGCGACGTTTTTCGCCGGGAAATGGCATCTGGGCCCGGACACCCACTGGCCCGAGCACCAGGGATTCGACGTCAACAAGGGCGGCATCGACCGCGGCGGACCCTACGGCGGCGACAAGTATTTCTCGCCGTACGGCAATCCGCGCCTTCCCGACGGTCCACCCGGGGAGCATCTCCCCGACCGCCTCGCGTCGGAGACGGTTTCCTTCATTGAGGAACACCGCGATCGACCCTTCCTCGCGTATCTAAGTTTCTACTCCGTTCACACCCCCCTCATGAGTCGCGCCGATCTCCGCGCCAAATACGAGGCCAAGGCGGGGCGACTGAAACCCGCGGGGGAAGAGTGGGGCGTCGAAGGCGAACGGAAGGTGCGCCGGATCCAAAACCACGCGGTCTATGCGGGCATGGTGCAGGCCATGGACGAAGCCGTCGGCAAGGTCCTGAAAACTCTCGATCGGACCGGCCTCTCGGACCGGACCGTCGTCGTCTTCATGTCCGACAACGGCGGACTGTCGACTTCGGAAGGCCATCCCACATCGAACCTGCCGCTCCGCGCGGGCAAGGGTTGGCTCTACGAAGGCGGCATTCGCGAACCCTGGATCATTCGCGCTCCCGGAGTCACACGGCCCGGAAGCGTCTGCGACACACCGGTGATCAGCATGGACTTCTTTCCCACACTGCTCGAACTCGCCGGACTCCCCGCCGAACCCGCGTCACACCGCGACGGCATGAGTCTCGTGCCACTCCTGAAGGGGGGCGCCCTCGATCGAGGTCCGCTCTTCTGGCATTATCCGCACTACGGAAACCAGGGCGGCGCACCGGGTGGGGCCGTCCGTGACGGCGATTGGAAACTCATCGAGCGGTACGAGGACGGCCGACTCGAACTCTTCAATCTTCGAAGGGACATCGGCGAAACGACCGACCTTTCCGCCAAGGAACCCGACAAGGTCCGGACCCTGCTCGCCGCCCTGAAGTCCTGGCGCGCCGACGTCGGCGCCCGGATGCCGACGCCCAATCCCAACTTCAACGTCCGCTGACCACCGCTCTGGAATTCGGGATCTCACGGAGACGCAAAGGCACGGAGGGGAGAGGGAATGGGCGGCGATCCCTACGGCGCTGTCGCGCCAGGGACAAGGGCGCCCGGAGCCTCGGCCGCCAGCTTCAGGTACGCCGCCGCGAACCAGCGCCCCAATTCGCGGTACGCGGCGGCATCGAAATGAATGCCATCCCCGTTGTGACCGAGCCCGGTCGAAGGGACGAACGCCGTCATCGCCACGCGCTCCGGCAGATCCCGATGGGCCTTGTCCACCCGCTCGCGGGCCGCATCCCAGGGACTGCCCTCGAACCGACCCATCTGCCCGGCGACGAACGGCACCCGCGGTGCCGCCAGTTCCTCCCGGAATCGTCGCACCAAGTCGTGCAGCTTCGCCTCATACCCCTCCGAAAGTTCCGACGTCGCATCCGACTCCCCCTGGTGCCATAGAATTCCCTTCAGTTCGCCCGACTTCAGCGCGATCCGCGCACGCTTCATGGCGTCGTCCCACGGATGACTCTTCGTGGGTTCATAGAACTCGCCCTGACGCCAGGCATCGATCGGCGAACCACCAACCGCGCAAGGGATGAGCCCCACGGTCACGCCGGGATTCGCGTCGGCGATGACTTCTCCAAACGTCTTCCCGAGCCCGACCCCCGCGATCGGTTTGTCGAAGTGAATGGGATCGACCGCCGGCACCCAGACGCCCTTGGCATCAAGGGCCATCACCCGCGGATGGGGCTTTCGATCCACCTCCCCGATCCGCCCGCGCCCCGCCATGTTGGACTGGCCGACCAGCAGAAAGAGGTGCATCGGGGCCTGTGGCGGTCTTCGTCCGGATTCGGCCACCGAGGCCCGCGCCAAATCCATGCGGCAATCCGGATCGTGCGGAACGGGATCGCCGACCTCCTCCACGGGGTGCGTGAACAGGTGGCGCCACACCGGTTCGTGGACATAGCGCCCCGACGCGTCCTTCACCGCCGAACCTCCCGGCGTCACCAGTCCATGCGCGCGCCGGGCGTCGTTCCCGACATCCACGTCAGTGATGAGGCGCCGCGTGCGGCCGTAGGGCGGTGATTCGTGGTCGACGTTGACAATCGGGCCGAATTCTCGAAGCCCGAGCAGTTCCCACGAACGGCAGTAGTGATCGCCCGTCCATCCCGAATCGAGAACGTGGCTGAAACCAAAGAACCGGTTCGCGGGCGTCGCCGAGGGAAGTCCCTGCCAGATTTCGAACTGGTCCCGCGGCCCGCAGAACATCACGACCCGCGCCACCTCTTGGTGCTTCGCCAGACGCGCCGCCGTGGTGGATCCATGCGAACTCCCCGCGAGGATCACCCGGTCCCAGCGCAATCCGGAGCGGTCGTCGGTCAGAAAGTGATCCCAACGCCCTCGCGGATGGGTCCGCGCAAGCCACCGCACGAACTGAAGCGCCCGTTCCTGGATGCCATCCGGCTCGGGGATGTCGACCACGTCGCTGGAATCGCGGCCAGTCGCGGCTTCGAGGCGGATTCTTCCCAGAAACTGGTCATCCCCAGGCGGCGCCGAATCGCCGAATTTCCCGAACCACCCATTGGCGTAATGGACCTGGATCGCATGAAACCCGTATCCGGCCAACCGCTCGAAGAGCGCCCGGTTGTGCCCCATGAGCCAGATCACCAATTCACCCCGGGGCGCCACACGCGTATCGACCACCGCGTTTTCAACGTCCGCGGGTTTGCCATCCCTCTCGAAGACAAAGTCGATCTCCGGATGCGGTCGTGCCCGAGGATCCAGTTCGCTGGCGCGCGCCGAGAATTCATGCCGCCGCGGGTCGGTGTCGTCGTACACGACGGGAACCGCCGCCGCTCCGAAAGCCCCGAACGAAAACGACATCGCCAGCCAAGCGGCCACCCACAAGTCCCTGGGAATCATGTCGAAAAACCTGCCAGAGCACGTCCCCTCTGGTCACCTTGGATTTGTAAGCGCTCCTCCTCCTGAGGGATGGTCATCTGTGTTACCAGACTGGCGCGAACTGAATGGCCAATCATGGCGGCTTTTGGATGACCGGTGACACCAACACTGATTTCCTACGATCCATGAGGACTTTGTTGGTCTGCTCAGCCTCTTCAAGAGCCTAATTCATAGGCGCTCGATCGGCCGCCTCCAAAGATGGTTGATGCGAAGCCGGAATCAGCGCGGCCTTTTTGTATCGGACTTTTTTGTTGAACTTCAACGCTCGGAACGTTTTATCTGTGTTTACTAAATGCCAGAGTGGGTCAAAGACTGGTATCGAAAGAGTCGAAGCACATGGTGGTTTGTCGCGGCGGTGGCTGCGCTAACGTCATTGCCGCCAATTGCACTCAAGGAATCCGGGAGGCTTTCCGTCTTCGATGGGTTTTTGGACAGTCATCCGTTTATCGCAATCTGCATAGCGCTCATTCCGTTCGGCACGGCTATGGGGCTACTGGTAATGGATCATTTGCTGGGCGGTGCCCTAACATCGGAGCAACTACTATTATATCTGCGCCTGATCAGCGAGATCGTGGGTACCAAACTGAGACGTTTGAACAATGTGCTCGACGGAGATTCGCAGGCAGTTCGGGCAGCATTAACCAAATCTCCAAACGAGCAAATTGGGGAAATTCTGCACGCCATCGCCATATTTTATTGGGGGCCGACGCCGATCCAAAGTATTGATATTCGCGTCACTCTTGCGGAGATGGGCCCTGCCCACATCAAAGGATTTGCGTACCACCATCCAGCAGACTACCCCCCGAAGTCTCCTGTGGATGAACTTCAAAGCGATCACAGTGGATTCTCAACGGCGAAACGCACCCGTGAACTTTTCCTTGTGGAAGACGTAAAAACTGCCGTACAAGCGCCCAATCCCAGGCTCGTCAAAACGTCTCGGTCAAACTCGCGAGGGAGCATGTTGTGCTATCCAGTCATCACTCATGACGGCGAAATCCCGTACGTGATTAGCGTATGCGCAAATCGACCTGGATATTTTAAGCATTCTAACAGAAGGGCTTACGATCAAATCTTGCGGCAATTTGCCCAAAGAATTGCGCTTGAATGGTGCGCAAACAAGTTGCACCTTCGTTTGGCGCAGTCATCGGAGAACTCGAAACGGAATCGGAGTCCCAAATGAATCAGAATTCTGTAGTGGATCGTTCCGTGGATCGGTTTCCGTCGGCGCCAACCCTCAAACAGGTTCAAGCCACGCTGAAGGAGCTTCGAGCGGAGGTAAAGAAAGACGCCGATGTTTGGAATCGTGAGGGCCTGCATCAGGCCGCACTTCGTCGCACGCGTTCTGTAGGCGAACGCTGGTGGTTGGACTTTCGGCGCAAGTTCTTGCGCAGTTGATCGTTGAATCGTAGCCCCGATGTCTCGATTGAGATCTGACGCACTAGCTTTCGAACTGCTCATTTGTTGCTGATCAGCAGAGGCGCCCGCAATGCGCCTGCTCTGTAGCCGCGCTTCCCGGCGGGCCCTCCACCTAGCATCCGGCGATTCTTTTCATTTTTTACGGTCGTTCCTTTTATTCCGGCGATACGACAAGTGCAAACATCTCGCTCCTAATAAGTTGTGGGTTTTTATCCCTCTTTTCACTTATTCTCGGGGTAATGCGCCGAAAAGGGACACGCCCGTCCCGAACTCAACTCACGGCGCGTCCACCAGGCGGTGGAATCCCGCCCCGTCCAAACCCGGAAGACTCATCTGCGCCCCGACGGAAGGCGGCGAAACCGTGACCACGAGTTTCCAGCGGGACAAATCCTCCGAGGCCTCGACGACACAGGATCGCCCCCAGGCGGTGTGGATCCCAACGTTCAGGGCTCCGTCGGCCCATCCCACCCGAGAAATCCACGGTGGCGGCGGATCCTTCCTTTCCCGCCACTCCAGGCGAAGCACACCCACGTGTCGGAGCGCTGTACTAAGGGACAGGTACTTTGCTCCCCCCCCCCCCCCGGGCCCCCACGGGGCGTCCGGGGGCCGCCCCGGGCTGGGGTCCGAGGCTGCCGAGGGGCCCCGCCCGGGGG
>JBFWOK010000109.1:0-24515 GCA_050250555.1 Limisphaerales bacterium
CTCGACCACCGCGACGACGCCCTGCGTCACGCGAGTGAATTCGCGAAGTCCCGGGGAGCCCTGGCGGAGCTTGGTTCCTACGTCGCCATCGAGGTGTGGCGGCGGACGGGTCCGCCCCTTGTCCGCGAAGCCTGCGCCGGATCGTCTGAGGGCATCGATCCGAACCTGATCCGGCATGCGGTCCGAGGGCCCCTGAATTCCAGGATCCCGCAAGCGACAAGCTCGGCTTGAATCCCGCGTTCGGCTACCCCAACAGATTTGGGAGGCATCCGATCCCCCATCCCAACGTGAGCCCGATAATGATGCCCCAACGAACACGTAACGCCTCCGCGACGGCCTGACTCGACCGGGATTCCCCGGCGCCCCAATCGCGGATCAGTACCCTACCCGCTCCCCCTGATCTCCGGATAGCGGCGCCTGGGAGAAAGCGATCCCACCACGAAGGCACGAAGGACACGAAGGAAGCATGATTCGTTCCGGCCTCGGCAATCCGCTCCAGGTCAATCCCGATTAGGGACTCGCTTCCGCCTCTCCCTTCGTGCTCTTCGTGCTCTTCGTGGTTTCTTACGCGGGGTTTTGGGCTCCAATGGAGGGTTGACTCGCCACGAACCGATGCAGGAATGCACTCATATGCGAACGACGTTGGACCTCCCCGATGACTTGCTCCGTCGCGCCAAGATCGCGGCGGTTGAACGAGGAACAACCCTCCGTGAATTCGTCGGTCAGGCTTTGAGCCGCGAATTGGATCTGAACTCCGAAGGGGCGACCCGATCGCCGCGAGTGAGGTTTCCCATCTTTGAATCCAAAGCTCCAGGGACGCTGAAGGTAGCGCCGGAGGACCTTTCGCGTATCGAAGCCGAGGAGGACGACTGGCGATAGCGCCAGCGGTATTGCGCCGACGTCTATCTACACCCACTCCATCACCGCGGCGCCGAAGGTGAATCCACCCCCGAACGCGCAGAGCCCGGCCTTGCCTTTCGGATTCTCCCGGAGGAGTTCGGCCAGGACCATCGGGATGGTGCTGCTGCTGGTGTTTCCACTGTGCGCCACCCGGTTGACCAGCCGGCCCTTCGGCAGCTTCAGCCGCTGATCCACCGCGTCCAGGATCCGTCCGTTGGCCTGGTGCGGGACGATGTAATCGAGGTCCTCCACCGCGATCTCGCCCTCCGCGCAGGCCTGTTTCAACAGCGCGATCAACTGACGGACCGCCATCGGGAACACTTTCAGCCCGTCCATGTTGACGTTCGGGTTCCCCCTCCGGCCGTGATGGAGGATCGTGCCGTCCTCGCCCCGGGCGCTCAGGACCGGCCGATGGAGATGGGCTCGCGCCGCCTCGAATCGAGCCGCCGACGGCCCATGGATCAGCGTGGCGGTCGCCGCGTCCGCGAACACGATCGCGGTGTCGAAATCGTTCGGGTCGGTGTACTCGCTCATCGCCTCCGCGGTGACGACCAGGATATTGGCGTCGGGCTTGGACCTGCAGAAGTCGAACGCCGTCTGAAGCGCGTAAAGGTACCCGGTGCAGGCGGCCAGGATGTCGCTCGCCGCGATGTCACGCGTCGCCCCGTCCTGGCTCAGCGCGTGGTGCACGAGGCAGGACATGCTCGGGCTGATCGAAATCGGCGTGCTGGTGCTGACGAAGATGGCGTCGATCTCGTCGAGTCGCATGCCCGCGCCCTTCAGAGCATGGCGGGACGCCTCCACGGCCAGCGTCAACGCGGACTCGCCAGGAGCCAGCAGGCGCCTCGATTGAATCCCCGTCCGCTGCAGGATGTCGTCGGCGGTGCGACCCGGGAACCGTCGGATCATCTCCTCGTTGGTCACGACCCTCCCGGCGGGAACGGCCACGATCGACGAAAGACCCACGACCACATCACGACCCAGGGCGGGCGCGGGAACGAATACTTGCGAAGGCCGCGTCATCCCGGAGGCACTTCCGGAACAAGTTCCAACCGGCGCTTCCGTCCGGCGGGTCAGACGGGGCCGCCGGTGGACCGGAACCCTTCGCACCTTGGCCGGCGCCTCGGACTTGGTGGTCAGAATCCGCGCGAGGGGACTGCCGACCGGCACCTTCTCGTCGAGCGCCAGAAGATTCTGAATCACGCCCCCCACGGGCGCGCGAAGCTCGAATGTCGCCTTGTCGGCTTCGCAGTCCGCGATCAGATCGCCGGCGCGAATGGTGTCGCCCTCCTTGACCCGCCATTCGACGACGGAAACGGTCTGATCGGCGGGACTGGAGCCCACCGCCTCGAGGACATGCAGGCCGTCGGTCGCCGCCTCCGCGTCTTCCCAGGCGACATCGAGGTCGCAGAGGTCCGCGGCGGCTTTCAGGATGTTCGGAACACCGGGCAGGAGATCGAGCTGGTTGAGGTAGTTGAAGGGAACATGGGTGTCGGGCCGCGCGACCCGGCGGCATCGCACGGGAACCTTCGCGGACTCGACGACCGCGGCCACCACTTCGCCGCCGAAACCTCCCGTGAGATTGTCCTCGTGCACGACGATCAGGCATCCGGTCCGCTCCGCGCTGGCGCGGACGGTTTCCTGATCCCAGGGGCTCAGGGAGAGCAGGTCGATGACCTCGGCGCTGACGCCGACCTGATCCTGCAATTCACGGGCGGCTTCGAGACACAGCGGGACGGTGCTGCCCCATGCGACCAACGTCAGGTGCTGGCCGGTTCGGGCGATCCGAGCCCTGCCCGGCTGGATCACCTGGTCCAGGGCGGAAGCCGGAGCCGCGACGCCGGGGTCATTGAGGCACACCTTGGGATAGAGGAACACGGTGGGGCGGCCGGTCGCCTGATTGGCGAACGCCGCATTCAGGAGCCCGGCGGCGTCCGCCGCGGTGCTCGGAACCACGACATCGATTCCCGGAAGGTGGGCCAGCGTGCTGTCGAACGTCTGGGAATGGAACGGACCGAGGCCGGGACGGTAGCCACCACAGGGCGACAGGACGATGACCGGGGAACGGTACTCGCCAAGGCTCCTCCAGTGGACGGTCGAAAGCTCCGCCGCGATCTGGTTGAACGCGAGCGGCAGAAAATCCGCGAACTGAATGAACGCCACCGGGCGGCCGCCCGCCATCGCGCGACCGATGCCGACTCCCAGGATCGTCGATTCGGTGAGCGCCGAATTCTTCACCTGGGAAGGGAAAGCTCGGGTCAGTCCGCGGGTCAGGCCAAACACGTCGCCCTTCGGATCCTCGATATCCTCGCCGAACAGGCTCACGGACGGATCGCTGGCCAACTGCCGCCTCAGGACCTCCCGCATCGCCTCGAGCATGGTCAGGGAGGCGTTCCCGGGGATCTCGGATCCGGGAACGGGCCCTGGAGCGCGGGCTCCGACGGCGGCCGGCGCGCGGCCGTCGGGATCGGTTTTCGGATTCGGTGTCACCAGCGCGCGATTGGCGGCCTCGCGGACGTGCTGTTCGACTTCGGCCTCGATTCGGACCAACTCCGACTCCGGGACACCCGATGCGACGAGCGCGTCGCGGAGTCGGGCGATCGGATCGGCCTCCTTGCGCACGCGATGCAGTTCGGAGGAATCGCGGTACACCCGTTCGTCATCGGCATTGGTGTGGTGGGTGAGCCGCTCCATCTCCATGACGACGATCGCGGGTTGTCCGGTCCTCACGGAGGCGACGACCGGTCCCAGCGCTTCGAGTGAGGCCAGCGCGTTCCGGCCATCCATGCGGTGGATCGGGAGCCCGTAGAACTCGGACCGGGGGCCGGACGGGAGATGGTAGAAGGTGTTGCCCGCCGTCTTCGTGGAGATCCCGTAGCCGTTGTCCTCGATCAGGAAGAGGACCGGAAGCTCCGCCCGCACCGCCTCGGCGACGGCTTCCAGGAATTCCCCCTGCTGCGAGGCGCTGTCGCCGAGGGCGCAGACGACGATCGGATAGCGGGGTGGAGTCCCGTGACCGGCGCCGTTCCGCGACGTGGCCAGGCGTTTCTGACGGGCGACCAGCTCATGGGCCACGCCGACCGACTGCAGGGAGCTGTTCCCGACGGGACCGGCCATGGTCAGGATGTTCAGCCGCGCCGAGGTCAGGTGGGCGCACATCTGGCGGCCCTTGGAAGCGGAACCGTCGGTGGCCAGCAGGGCGTGGAAGAATTCCTCCGCGGGAAGTCCCCGGGCCATCATCAGGGCCTTGTCGCGGTAGTGCGGGTGAAGCCAGTCGTCGGATTCCAGGTGTCCGATCAGGGCAACGGTCGCCTCATGGCCCGCGCCTCCGACGTGGAAGAAGCCCTCCCCGCGATTGACGAGCTCCATTTCGACGCGATCCACCTCCCGGCTCATGTGCATGAACCGGAACATGGTGATCGCGGATGAGAATTCGGAGCGGGGGACGGGAATCGTCTCTTTGGCGACGAAGCTTCCCTCCCCGGCACGGGCAACGGGCGCGGAATTCACGGGCGGACCCTGCCCGTTTTCAGGGTCCCGCGAAAGACAAACGTGCGGCGGGGAAAACCGTCAGCTCTCGCTCAGGCGCTTCGCGGGGCCTTCAAAAAGCATGCCGTGAGCCTCTTGGAGAATGTCCGGAATGCGGGAGGCAAACCGGCTGTTTCGGAACGCGTCGCCAAAGCCGTCGGCAGTCCTGCGTCCCCAGTGCTCGCCGGGGAACCAATGATCCGCCGTGCCGAGCAGGTTGTATCGCATCTTGCCCCAGCCCACCAGGTCGAGGGACTTGGCGTAGGTCCAGAGGCGGAGGATTTCGAGCACATTGATCTCGCCCGGGACGGCGACGTACTCGGGCAGACCCTCGGGCCAGTGAAGGCACCAGTCCCGCCCCAGGACCCGTTCCATTTCCTCGCGAAGCCGCTTCTCGATCGGAGGCAGGATCTCGTGCATGCGATCGTAGGAATCCAGCGCGGCGACGTGTTCGTCGAAGTCCGAAGGTCGGGCGGCGCCAAGGCTCAGCGTGTGGACCTGGGGATTCGCCAGGCACCAGAGATCGTTGAACTGCATCGGGGACAAAGGCTGGCACAGCTCCACCAGCTTGGGGGGCGGATCGTACAGTTTCCCGCCCTTGTCGTTCGGGCTGATGATGAAGACGCCCATGTCGCGCTTCCGCGCCTCCGGGATGGCCGCGGCGTTCAGCTCGTTGACGAAGTACCAGTGGAGGTTGACGTAGTCGAAGCCGTCGCCGCGGATGGCGTCCAGGATGATGTCGGGCGTGGCGTGGGTCGAAAAGCCGACGAACCGGCAGCGCCCCTCCTTCTGCAGTTGGCGCGCCACCTCGAGACTCCCTCCCTTGCGCAGCGACCAGTCGAGGAGGGTTCGGTTGTTGATGCCGTGGAGCGACAGGAGATCGACGTGGTCGAGCCCGAGGTACTTCATCGACTGTTCGAAGGTGTCGAGGAACTCCTTCCGGGTGGCCTTCGGGGCCACCTTGGTCTGCACGATCAGCTTTTCCCGCGGGAACTGGCGCAGGACAGGGCCCAACTGCATTTCGCTCGACCCATAGCCGCGGGCCGTTTCGATGTGATGAATCCCAAGCTCGATCGAGCGATGAATGGTGGCCTCGAGGTTGGCCTGCCCCTCCGGGGGAACTTCCGACCAGGGAATATCCTGCCACTTGTGCTGGTAGCGCATGCCACCGCACGAGAACACCGGGATCTGAAGTTCAGTCCGGCCGAAGCGCCGATAACGCATCGCTGGCTTATGCCAAGAACAGGGTCGCGGACGAAGCCCCAACTTGGGAGAACCTCAATCAGGTCCGACGCCAACCCGTCGTGGGACGAGCCCATCGGCGCCGTCGTCCCTCGTCAGGGGGTCGCGGCGGGCGCCTGCATCTCCGCGTTCCACTCGAAAGACAATTTCACTTCATCGGCGGTCTTGATGGCCCCGAGAGCCACCTTGGGCGCGGGCGCGGGGATGTCGAAGTCCGACATCTTCACTTCAACGGCTCCCTTGACCTTCAGTTTCTTGGGATCCACGCGCTGGATCTGCACGGGCATCGCGATTTCCTTGGTCTTCCCCCGAACCGTGAGATCGCCCTTGGAGTCGAAAACGAGATCGCCGTCCTTGGCCTCCTTGAAGACGAGTTCCTTGAGCTTGAACTCGAGCTTGGGGTGCTTGTCGGCGTCGAGGCTCTCGAGCATCACCGCGTTCATCGGGGCGCCCCACTGGCATTGGAACGTTCTCGCGAAGATGGTGATCGTCGCCTCCGCCGGAACGGGGCCGGGCTTGATGTCCGTCTTCGCGGGATCGGTCGGGAACGAAGGATCGAGTTCGAGACGTCCGCTCACGAGAACGCTTTCAGACCACCAGTCGTGGATCGTGGAAGTACCCTCCATGCGCATCTTGCTGCCGGGTTTTCCACGGTACTTGAGCATTTCGGCGCCCACGCCATTCAGCGAAAGGGTGAGAAGGCTGGCGAGGAGGGCGAGACAGGTCGTGTTCTTCATGGTCATGGAATTCGCGCGGGATGGATGATGGATTCACGGAGCGAGCGGGAGCCGCCGCCCCAGCTTCGCCTGCCGAATCCGGCTTCGAAAACGAAAAGCCGTCGGCGGGAATTTGAACTGCCATTTGGACCGCCGGAAGGCGGCTTTTTCTTCAAACAAACTGAAATCGAATCGCTCAACCCCGGTCCCGCCGACAGCGATGGTGGTTGCGCTCACGGTTGAAGGGGTTGGGTTGGGTTGGGGTCGGCAGGGTCGGCCGGGCCGGGCCACGGAACGACTCACATCACAAAGCGGTCTAGACCTCGAAAAGGGATTCCGGAATCTCGATCCGGGACTTCTTCATGACGGCTTCGTTGCCCTTGAGCGCCATCAC
The DNA here is from genome assembly GCA_050250555.1 of Limisphaerales bacterium. Lineage (GTDB taxonomy): Bacteria > Verrucomicrobiota > Verrucomicrobiia > Limisphaerales > CAIMTB01 > CAIMTB01. Next base: position 6,781 of record JBFWOK010000109.1, read on the forward strand.
CGTCGCCTCGTACCCATCCCGCCAGCTGGCGGCCGACTTGTTGTTGATCGAGGCCGCCTTCACGGCGTCCGCCAGAGCTTCCTTGTCGTCGTCGCCGAACTGGTCGATAAAATCCTTCACCGCCGTCGAGACCACGTCCGTGTTGTAAGCGAACGCCTCCAGGGCATAGAAGAGCGGCGTGTTGGTGAACGGAGCGTCCTCGACTGGCTTGTCGCCTTGCGCCGCCAGCTTGGTGGCATTGGCCACCAGGGCGATGCCCGTCTCCTTGTAGAAGGTGTCCTTGCGGGCGTAGACCTCCCAGCCCAGGAGCGGCGCGTCCACCTCCTTGAACATCCACGCCTTGTTCCCCCGAAGCATCACCGCCGCATCGGAGCCATAGATCATCTCGTATTCGGCGTCGAAGGAGTTGGCCAGCGTCACTTCGCAATTCACCAGGGCGCCCTTCGGGAACTCGAAAACCGCCTCGACCGAATCCGGAACCTCGCGTCCGTCGTTCCAAAGGACCGTGCTGCCAAACCCGGTGACCGCGGCCGGGCGGGCGCCCAGGTACCACGCGATATTGTCCAGGGCGTGGATTGAGATCTCGCCCAGCAACCCAGGGGACGTCGCGGTATCGAGCCGCCAGTTCAACGCCTTCTCGCGTTCCGCGTTCGGCGAAGCCTGCCGCCAGCTCTGCTTCTTGTGCGATTGCGCGCGGGCCTTGACCGTCCGCCCAGCGGCCCCCGCGCGGATGAAGTCCAAAAGAAACGCCCGCTGGGGATCCGACCGGAGGCCGAGACCGGCCTGGAAATTCTGGAAAGGCGCCGCCTTGGCGGCGGCGGCGATCGCGCGGGCGTCGTCAATCGTGTGCGCGAGGGGAGCTTCACAGAACACGTGCTTGCCCGCCTGAAGCGCCGCCACAACCACGTCTTTGTGCTGGTGCGACGGCGTGGCGACGACGACACCCTGGATGGCGGGATTCTTCAGGATCTGGGTGTGATCCGTCAGGGCCTCCGCGCCCGGAGCCGCCTCCTTCGCCCGACGGTGCATGGGCCGGTAGGGATCGGCGAAAGCGATGACCTCCACCGAAGGCAACCGGGAAAGGGTGTTCAGGATCTCCCGACCCCAAATCCCGCATCCCACGACCCCGACCTTCACCGTGTTGCCGGATTGGGTCCCGATGCGTCCGGCGTCCGCTCCGCGGACCACGGGCGCGATCAACGGCGTGCCGCCCATCAGGGCCGCGAGGGTCGCCACGGACGATCCCTTCAGGAAATCTCGGCGGTTGAAATCGGAGGAATCAGGGGATTGCCGGGAGGACTGGGGTTTCATCGACTGGATTGGGGAGGAATGCGTTCGCGAAAATCTGCGGCACCGGCCCATGAAGTCAAGGTTCCGGGTCCGGGCCGAAGTCCCGCGTCCCGTCGGCGTTTCTTCAAACGAGCCGCCGGACCACGGACTTTGAATTGAAAGCCGACGGACTCGCCGAAAGGCAAAGCGCCTGGCGGACAACCAAAGAAAGAAATCAGAACCGTCCGAGGGGAAGAAACGACCCGGCCGGATCAGCGCGGACGCCTTCGGCCGGGTCGTGTCAGCGGCGTCAGGCCGTCAGGCCGCAGGTGCGGATTTCGCCGCCTTGGTGCCCACCGCCTTGTTGCGGGCATCCGCCTTTCGGCGGTTATAACGTTCACGACGATGGCGCTTCTGGACTTTGTTGTGCTGTTTTCCCATATCGGTCTTTACAAAATGCTTCAGCCTCCGTTTGGCTGAGTTCGAATTATGCAAGGCGCCTTCCCATGGTTCAATCTCGTTCTCCTTCTGGCATACCTCCTGGCACCTTCATCCTCGGCCTGGGGAGCCGCAGCCGCCACCGAGTCCAAGCCGGAACCGGAAACGACGGCGAAACCGGATTCCAAGAAGAGTCGGAAGGCGAAGAAGCCCAAGCTCATCAAGAACATCCGCGTCTATCTCGAAACCAAGCACGACATCGAGGAACGCAGCCTGCCCGCGGTGGTCGGACGTTCCTCGCCGATGAAATTCATGGTTGAGAAACTGCCGATCCTCAACGAGGTCCATGTCGAGAGCGCCCGATTGCTCGACCAACGGGGCAGTTTCCAGGTTCAGATCAAGTTCAACTCGCTGGGCTCCCGGATCCTGGAGAGTTACACGGCGGCGGCGGCCGGTCGGCATCTTCTGATCATGACCGAGATCGACGACGAAGGCCGCTGGATCGCCGCTCCGCTCATTCGGCGCCGGCTGGGCGACGGCAAGCTGGTCTTCTCGCCCGACGCCACCCGCGAACAAATGGATCTGCTCGTCCGCGGACTCAACGAACTCGTCGAAAAGAACCGGAAGCAGTGGCTCTACTAAAGGAATCCCCACCCCGTCCCCGCCCGCGTCATCCACGCGGTGAGTCAACCAGTGCGCCCTTCCGCCGGCCATGGGTCCCCCCCAGGCTCCATCTCGCAATCGTCATCCTCCTGACCGGATCCCGGATCGCCACGGCGGCTCCGGCGTTCCGCTTGCCCACCGACAACCGGAATCTGCTCAGGAGCGGCCGGGAGTCCTCGTTCTTCGCCCCCACACCTGGAAGAACCTGGAGCGCGGGCCAATTCGGGTGCGTTCGGTCCGCCGGCGATCAGATGCACGAGGGCGTCGACATCCTCTCCCTGAAGAAGGACGCGCGGGGCGAACCCACGGACCCGGTCCGAGCGTCCGCGTCCGGGACCGTGGCCTACGTCAATCGCAGGCCGGGCCTCTCCAACTACGGCATCTACGTCGTTCTCCGCCATCGCATCGAAGGCTTGGAGGTCTTCACCGTCTACGCCCACCTCCGCGAGGCGCGGAGCCATCTCAAGGCCGGAACCCGCGTTCGCGCGGGTGAAACCCTTGGAGTCGTCGGGCGCACCACGAACACCCGGACGCCGATCGCGAAGTACCGGGCGCACCTCCATTTCGAGATCGGCCTTTTTGTGAACGACAATTTCCCGGCGTGGCTCAAGAAGCAGGAACCCGGCACCCGGGACGATCATGGGGCCTGGAACGGCCGGAACCTTCTGGGCCTCGACCCCGCCGAGATCTTCCGGCTCCAGGAAAAGGCGGGCGCCGCCTTCAGCCTGCTGGCGCACCTTCGCAATCAGACGGAGATGTGCCGCGTTCTGGTCGCCGACACCACCTTTCCCTGGCTCAAACGGTACCCGGCGCTGATCCGTCGGAATGCGACCGCCGAACGCAATGGCATCGTCGCCTACGAGGTTTCCCTCAACTACAACGGCGTTCCCTTCCGGCTTGTCCCGCGGTCGCGCGCCGAAATCAAGGGGACTGTCGCGACCCGGATCCTCGACGTCGACGAGGCCGAATTCGCCCGGCACAGGTGCCGAAAGCTGATCTTCAAGAAGGGGCAGAGCTGGATTCTGACGGCCCGCGGACAATCCCTGGTCCAGCTGCTCACGCACTAAGAGCCTGTCTGAAAAATGGGAAGGGCCCTGCGACGAGGGATTTTTGGCGAGGCCGAGGCGGCGAGACCGGAGCATCCCCGCAGCGGGCTGTGACGGTCGAGCCAACGAAGGCCTCGCCGAAAAGAACCGTCGCCCGAATCTATTCCAGCGATTTCACGAATGCGTCGGCGCGGGCCACCGACGCGTTCATCTCGGCGATCAGTCGGCCAATGTCGTTCTGGATGTTGACCGCCTCGCCCTTGAGCGACGCGATGGCCTGCGCATTGAGGCTGTGCTTGAGGGAGAGCGAGTAGTCCCGGAATTGGGCCAGCACAGGTTCCATGCTCGACTCGGCCTTCAGCAGGGCTCCGTGCATTTCGTCGTAGCGCCGGCGGGTGTCGCGGAGCTTCTCGCGGCTCGAAGCCGCCATGCCCGCGTTGGAGATCTGCCCGATCTCCGACTCCCATTCCTTGAACAGGTCGCCGGCGACCGTCTCCATCGAGCGGATCCGCTTTCTGACCGCGTCGGCCTGCTCCTGCGAGGACTCGAACTCCGACTGGAGCTGGCGGTAGGCCTTCTCCAGATCTCCGCCGTCGAATGAGTACACCTCCTTCAGCTTGGTCAGCGCGTCCTTGAACTGTTCGCTGGCCGCCTGCTGCTCATCCCGCGCCTCGACGACGCGTTCCTTGAGGATGTCCCTCTTTTCGTAGCCCAGCTTCTCCCAGGCCGCGTAGTACGCCGTGCTGCATCCGGAGATCAGGACCGCGAGGCCCGCGGCCAGGACAAGGGACAGGGATGTCGGAGGGATCGGTTTCATGGCGTCGTGGCTCGAAGTGTTCGGCAATCAAAGTGTCACGTGTCACGTGTCGCGTTTCGCGTGTCATGTGTCGCGTGGCTCGCGAACCTACCCTCGCCCCGCATCCTTGAGTCCAACCAAAAAACGAAAGTCCCGGAGCGGCGACGCCCGGGACTCGAAATGGGGAAGTCTCCCCGTCGGGAGAGCGGTCGCCGTCGACCGCGAACCGGAGCTAGAACTTGTAGTTCACGCCGGCGACGAGCTTGAGGTCGTTGCTCTCGCGACCCGGCGCCGGATTGCTCACGTACCAGTCCTGGAGAACCACGCGGAGTCCCATCTTCTTGGTGATGTCGGCCTCGACGCCCAACTCGCCAGTGAGGAAGTACTCGGTCCACTCATCGATCTTCGGCTGGTACTCGAACGACTGCCAGAGGCGGGCGCGATCGCTGATCTTCCAGGTGAATCTCTCGCCGAAACGGATCGTGGCGTATTCACGGGCGTCGTCGCCGATCTTCTCCCAGACGTAGCCGGGACCGGCTTCCGCGCTGAGGGTCATCTTGTCATTCTTGATCAGGTAGTAACCCGCACCGACCGAGAGCGGGACACGGTAAGCGATGTCGGCGATCGAGTCGTGGAGGGCTTCGGCGCGTCCGAAGAGGTAAAACCGTTCGGTCATCAGGTAGTTGTACTGACCGAATCCCTTGACGTAGCCGACGTTCTGCTCCCCGTCGTTTTCGCCATACCCCGCGTCAACGCCCGACGCGAACTCGCCACCATCCCATTTCCGGAGCGCGGCGACGTTCACCGTGAAAAGCATCGTGTCGGCATTGCCGTCGGTGACGCTGAGTCCCAACCCCGCGGACGTCTCCCACTTGGGCTTCGGAGGAACCGCCGCGGCAGCGGCCGCCGCGCCGGAGTCCGTCGCGGGTTGGGGCGTCGGTACGTTCGCTTCCTGGGCCACCACGGTCGCGGCACCCGCGAGGGCGATCGTCGCGCCCAGCACCTGTCTGGTCATCTGATTCATGCTTCGTTCGTCGTGTTGTTTTTTGCCCGAGACGTCGCACGCCCGGGCCACGGGCCTGATCCGCCTGCGGAAATCGTTTTCCCCGCTCGGTCCGCTCCACTCTGTTCCATCTCGTTCGATTCCAATCCAGCGACCGATCGACTGTCCAAACGATCAAACGATCACTTCTATTCGTCCCGCGAGCCGTCCCTCCCGAGACGGCCGAGGCCCACCACCGGAAGCGAGAAAACGCCTGCCCGCCGCGATCGAATGGAATGCCCTGAAATGGGATTGGCTCCAGAGGCAGGACTCGAACCTGCAACCCCACGGTTAACAGCCGCGTGCTCTACCATTGAGCTACTCTGGATCCCGGAACCGGGGCCGGGAACACTACCGAGAGAGTCCTTCTCGTCAACGGGTTTTCCTCCACGCCGGAATTCAAATTGATCAACGAATCAGAAAACCACCGCCCGGAATCCGCGGAAGCCCCGCGCGCGATTCCGCGGCCCGCCCTCCGACGCCAATGCCCCGCCCTCCCGCCCGCGCGCGCAAAAATCGTGGCCCTGGTCCCGCTTCCCGCTAGCCTCCACCCGCCCTATGCCACGCCGCCCGACACCTCCCGCCCCCCAAGCCCCCTCCCCCGCCGCCGCGCCGCGATCCCCCTTCCGCAAACTGATGGCCGCGAACCGTTCCGAGATCGCCATCCGAATTTTTCGAGCCGCCAACGAACTCGGCATCCCCACCGTCGCCACCTACGCCCAGGAGGACCGATTCTGCATGCACCGGTTCAAGGCCGACGAATCCTACCTCGTCGGCCAGGGCAAGGGCCCGGTCGCCGCCTACCTCGACATCGAGGGAATCATCGCGATCGCGCGGGAAAAGGGCGTCGACGCCATCCACCCGGGCTACGGATTCCTCAGCGAGAACGCCGAATTCGCCCGGGCGTGCGAAGCGGCGAACATCACCTTCGTGGGCCCGCGCCCGGAACTCCTGGACCGCATGGGCGACAAGACCGCCGCGCGGGCCGTGGCCGAACGCGTCGGCATTCCGACCCTGCCGGGAACACGCGAACCCCTGACCGGACGCGAGGACGCCCTGAAAGCCGCGCGCGGGATCGGATTCCCGCTGATCATCAAGGCCGCGTTCGGCGGCGGAGGCCGCGGCATGCGCGTGGTCTCCAAGGCTTCCGACCTCGCTCCCCTGCTCGATGAGGCCCAGACCGAGGCCGGTCGCGCCTTCGGCAACCCGGCCGTGTTCCTCGAAAAGTACATTCCCCGCGCCAAGCACCTCGAAGTGCAGATCCTCGGCGACCGACACGGGAACGTGATGCACCTCCACGAGCGGGATTGCTCGGTCCAACGGCGCCACCAGAAGGTCGTCGAGGTGGCTCCCAGCTACGGCCTCCCCGAGTCCGTGGTCCGCGAACTCTGCGACGCCGCGGCCCGCCTGGGCTCCGACATCGCGTACGACAACGCGGGAACCATTGAGTTCCTCTACGACCTCGACCGGCACGAGTGGTTCTTCATCGAGATGAATCCGCGGATCCAGGTCGAACACACCGTCACCGAGGAGATCACCGGCGTCGATCTGGTCCGTTCCCAAATCCTCATCGCGCAGGGGCACCGCCTGGATTCCCCGGAACTGGGCCTGCCGGAACCCGGCCAGGTGCCTCGCAACGGCTACGCGATCCAGTGCCGCGTCACCACCGAGGATCCGGGCAACAAGTTCACCCCGGACTACGGCAAGATCCTCGCCTACCGCTCCTCCGGCGGGTTCGGCCTGCGCCTCGACGGCGGAATGGGCTACTCCGGGGCCGTCATCACCCCCTTCTACGACTCCCTCCTGGTCAAGGTGATTTCCAGCGGAAGGACGTTCGACCTGGCGTGCCAGCGCGCGGACCGCGCCCTCCGGGAATTCAGGATTCGCGGGGTCAAGACCAACATTCCTTTCCTCGAAAATGTGATTGGCCACAGGGAGTTCCGGGCGGGCCTCGCGACCACCACCCTCATCGATACGACCCCCGAACTCGTCCGGTTCACCCCTCGCCGAGACCGCGCCACCAAGGTCCTGAACTTCATCGGGAACGTCATCGTGAATGGCAACCCGCACGCCAAGGGCTATGTCCCGCCCCGGCCCCTCGGCCCGGCGAGGCTGCCCCACTGGGATCCGTGCGCGGCGGTGCCCCGGGGCACCCGGAACCTGCTGCTCGAACTGGGCGCCCAGGGATTCGCCGAATGGACGCTGAAACAGAAGCGCCTCCTCCTCACCGACACCACGCTGAGGGACGCCCACCAGTCGCTGCTCGCCACCCGCGTCCGGACGTACGACATGCTCGCCGCCGCCGAGATGGTGGCCCGCCGGATGTCGGGGCTCTTCTCGCTCGAGATGTGGGGTGGGGCCACGTTCGACACCGCGATGCGCTTCCTGAATGAGGACCCCTGGGAACGCCTGCGCCTCCTTCGCGCCCGAATCCCCAACATCTGTTTCCAGATGCTCCTCCGGGGCTCCAACGCGGTCGGTTATTCCAACTACCCCGACAATGTCGTGACCGGCTTCGTCCAACACGCCGCCGCGTCGGGCATCGACATCTTCCGCGTGTTCGATTCGCTCAACTACCTCCCCAACATCAAGGTCGCTCTCGAGGCGGTTCAAGGAACGCACGCCATCGCGGAAGCGGCGATCTGCTACACCGGCGACATCCTCGACCCGAAACGCGACAAGTACCCCCTCCAGTACTACGTCAAACTCGCCAAGGAGGTCGCCCGCATGGGAGCGCATTTTCTCGCCATCAAGGACATGGCCGGCCTCCTCCGCCCCTACGCCGCCCAACGCCTCGTCAAGGCGCTCCGCGACGAGGTCGGTCTCCCCATCCACCTGCACACCCACGACAGCAGCGGAGTCAACGCCAGCTCCATCCTCCGAGCCGCCGACGCCGGCGTCCACGTCGCCGATGCCGCGATCGCCTCCATGAGCGGCAGCACGTCCCAGCCGAACCTCAACTCCATCGTCGCGGCCCTGCAGCACCACCCGCGCAACACCCAACTCGATCCCGCCGCCCTCGGCGAGTACTCCGACTACTGGGAGCAGATCCGCGAATTCTACGCCCCCTTCGACACCGCGCCCCGCACCGGAAGCGCCGAAGTCTACCTCCACGAAATGCCGGGCGGACAGTACACGAACCTCAAGGAGCAGGCCGCCAGCATGGGCCTCGCGCATCACTGGCCGGAAATCGCCAACACCTACGCCGCCGTCAATCTGCTCTTCGGCGACATCGTCAAGGTCACCCCCTCCAGCAAGGTCGTCGGCGACATGACGATGTTCCTCGTCACCCGCGGAATCCGACCCGCCGATGTCCTCAACCTCGAACCCGGATCCACGCCGTTCCCAGAGAGCGTCGTCGACATGCTCTCCGGTGGCCTCGGCTGGCCGCCCGGCGGCTGGCCCGCCGATCTCCAGCGCGTCGTGCTCGGCGAAAAGAAGGCGGCCGAAGCGCGCAAGCTCCACGAGAAAGGCATCCTTCCGGGCGCCGTCGCCACCCCCGCGAACTTCGACAAGGTCCGGCGCGACCTGGCCGAGAAACTGAAGCGCGAGCCCACCGACGACGACGTCTACAGTCACCTCATGTACCCGCAGGTGTTCCTCGACTACAACCGGCACCTGCGGGAGTTCAGCGACGTCTCGGTGCTCCCCACCCCCGCCTTTTTCTACGGCCTGCGCCGGGGCGAGGAGATCAGCGTCAGCATCCAGGAAGGCAAGACGCTCATCATCCGACTCATCAACGTCAGCGACCCCGACAAGGATGGACGCCGGACGATCACCTACGAACTCAACGGAATCACCCGGGAAACCAGCATCGCCGACAAGAAGGTCACCCCCCAGACCAAGAGCCGTCCCAAGGCCGACCTCACCGATCCGTGCCAGATCCCGGCACCCATCCCCGGCCTGGTCGCGAACGTCTCCGTCACGGTCGGTCAGAAGGTCGCCAAGGGAGACAAACTGCTCATGATGGAAGCCATGAAAATGCAGACCACCGTCACGGCCCCGTTGGACGGCGTCGTCCAGGAGCTTCACGTCGCCGTCGGCGAAACCGTCGCCAGCAAGGACCTCCTCCTCACCCTGCGCGCGTGATCGACGTGATGAGGGACGGTCGGATCCACCTCCGCACAAGCGGCCGCAATCAACACGCCGTTTGACATCCTGAACACTCCGGGGAATCTCGGGGGCCGCTTTCGAGCCGGCAACCACCTGAAATCCGAAATCTGAAATCCAATACCTGAAAAGGACCTGATCATGGGAGCGATGCACGAAATCGACTACGAGATCCACGGCAACGAGATGCAGTTCGTCTCCGTCGAACTCGATCCCCAGGAAGCCGTCGTCGCCGAAGCCGGCGGCATGATGTACATGGAACCCGGGATCGAGATGGAAACCATCTTCGGCGACGGGTCCCAGCAGAATTCCGGTTTCTTCGGGTCGCTGCTCGGCGCCGGCAAGCGCCTGCTCACCGGCGAATCCCTGTTCATGACCGTGTTCCACAACCGCGGTCCGGGAAAACAGCGCGTCGCTTTCGGCGCCCCCTACCCCGGAAAGATCATCCCCGTCCACCTCCAGGAGGTCGGCGGCGAGATTCTCTGCCAGAAGGACGCCTTCCTTTGCGCCGCCAAGGGCGTCAGCGTCGGAATCGGGTTCCAGAAACGCCTCGGCGCGGGCCTCTTCGGAGGCGAAGGCTTCATCATGCAGCGCCTCCAGGGCGACGGCTGGGCCTTCATCCATGCCGGTGGCACCATGATCCAACGCGACCTCGCCCCGGGAGAAGTCATCCGCGTCGACACCGGCTGCGTCGTCGCCTACCAGTCCTTCGTCGATTTCGACATCCAGTTCGTCGGGAAGATCAAGACCGCCCTCTTCGGAGGGGAAGGCCTCTTCTTCGCCACCCTGCGCGGCCCCGGTCGCATCTGGCTCCAATCCCTCCCCTTCAGCCGGCTCGCCGACAGGATTTACTCGGCGTCGGCGAAAGCCGGCGGGACGGGTGGACGTGGCGAGGGCTCGCTGCTGGGCGGGCTCGGCCGGATGCTGGACGGCGACAATTCATGAACTCGAAACACCAATCCATCGAACCCGCCGCTGATCCGTCGACCCCGCCGCGATTCTGGCAGGAGGATCCCTGGCGCGTCCTTCGGATCATGTCGGAATTCGTCGACTCGTTTGAAACGATGTCGCGCGTTCCGGCCGGCATCACCCTCTTCGGCTCGGCCAGGACCCCGACGGCCGATCCTTATTACGGCTTCGCGGTCGAGATGGGACGTTCGCTCGCCCGCCACGGGTTCTCAGTCATCACCGGCGGAGGGCCCGGCATCATGGAGGCGGCCAACAAAGGCGCCGCCGAGGTCGACCCCGGGCTTTCGGTCGGGCTGAACATCAAGCTGCCCCACGAACAAGCCGCCAACCCCTACGCCGGAGTCAAGGTGGACTTCCGCTACTTCTTCGCCCGCAAGGTCTGCCTCGCGAAATACAGCTCCGGTTTCGCCTACTTCCCCGGAGGCTTCGGAACCCTCGACGAGTTCGCGGAACTCGCGACGCTCGTCCAAACCCATCGGATTCCTCGATTCCCACTCGTCTTCTTCGGCTCCCAGCACTGGGACGGGCTCATCCGCTGGTTCCGCGATGTCCTCGCCCCCACGGGCATGATCTCCCCCGAAGACCTCGACCTTTTCCAGGTCACGGACAGCGTCGATGAGGCGGTCGCCTGGTTCGTCGAGTTCCGACGGAAGACCGGCACTCCCCATCAGGCGCCCCCGGCCTTCCGGTAGGCCGGTCGCATCGAACCGCATCCCTCCGTCCTGTGCCTGTGCATCACCTCACCCGCCTCGATCACGGCCTCACGATCGCCACCGCCGAGATGCCCCACATGGCGAGCGTGAGCGTCGGCGCGTGGGTGGCCGTCGGCGGCCGCCACGAACCCGCGCGCATCAACGGGGTCGCCCACTTCATCGAACACATGCTCTTCAAGGGCACCCGACGCCGCTCCGCCCAGAAGATCTCCCAGGACGTCGAGGGCATCGGCGGGTACCTCAATGCCTTCACCAGCGAGGAACACACCTGCTTTTATTCGAAGGCCCTCAAGGATCGCCTCGAGGACCTCGTCGACGTCCTCTTCGACATGCTCCTCAACTCCCGTTTCGCGGGCCCCGATATCCGGCGGGAACGCGAAGTGATCCGCGAGGAGGTGTCCATGTACCTCGACCAGCCGCAGCACCACGTCCAGGAGCTGTTCAACGAACTCATGTGGCCCGACCATCCGCTCGGCCGCCCGCTGACCGGAACCTTCGACACCCTCGAAAGAATCGGACGCAATCAGCTCCTCGGATTCCTCCATTCCAACTACACGGCGCCCTCGCTCGTCATCGCCGCCGCCGGCGCCGTCACCCACGACGAGGTCGTCGAAGCCGTGCGACGGCGGTCGCGCCGCCTTCCCGGCAATCCCCGAACACCGTCCACCCGCTTCAGCGGATCAAAGTCCTCCCCCGCCATCCGGCTGATCCGCAAAAAGACCGAGCAATCCCAGATCGCGCTTGGATACCGCACGTGTTCCCGAAGCGATCCGCGGCGCTTCGCGCTTCGCCTCCTCAACATCGTCCTCGGCGAGAACATGAGTTCCCGACTCTTCCAGATCGTGCGCGAGGACCGCGGACTCGCTTACTCGATCTACAGCACCCCCAGCCTCTGGGAGGACGTCGGCGACATCGTCGTCTCCGCCGGACTCGACGCGGCCAAGCTCGAACCCGTCCTGCGCCTGATCCTGGCCGAACTCGAACGCCTCAAAGCCGAACCGATCCCCAGGGCCGAACTCCGTCGCGCCAAGGACTACGCGCTCGGCCAGATCGATCTCGCCCTCGAAAACACGGAGCATCACATGATGTGGCTGGGCGAACAGCTCATCGGCTCCGGAAGGCTCATGTCCATCGAGGAAGCCCGCAGCCAGGTCACCCGGGTCGATGCGCGCGCCATCCGCGACGCCGCGCGCGATTTCTTCCGTCCGGAGGGCTGCGCGCTCGCCGTCATCAGCCCCATCCGATCGGACTCCGTCCTTCGAAGGGCCCTGAACAACTGAACGGATCCCCCTCCCGATGGCCACGCTCGTCGAGCAGGTTCCGACGACCCACTCCCCCGAGTCGCTCGCCACCCTGCTCCGACAAAAACGCGCGCCGGGCGTCGTCCTGCTTCGCAGCGCCTGCTTCGAAATCCCCGAAGCCCGGTATTCGTTCGTCGCGGCCAACCCCTTCCAGTCCCTTCGCGCGCGGGGATCGTGCTGCGAACTGTCCGGGCCCACCGTCCCCCGGATCGTCCATTTCGGAAACCCCTGGCGCCTTCTCGAAGCGCTTCTCGCCCGGTACGAGCTTCTCGACGAAATCGACCTTCCGTTCCCTCTCGGAGCCGCCTTCGGATATTGGGGCTATGGCCTCCGCCGATTCGTCGAGCCGCGCCTCGGCGCCGGCCCCGTCGACGACCTGGAGATCCCGGACAGCGTGGTGGGGTTCCACGACAGCCTCGTCGTCTTTGATCACCACACCGGCCAGACCTGGGTCGTGTCCACGGGAATCCTGCCGGATGGCTCCCGCGACGAAACCTCGGCCCGCCGGGCCGCCGACCGCTGGCACCGGCTGCTCCGCACCCCACCGGGTCCGGTCGTCGAAGCCCAGCCATTGCCCCTCCGCCCAGTCGAACCGGCGCCACCGCCCGAATCCTCCCTCGGACCGGACGGATTCCGCGCCGCGGTCCGGCAGGCCCTGGAGTACATCCGCACCGGCCACATCTACCAGGTCAACCTCGCGCAGCGGTTCGAGGCCGTCATCCGCGAGGATGCCTGGGCCCTGTTCCAGGAACTTTTCTCCGCGTCACCCTCCCCCTTCGGCGCGTTTCTCGATTTCGGGGACTTCCAGCTCGCGTCGATCTCCCCGGAACTGTTTCTCCGCCTCTCGGGCGCCCATATCCTGACCCGCCCCATCAAAGGCACCCGCCCACGGTCTCCGGACCCCACGTGCGACGCGCAACTCGCCTACGAACTCCAGACCAGCCCCAAGGAACTCGCCGAACTCCTGATGATCACCGACCTGCTCCGGAACGACCTCGGACGTGTCTGCGAGTACGGAACGGTCCAAGTCCCCGAGTTCCTTCGCCTGGAAAAGTACGCCCACGTCCAGCACCTCGTCTCCACCGTCGAAGGTCGCCTCCGTCCCGACGTGACCCACCTCGCCGCCCTGGAGGCCGCCTTCCCGGGTGGCAGCATCACCGGCGCCCCCAAGGTCCGCGCCATGGAGATCATCGACGAACTCGAACCAGTCGCGCGCGGTCCCTACACCGGCTCCGCCGGATACCTGGGTTTCAACCGGGAAAGCCAGTTCAACATCCTCATCCGCACGGCCGTCATCCAAGGCGACCACGCCTGGTACCACGCGGGCGCCGGAATCGTCGCCGACTCCGATCCGGATGCCGAATACCGGGAAACCGTCGCGAAGGCGCGGGCCTTTCTCGACGCCACGTCGGACACTCGATCGGCGGGGCGCCTCACCCGAACCCAGGCCAGCCCTCCCCGCAATCCGCCGCGCTCGGCGCAGCCGCCTCCGTCGCCATGATCGTCTACCTCAACGGCCGTTTCGTCGCGTCCGACCAGGCGATGGTGTCGGTCTTCGACCGTGGGTTTCTCTACGGCGACGGGTTGTTCGAGACGATGCGCATCGACGCCGGCCATCCCTGGCTCTGGGACGCCCATGCCCATCGTCTTTCCGAAGGCGCGAAAGCCCTCCGTATCACGCTCCCCTCGAGCCCGGATCAATTGCGGGACGCCCTCAATGAATTGCTCCGCCGAAATGGACTCACCGACGCCATCGCGCGGATCTCGATCTCGCGCGGCGCCGGTCACCGCGGCTATTCCATTCGCGGATCCGAGCAACCGACGGTTGTCATCACGGTTCATCCCGCCGCCCCTTTTCCGGCCAACCCGCCGCCTCCCTGGCGCCTCCGGACGGCCCAGGCGCGGCTGCCGGCGGGCGACCCCTTCGCGCCCTTCAAGACCGCGAGCAAGCTGCTTCACATCCTGGCGCGCGCCGAAGCCGAAGAGGCCGGGGCCGACGAGGCGCTCCTCCTCAACACCTCGGGGCACATCGCCGAAACCTCGGCGGCGAATCTTTTCTGGATCGAAAAGCACGGCGCCTGCACCCCTCACCCGGACGCGGGAGGCCTGGCGGGTGTGACCCGTGGATTCGTGATGGGCCTGCTGCGGAACGCGGGTTGGGAGGTGCGCGAGGTGCTGGCCTCGCCCGACGCGCTCCACGCCGCCAACGGGGTGTTCGCGACGGTCAGCACCCAGGGACTCGTGGAAGTCAGTCATTTGGATGGAAGCCCGCTCGCCCGCGATCCGCGAATCGCCGATCTCCAGTGGATGTACCGCGACGCCGTCCGAGCGCCGGCTCCATCCGCCTGAAGGGTGGGGCGCGGCCCGGACTCCAGAGCCGTCCATCGCCTCTGGATTTGCGATTGAACGAAGTCGTCCATCACCTAGATTCTTCGCCGGCATGAGCAACCTGATGGCCCAGGCGAACTCCACATTGGGAGCCAGTCCTGCGGCCATGCCGGGGCCCTCGGATGACATGGTCGCGTGCCTGCTCCTGCTGCTCCTCGCGGCGGTGATCGTCCTCGGCGCCGTCTGTTTCCTCCTCGTCATCAACTTTGTCGGCCAACGGCGCCGGGAAACCACGTCGGATACCGAGGACTCAGCCACCACCGGCGATGGCCAACTCTTCCTCCCGAATGGCGGCCTCCTCATGGTGCCGGCCCGCTGGATGGCGGTCCGGGCGAAATCGGTCCGGGAAGTCCGCAATGCCCTCGAACTTTCCAATGCCACACCCTGCCGCATCGAGGACGGCCTCGCCGGAAACCATCAGCAGGCGCTGTTCCTCGCGCCGCCCATCAATGGCTGGGTCCTGATCACCGGCCCCGGCGTGCCCGATCCCACCGAGGACGTGGACGAGGTCTACCACCTCCTTCGAGCGCTCAGCATCAAGCTCGGTGCCGCCCAATTCTTCAGCTTCAACAGGGCCTTCGGGCACCACGCGTGGGCCTGGGCCCGCGGCGGCGGCATCGTCCGCGCGTTCGCGTGGTCGGGTCAGACCCTTTGGAACGAAGGCGAAATCACCCCCGCCGAGATCTCATTCCGCATGCGCTGCCCCGGCTATCAGGACCCCCCGCCCACTTCCACCCGCGCCCAGGAGAACTTCCTCGCCAACCTGGACAAGGTCCCGCTGCTCGCCGCCCAATGGAGCGTCGACCCCGTCAGCGTCCATCAGCAGCAACCCAACGCCATCGGAGTCGCCGGCGAGTTCACGCGCATCCGCTCCTCGTGACGTGAGGTCCTCCGCTCCGCTCACGCCGCGCGGGCCCCGGCCTTCATCCTCCCGAGGTCCGTAACGCTTCCTTCCGTCCCCACGGAACCTTTCCAGCCCGTTCGTCATCATCATGATCATCGTCCTCAAGCCCGGCATCTCGAAGAAGGAGGAGTCCGCCGTCCTCCGCGAAATCCGAAAACTCGGCTACTCGACCCACGTCATGCGGGGCGTCGCCCGCACCGTCGTCGGCGCCATCGGCGACGAACGCACGCACGCCAATCTCGAATCACTCGGCACCTGGCCGCAGGTCGAGTCGGTGACCCCCATTCAGAAGCGCTACAAGCTCGTCAGCCGGGAAGCCCACCCCACCGATTCGACCGTGAAGGCGCGCGACGTCGTGGTCGGCGGACGCAAGTTCCAGGTCATGGCGGGTCCGTGCTCGGTGGAAAGCGAGGACCAGCTCCTCCGGACCGCGGTCGCCGTCCGCGAAGCCGGCGCAACCATCCTGCGCGGGGGAGCCTTCAAACCCCGGACCTCCCCGTACGAATTCCAGGGCCTCGGTGAAAAAGGGCTCAAGCTTCTCGCCAAGGCGCGCCGGGAAACCGGCCTGCCCGTCGTCACGGAGCTTCTCTCCGAGAACCAGGCGGAACTCGTCGCCGAATACGCGGACATCCTCCAGATCGGCACGCGAAACGCACAGAACTTCCAGTTGCTCATCGCCGCCGCCAAGACCGGAAAGCCCGTGCTCCTGAAACGCGGGATGAGCATGCGCATCGAGGAATGGCTCCTCGCCGGCGAATACATCCTGGCGAATGACAATCCCAACCTGCTGTTCTGCGAACGCGGTGTCCGGACCTTCGAGAATTACACACGCAATCTCCTCGACCTGTCGGTGATCCCCATTCTCAAGTCCGAAACCCACCTGCCGGTCGTCATCGATCCCAGCCAGGGCACCGGCAAGGCAACCCTCGTCACTTCCATGTGCAAAGGCGCGGTCGCCATGGGCGCCGACGCGCTCATCATCGAGGTGCATCCCAATCCGGCCGAAGCCTGGAGCGACGGGGCCCAGCAGGTGACCCTCGACGGGTTCCGAACCCTGATGCGCGACCTCCGCCCCTTCATCGCCGCCGCCGGACGCGAGTGAACACCGCTTCCTGTTTCAAAGCACGGCGGTCGCCGTCCAACACGACGTCCCAAACCGGCCGACAAACTGATCCCGGATCGACTCCGCCGACCCGACGTCGCGGGTGATCGCGAAGGTCGTCGAACCGCTGCCCGACATCAGCACTCCCAAGGCTCCCTGCTCCCTGAAGAAGTCCTGGAAGAGCCGGAGCAGCGGGTACTTGGGCAAAACGGGTGCTTCCAACGAGTTGTAGAGCCCGCGGCACGCGGCGTCACCCTGCCCCGCCTCCATCAATTCAACCCACGCCGCCGCGCGCCCCGGCGCGCCGGAAAGCGCCGCGGGATAACCCGCCAGAGTCTGGTACGCCCAGGCGGTCGGCACGCCGAACCCAGGATGAACGAGGATCAATCCGCGACCCCGCCAGGCTTGAAAAGGCGGGAGCGACCGGACCTGTTCTCCCCGTCCGGTTCCCAACGCGGGGCCTTGCTGAAGAAAGAAGGGAACGTCGGATCCCAGACCCGCCGCCAGCGCCGTCAATTCCCCCGAACCCAGCGGCCCGCCAAACAGCTCGTTCAGGGCGAGCAAGGTCACCGCCGCATTCGCGCTGCCACCACCAAGGCCCGCCGCCAGCGGCAACCGCTTCTCCAAACGCACCTCCACGCCGTCCACGATTCGCGCGGCCGCGAGGAATTGTTCGGCCGCCCGGAACACCAGATTCCCGCGATCGACCGGAAGTTCGGGATGATCGCAGGTCAATCCGACACCGGACGACCGCCGCTTGAATTCGAGACGATCGGTCAGGGGCACAGGCATCATGACCGTTTCCAGCTCGTGGAAGCCGTCGGACCTCCGACCCAGGATGTTGAGGATCAGATTGACCTTGCAGGGCGAATGACGCTCGAGGATCACGCGACGGGCCGGGGGTGGGAACGGATGGATCGGTCGATCGGCCGATCAACCCAAAGGAAATGAAAAAGAAAATGGCGCCGGCCCGAAGGCGGCGCCTGGAAAGCGA
>JBFWOK010000110.1:0-24275 GCA_050250555.1 Limisphaerales bacterium
CCTCGCCAAGGAAGGCAAACTTCAAGATCCCATCCGGGCCAGCGATGGCGCCGAACCGTCGGCCCCGGCACCCGACGCGGCCCGTCGCGACGCCTACCTCCCCGTTCCATGATCGACACCACCGCCTCCCGGGATTCCGCCCCACCGAAATCGTCCGCGCGGGATGCCGTGACCTGCCAGGTTCTCGAATCATTCGAGGACCTCGCGCCCCTCGCTCGGGAATGGGACGCCGTCGTTCAGGCCACCGGTTCCACGGTCTACATGACCTTCGACTGGATCCGCGTCTGGTGGAAATTCTACGGGCGCCGATCGTCGCTCAGGCTTTTCCTGTTCCACCGTGGCTCCGACCTTGTCGCCGTCCTGCCGATCTACATCCAGCGCCTCGGCTTCGGACCCTTCCAACTCCGGATCGCGCGCCTTGTCGGAGCCAACATCCCCCCGAAGGTTTTCGATCCGCCCGTCCCAGTCGATTCGGCTCCCCGCGTCTTCGAGCTGTTGCTCGAGAAGCTCTTCGGGGATCGGCTCTGTGATTTCCTGAGCTTTGGTCCGTTCTCGGACCTGCATCGGTCCGCCTTTGAGCTCACCGAAGCTTCCCGTCGCTTCACCCGGCACGGGTTGCTCGCGTCCTGCGACGCCGATGACGTGCACACGATCTTCCGCCTCCCGCGCGACATGGAGGAGTACTTCGCGTCGCTCAGCAAGAATGAGCGGAAGAACCGACGGAAATACGAACTGCGCTCGCTCGAAAAGGAGCATTCCGTTCGCGAGGACTGTGTGACGGAACCCGCGGATGTCGGCGTGGAGTTTGACGCCTTCGCGGTCCAGCACGCGCGCCAGTGGGCCGAACAGGGCAAGCCCGGTCATTTCGGTTCCTGGCCTCTCGCCCTCGAATACAATCGGGCGCTGGTCGACGCGCAGGCCCGCCGCGGACGCGTCAGGTTCCTCCGGATCCACGCCGGAGATCAGGTTGTCAGCCGGCAGTACGCCTTCGCCCTTGGGCAATCCCTGGCCTGGGAGCTTCCCTCCCGGGAAATCGGCGACGCCTGGGAACGCTTCAGCCTGGGACCGACGGGAATCGTCCGAATGCTCGCCTACGGCATCGACGAAGGCCTGTCCCGCGTGGAGGGGGGCCTCGCCCACTACGACTACAAACTTCGGCTCGGCGCGACCGAACATCCGGTCCACACCATCCGCGTTTCCGCGGACCTGCCCGGGACCCGCATGCGCGTGGCCCTTTGGTCCGCCCTGCGCAGAGTGGTCCGCCTCGTTTATCACAAGGTCTGGTACCGGCGCATCCAGCCCCACTTGCCGCCCGTCTTTCGACGCCCGCAACCCTTCTTCTGGCTCCGCCTCGATTTCTGATTGGAAGATGACGGAATCGACGGAGTTCCCGTGCTGTTCCCACCTTCGGGCGCCCCGTCTCTTTCCGGGGATGGACGAACCCCGACACAAACCCTAACCTCCACGCCTTAATGGACTTCGACTGGACCCAGGATCAACGCGAACTGCTGGATGCCGTCCAACGGTTCGCTTCCGAACAACTCGTCGCGAACGTCATTGAGAACGATCGCCACGAGCGTTTCGACCACGACGGATGGAAAAAGTGCGGGCAGTTCGGGATCCAGGGCCTCCCCACGCCCCCCGAGTACGGCGGCCTCGGAGCGGATCCCTTGACCACGGTGGGCGCGCTCGAACGCCTCGGGTACGCCTGCAAGGACAATGGCCTGATCTTCTCCATCAACGCGCACCTATGGACCGTGGTCATGCCCCTGATCACGGCCGGAACCGAGGTGCAGAAGCGCAAGTATCTGCCCGGCCTGTCCAACGGAAACCTCATCGGCGCGAACGCCATGAGCGAACCGAACCACGGTTCCGATGCCTTCAGCCTCGCCACCACCGCGCGGCGCGATGGATCCAAGTACATCCTGAACGGCAGCAAGATCTGGGTCACCAACGGCCCCGTCGCCGACATCTTCGCGGTCTACGCCACCGTCGACAAATCCAAGGGCGCCCGCGGCGTCACGGGGTTCCTCGTCGAGAAAAACACGCCCGGCCTCGTGATCGCGCGCGGCATCGAGAAGATGGGATTGCGGACGTCGCCGATGGCGGAAGTCTATTTCCAGGATTGCGAAATCCCGGCGGAGAACCGCCTCGGGGAGGATGGAAGCGGCAGTTTCCTTTTCAGCCGTTCGATGACCTGGGAACGCGGATGCATCCTCGCCAACGCCGTCGGTTCGATGCGCCGCCTGCTGGAGAAATGCGTGAAGCACGCCAACACGCGCAAGCAGTACGGCCAGTCCATTGGCAAGTTCCAGCACGTGTCCGGGAAGATCGTCGACATGAAGCTCCGCCTCGAATCGGCCCGTCACATGCTCTACCACGGGGCGTGGGTCCGAACCCGCGGCAAGGCGGGATTCCTCGAAGCCGCCCTCGCCAAACTCCATATCAGCGATTGCTGGGTCAAATCGTGCGAGGACGCGATTCAGATCCATGGCGGCTCCGGATACACCGTCGAGTACGAAATCGAACGGGAACTCCGGGATGCCATCGGCAGCCGCCTGTACTCCGGGACGAGCGAAATCCAACGCAACCTGATCGCTTCCCTGCTCGGCCTGTGACCCCTTGCTCGCCTCCCCGTCTTCGACCGCCCCTCCCGTCCGCATGAAAATCCTGGTCCCGTTCAAACGCGTCCCCGATCCCGCCGCCGGCACCGGCGGCGCCCAGTTCATCGTCAATCCCTTCGATGAAATCGCCATCGAGGAGGCCCTCCGAATCCGTGAACGCGACGAAGCCGCCGAAGTGGTGGGCGTCACCATCGGTCCAGCCCCGGCCGACGAACAGGTCCGAACCGCCCTCGCCATGGGGATCGATCGAGCGATCCGGATCGACGACGGCCGCGCACTCGATCCCTACGCCGTTTCCCGCATCCTCCGCGCCGTCGTCCAGCGCGAGGCGCCCGGGCTCGTCCTGATGGGGAAACAGGCGATCGACGACGACGCCAATCAAACCGGCCAAATGCTCGCCGGCCTTCTCCGCTGGCCCCAAGCCACCTTCGTCTCGAAGGTCGAATTCATACCCGGCGGCAAATCCGCCCGGTGCGTCCGCGAAACCGATCGCGGCCTCGAGACCGTCGAGATCGACCTGCCCGCCGTCATCACCGCGGATCTTCGGCTCAACGAACCGCGATACGTCTCACTCCCGGGGCTCATGAAGGCGCGCAAACGCCCGATTGAACTCCTCGCCCTGGCGGATCTCGGCGTCGACGTCGCCCCGAGGGCCACGGTGCTCAGCGTCCAACCGGCTCCGAAACGGAGCGGCGGCGTGCGGGTCGAGTCCGTCGAGGACCTCGTCGATCGCCTGCGCCAGGTCGAAAAGATTCTCTGAAATCGCCCCGGGCCTCGGGCCCCGGGGCCCGAATGGCCCCATCCGGCGGTCCGCCTCCGGGACCCGGCTCCGTGGCTCCGCGTTTCGGTCCTTCCGACCTCGACCACTCCCCCGGCCCCGCCCAAGTCCGTCGCCCCAACCCACCCACCGCTCCATCCACTCGCCCATGGCCGAAACACTCGTCCTCATCGAACACGACGGCGACGCCGTCAAACGTTCCTCCCTCGGTTCCATCGCCCTCGCCCGGGAATTGGGCGGGGACTACGCCCTGCTCGTCCTCGGCTCCAACCCGGCCACCCTGGCCGAGTCCGTCCGTGCCTACGGAAGCAGCGCCGTCCTCGTCGTCTCCCATCCCTCAATCGCCGAACCGGTGCCGGACCAGTTCGCCGAAATCGTCGCCGAGGTCGCCCGTCGTCAGGGCGCTAAAAACGTCGTCGCGACGTCTTCCACGTTCTCGAAGGATATCCTGCCCCGGGTCGCCGCCCTTCTCGACGCCCCCATGCTGACCGACGTCTCCGCGGTTCGCACCGAGGCCGGTGCCCAGGTCTTCGTGACTCCAATCAGCGCCGGCAGTCTGCTCGCCACGCTTCGGCTCGATGGCCCCGTCCGGGTGCTCTCCGCCCGTCCAACGGCCTACCAGGCGCCCGATCCCGGCCCGACCGCCAGCCCGGTGGAATCCGTGGATCTTGATGTCGGCGCCTTGACCGGCGGAATCCGCTTCGTCTCCCGGGAACGAACCGCTTCGTCACGCCCCGATCTGGGCGATGCGCGGATCGTCGTCTGCGGAGGAAGACCCCTGAAGGACAAGGAGACTTTCGAGGTCTTGATCGGCGGCCTTGCCGACGCCCTCGGCGCCGCTGTCGGAGCCACCCGAGCCGCCGTCGACGCCGGCATGGCACCCAACGACTGGCAAGTCGGCCAAACCGGAAAAACAGTCGCCCCCGAACTGTATATCGGGATCGGCGTGTCCGGCGCGATCCAGCACATGGCGGGAATCCAGGACTCCCGGGTGATCGTGGCCATCAACCGGGATGCGGACGCTCCCATGCTCCAGACCGCCACGTACGGACTCGTGGGTGATCTGTTCGAAATCGTCCCGAAATTCGTGCAGGCCGTCCGCCGTTGATCGGTTCCATGGAAGGTGCATCGGACATTCTGACGCCCACGCGGGAGGTGTACGGGAACATCCTTCCCTGGATGCGCGCGGTCTTCTACGTCATGACGTTCGGCAGCCTCGGGGCCGTCGCCTGGCGAATCGTGTCCCGCGCGCGCCTCTGGCGTCAGGGGCAGCCCGGGGGTTTTGAGACGGGATGGAGGATCTGGCTCGAACGACTCACCGTCTTCGCCCTCGGCCAGAAGCGCGTTCACAAGAAGTCCCTCGGAGCCGTTCTTCACCTGCTCCTCTTCAGCGGCTTCCTCGTCCTGACCATCGGGACCACCCTCCTGGCCATCGCCGATCAGGGGCCCGTCAATTTTCACAAGGGCTGGTACTACCTGTTCTACGAACTGACCATGGATGTTTTCGGGGTCGCGCTCTGCCTCGGATGCGTCCTGGCCATCTACCGGCGCGCCTTCCGCCGACCCGAGTCCCTGGGGCACACGACCAGCGACTGGGGAATTTTGGGAATCCTCCTCGCCCTCGGAGTCACCGGCTTCCTCGTCGAGGCCTTGCGAATGCACTACACTCAGGTTCCGGAAGCGGTCGCCCGATGGTCCGTGGTCGGACATTTCATCGAGCGGACCTTCCTTTCCGGTGTCACCACGGACGCTTCGCGGGGCATGCACCTGGTCCTGTGGTGGGTGCATGCCATCCTCGTCTCGGCCCTCTTCCTGTGCCTGCCCGTAACCCGGTTTCTTCATGTCCTGACCGGACCCGCCAACATCGCGGCCCGTCCCTCCCGACCCATGGGCTCCCTGGTCCCGCTCTCCGTCGAGGAAGTGGAGAAGACCGGCAGGATGGGTGTCGCGAACATCACGGACTTCACGCGGCAGCAACTGATGAGCCTCGATGCGTGCATGGAATGCGGGCGCTGCGAGGAGGCGTGCCCGGCGTGGGCCACCGACAAGCCGCTCACACCCAAAGGCCTCGTCCAGGACCTGAGAAAGGCCATGGCGGGCCCCGCCGGAACCGGAACCGAATTGCACGGCGGAATCGTCTCCGCCGAGACCCTGTGGTCCTGCACGATGTGCCAGGCTTGCGTGCAGGAATGCCCCGTGCTCATCGGCCATGTCGACCTCGTCAGCGACCTGCGGCGGCATCTCGTCGCGGAGGGTGAAATCACCGGGCCACCCGCGAAGGCCATGGGCCACGTCGGACGCCAGGGCAATCCGTTCGGCCGACCCGCCGGCGATCGGATGGCTTGGGCCGCGGGGCTAAACGTCCCAACCGTCGAAACGAATCCCGACTTCGATTACCTCCTATGGGTCGGATGCGCAGCCTCCTACGATCCACGCGCCCAGAAAGTCGCGCGCGCGACCGTCGAACTGCTTCATCGGGCGGGGGTCCGCTTCGCGGTGATGGGCAAGGCGGAACGATGCACCGGCGATCCGGCGCGCCGTCTCGGGGACGAGTTCCTGTTCCAGGAACAGGCCCGTTCGAACATCGAGTCCCTTCAAGCCGCGAAGGTCCGGAAGATCGTCACACCCTGCCCCCACTGCCTCAATTCCCTCCGGAATGAGTATCCCGCCTTCGGCGGCACGTTCGAGGTCCAGCACCATTCCCAGGTGCTCTCGGACCTCGTCGCGCAAGGCCGACTCAACCCGGGGAGCCCGCGGGACGCAGGTGGAGTAACCCTTCACGACCCCTGCTACCTCGCCCGCGTCAACGGCGAGGTCGCCGCCCCGCGAACCCTCATCCACGCCTCGTCCCGGGGAACGATTCGTGAAATGCCCCGGCACGGTGCAAAGACCTTCTGCTGCGGCGCCGGCGGGGGCCGCATGTGGTTCGACGAAAATCCCCAGCAACGCGTCTCGAAAGTCCGCGCCACCGAGGCGATCGGGACGGGCGCCAAGACCGTGGCCACCGCCTGCCCATTCTGTCTGAACATGATGTCCGACGCCGTCGCCGGCGCCGAGGGCGGCGACCAAGTGGAGGTCCTCGATGTCGCCGAACTCCTCCTGAGAAACCTGACTACGCAGGTTCCCGACCCCCACGCGGGAACCCACGGTTCGGGTTCGAGCCCAAACTCGAATTCGAATTCGAACTCGAACTCGAACTCGAACTCGGCTGCGTCCTCGACCTCCAAGCCCGCGCCGTGAAGGAAGTTGCGCGGCAAATCCTCCAGAATTCCCCCCGACCTGCCGATCGAACCTACGGACTGTCGTCATTCAGCCCTGCCCATGGAATACCTGCTCCATCATCTGCTCGCCAATAGCGCCCAACGCGACCCTGCCCGGGAAGCCGTCCGAATGGACGGCAAGGCCCTGACCTACGGTGAGTTGGACGAGATCTCAAACCGCCTCGCCCAAACGCTTCGGGCCGCGGGTGTCCGACGCGGGGATCGCGTCGGGATCTACGTTCACAAATCCATCGCCTCCGTCATTTCCGTCTACGCGATCTCCAAGGCCGGCGCCGCTTACGTTCCCCTGGATCCCAACGCGCCCGTCAAGCGCCTCGCCTACATCACCCGCGACTGCACGGTGAACGTCCTGCTGACCTCCCCGGCCAAGATCGCGGGCCTCGCCGAGTTCGCCGCCGAGAACGCCCCGATCCGGACGGTGATCGTGATGGAGAGCCTGGGCGCCGAACGCCCTGAGGTTCCGGCATCGTGCGCCCTGATCCCTTGGGAGCAGGTGACCCAGGCCGCGCCGACCCCGCCCTGGGTTCCCGAAGCCATCGAGACCGACCTCGCCTACATCCTCTACACGTCGGGATCCACGGGGGCCCCGAAGGGCGTCATGATTTCGCACCGGACGGTGTTCACGTTCATCGACTGGGCGTTCGAGACGTTCCGGATGACGCCCGAAGACCGCGTGACCAGCCAGGCGCCCCTGCATTTCGATCTTTCCACGTTCGACCTCTACGCGACGGCCAAGGCGGGTGCGACTCTCGTGCTCGTGGGCGAGCGACTCGCGGCCCTGCCCGTCCAACTCGCGGCCCTGCTTCAGAATGAACGGATCACCATCACCTACCTGGTGCCTTCGATCCTCTCCTTCATGGTCAATTACGGCAAACTCGACGCCCACGACACTTCCCGGCTTCGGATCGTCCTGTTCGCCGGCGAGGTGTTTCCCATCAAGTACCTGCGAAGGCTCGTCGCCGCCATCCCCCAGGCCGAGTACTACAATCTCTACGGCCCCACCGAGACCAACGTCTGCACCTACTACAAGGTCCAGCCCGGCGACCTCGCGCCCGATCGGGAAACGCCCCTCCCCATCGGCGTGGCCTGCGAGAATATCGAGGCCTTCGCCGTCAACGATCAGGGGCAGTTGGTCACCGTCCCCGATCAGGAGGGCGAGTTGTGGGTGCGCGGATCCTGCGTCGCCCAGGGTTATTGGGGTGATCCAGCCAAGACGGCGAAGGCGTTCGTCCCCAATCCGTACCAGACCAGTTTCGCCGAAACCGCCTACCGCACCGGCGACATCGTCACCCTGGCCCCCGACCTTCGCAACTGGCTCTACGTCGGGCGCCGCGACCACATGATCAAGAGCCGCGGCTACCGCATCGAGCTCGGCGAGATCGAGTCCGCCATGTACCGGCACGATCAGGTCAAGGAGGCGGCCGTCGTCGCCGTTCCCGACGAACTGATCGGCAACCGCATCCGCGCCTACGCAGTCCTCTCCGAGCCCGCGTCGCTGACCGCCAAGGAACTCGAAGCCTTCTGCGCCAGGCACGTCCCGAAGTACATGGTCCCCGAATCCGTCACGCTGTTGGAATCCCTTCCAAAGACGTCGACCGGAAAAATCGACCGCCAGGCGCTGCTCAAGCACTCGCCAACGCCGGTCCCCATGCCCGCCCACTAGCCCGCCCCACCCGGTAACCCATTCGAATCCATCCATGAACATCCAATCCGAAATCAAAACCTTCGTTCTCGATGAACTGCTCGCCGGGGCGCGCCCCGACCTCGGACTCGACGAACCGTTGTTCAGCTCCGGCACACTCGACTCCCTCGGCACACTCCGTCTCATCGCGTTCCTCGAGGAGCGCTACGGAATCACGATCTCCGATGGCGATGTGGGGGAATCCAATTTCGGTTCGCTCAAGCTGCTCTCCGAATTCGTCGAGAAAAAGCGCCAGGCCGCCTGAAAAGGACGCGCGTTCCTCCTCAGCCGTCATGCCCGAATCGTCATCCCCCAGGGAGGGCCGCCGTTCGCCGGTCGTTTCCACGCTGGCCCTGACGCTCTATGGCCTCACCCGAAGCCGTTCGCTTCGCGACGCCATCCGCCGCCTCACCCTCCGGTTCGAGGGCGGCCCGATGTACTCCCTGACGGTCCGGGAGATGTTCCGACGCCATCACGCCCTCGACGTCGGCCTGTACACGATCGGTCCGTGCGAGGCGGGTCCCGGGCATTTCGCGCCCGGAACCTCGATCGGCCGCTACTGCTCCGTCTATTACACGGTCCGCACTCTGGGTCCCCAGTCCCCCATTCCCCTCGCGCTCCGCGGTGCCCTCACCCCGGCGTCGCCATCACCCAACGGTTCCCCGTCCACGCATCGCCTCGTCATCGGCAACGACGTGTTCATCGGACACAACACCATCATCCTTCCCACCGTGGAATCCATCGGCGACGGCGTCATCATCGGCGCCGGCTCCGTCGTCCAGCAGGACATCCCGCCCTACGGAGTCGTCACGGGAAACCCCGCCCGGGTCGTCAGGCAGCGGTTCACCGCGCCCACGATCGCCCGCCTGCTCGAAGAGCAATGGTGGACCAAATCCATCGAAGAACTCGGCCCCGAGATGGACAGCTTCAGGGGCCCGCTGGAAGCGGAACGCGCCAAGGCGTGATCGCCAAACCCTCCAAACCCGACCGAGCGACATTCGGCCCGCCCCCGCGCTTCGCCTCATGGAGACCCACGCATCGACCGCCCCATCCCGCATCGTGATCGAAGGTCCCGCCCAGGCCGTCGCCGTCGCCACCGAGATGACCACCGACGGCCGACGGTCCGCCCTGGGACCCCTTTTGAAGGCGATCTATCCCAGGGTCGGAAGTGAACGGATGATGAGTCGGCTCCGCCGCCTCTGCCTCACCCTCGAAGGGGGTCCGGGACTGTCCCTCACGATCCGGGAAATCCTTTCCGAGCACTACCGGGTCCGGGTCGGCCTCCACACTCCGACGCCGTGCGTCGTGCCTCCCAAGGTGTACCACTCCGGCACCTCCTTCGGCCGGTACACCCACGTCGCGGATACCCTCCGCACCTTCACGCGGAACCATCCCTTCGAAACCAAATCGACCCACGGCCTCTTCTACAACGCGGCCCTCGGCAGGGTGAACCTTCCACCCCTCCCGGCGATTCAGCTGCGCATCGGAAACGGAGTCTGGATCGATCACAACACGATCATCCTCCCGCCCACCGAAGTGATCGGCGAAGGCGCCATCATCACCGCCGGCTCCGTCGTCTACACCAACGTCCCCCCTTACGCCATCGTCGGTGGATTCCCAGCCCGCACGATCGGGTACCGTTTTCCCAAACCCCGCATCGAGGAACTCCTCGCCGCCCGCTGGTGGGAGTTCCCGCCCGAAAAGGTGGCGGAGTTCGAAAGAAACGCGGATCTGGCCGCGGCGGCCATTCCCATCGCTCGAAAATCCACCGCCGCCTGATCACGCCCGATTTCCCCTGTCGTCGCCCCCCCGACCATCGATCCCACCCCATTCGCATGGCCACTCAGCTCCGCCCCGCCCCCTCCGCCACGGACTCTCCGGTCGCGACCCCACTTCGCGAGCCCGCCAGTCCGCCTTCGGCCCCCCTCCGCTTTGCCCTGCTCGGCGCGGCCATCGGCATCGGCAACCGGGGCGTGTCCGCCCTCGGCGCCTCAACCATCCGTCTCGTCTGCGAGTGCCACCCCGGCGCGCAGGTTTCCCTGTTGATCGGCGACCGTAACGCCGGGACCCGTCGGATCACTCTCTTCGGCGTTCCCACCGACATCCCCGTCATCAACTACCGGTGGTCCCCCAAAGCGCCCCTTCACCTTCAGGTCTGGTGGATTCTCCTCCTCAGCTTCGTCCACAGGCTCATCCCGCTGCGCGCGGTCCGATCCGCCGTCGTCCGCGGCAATCCGTGGATTCGGGCCGTCACCGAGGCGGACGTGGTCGCGGATATCCGCGGCGGAGACAGCTTCAGCGACATTTACGGAGTCAGAAGGTTCGTCCTCGGCTCCCTGCCCACCCTCGCCGTCATCATTCTCCGTGGAAGCATCGATTTCCTGCCTCAGACCTACGGACCCTTCAAGCACGCCCGATCCCGCGCCCTCGCCCGCTTCATCCTGCGACGCGCCCGCCGCATCTTCGCCCGCGACTCGGAAGGACCCGGCGCCGTGCGTTCGCTCGTCGGCGACCAAACCCCCGTCACCGTCTGCGCGGATGTCGCCTTCTGTCTGGAACCGATCCGTCCCGCCGTCCCCGACATCCAGCCCCCGCTCCCATCCTTCACGTCTTCGTCCTCCTCGTCGGCGCCGGCCACCACGCTCGTCGGAATCAACGTCAACGGACTCATGTTCAATGGCGGCTACACGCGCGCCAACATGTTCGGTCTCAAACTCGACTACCCGGACTTCCTCCGCCGCCTCACCACCGCGCTCCTCGAGGACCCGTCCACGCACCTGCTCTTCGTGCCGCACACCTTCGCGCCGCCCGAAAGCGTCGAAAGCGATCCCGAAGCCTCGCGCCGAGTGATCCGCGACATCCCGGAATCGCTGCGATCCCGCGTCCACCTCGTCTGCCACGACTACGACCAGCACGGCATCAAGGGCGTCATCGGTCTGTGCGATTTCTTCATCGGCTCACGGATGCACGCCTGCATCGCCGCGCTCTCCCAGGGAATCCCGTGCGTCGGAGTCGCCTACAGCAAGAAATTCCTCGGGGTCTTCGAAAGCGTCGGCATGAAGGACGGCATCCTCGACGGCCGGGATGTCGACTCCGCCAGCGCCGTCGAAGGAGTCCTCGCCCGGTTCACGGCGCGCGCCGCGTCCCGGGAAACGCTCCGCGGCCGAGTCCCCGCCGCCCAGAATCACCTGCGCGAAACCTTCCGTGAGATGCTCGCCAGCGGAGCGCATCGACTCCGGAAACCGACGACCGTGAACCGATCCAACTGAGCGGCCGCCCTCTCGCTCACCTTCCTTCCTCCCGCTTCCCGGCCCAGCCCGCCAACCGCCCATGGTCACCGTCCTCGTCGGCGCCGATATCTGCCCCATCGAACGGGGACGCCCCTTGTTCGAAGCGGGGAACGCCGAGGCGCTCTTCAACGATCTCCTCCCCGATCTTCGTCAAGCGGACTTCTCGATCGTGAATCTCGAGTGTCCGCTCATCCGTCGGCCGACCCCGATCCTCAAGACGGGCCCCACCTTCGGCGAATCACCCCTTTGTATTCAGGGACTCAAGGCCGCCGGGATACGCGCCGTCGGCCTGGCCAACAATCACATCATGGACCACGGACCGGAGGGGCTGGAGTCCACCCTGGAATCCTGTCAGGCGGCGGGAATTCACACGGTCGGCGCCGGACCCGACCTCGCCGCCGCCCAACGGCCCCTCCTTCGACAGGTCGGCGACATCCGACTCGCCGTCATCGCCGTTGCCGAACGGGAGTTCTCGATCGCGGGCGCCTCCAAACCCGGCGCCAATCCCATCGACCCCATCGGCCTCGTCCGAACGCTCGGCGCTCTCCGCGGGCAATTCGATTACCTCATCGTCCTCTACCACGGCGGCGACGAATTCTTCGTCCCCACACCCCGGGTTCAGGACACGTGCCGCTTCCTCATCGAACTCGGAGCGAACGCGGTGTTCGTCCAGCATCCCCATGTGGTCGGCGGCATCGAATCCTACCGGAACGGCCACATCGCCTACGGCCAGGGCGCCCTGGTCATGGACGAGGCCCTTTACCGACGCCGCTCGTCGTTCCACGAGGGCTACCTCGCCCGCCTTCGAATCGAGCGAAACGCCACGGCCCAACTCGATATCCTGCCGTTCGAGCAGTCCGTTGAAACGCCCGGCGCGCGACGGCTCGACCCGACGAGGGACGCGGAGTTCCGCGAACGCCTCCGCCGGCGTTCGGAAGCCATCCTCGATCCGCGAACCCTCGCCCGGGAATGGAGCGACTTCTGCCGCAAGGACCAGCATTCGTACATGAGCGGACTCCTCGGGCACGGACGGGTCCTCGCCAAACTCAACCAGTCGGGTTGGGTGACTCGCACCCTCTACAAACGTCTCTCCCTCCTCCGCGCCAGGAACATCGTCCTGTGCGAGACGCACCGGGAAGCCATCCAGACCTTGTTCGACGAAGGCGTTCAACCCTAGGCCCGCCTCGGCCTCCGCCTCCGCCTCCGACCGAACCGGTCCCATCTCCGCATCGCATCTCTCATCCCATCCCATGAAAGGCATCATCCTCGCCGGCGGCGCCGGGTCCCGCCTCTACCCGTTGACCCTCGTGGCCAGCAAACAGCTCCAGCCGGTCTACGACAAACCCATGATCTACTACCCGCTCACGACCCTGCTCGAGGGCGGCATCCGCGAATTGTGCCTTATCTCGACGCCCCACGACCTCCCGCGATACCGCCAACTGCTGGGTGACGGTTCGCGCCTCGGACTCCGCATCGACTACAGGGAACAGGCCAAACCCGAGGGCATCGCGCAGGCGTTCCGGATCGCCGACTCCTTCGTCGGCCAGGATCCCGTCACCCTCATCCTTGGCGACAACATCTTCTACGGCGGCGACGCCTTCTCGGCCGCCTTCGCGGAATTCACGGGCGGCGCCACGATTTTCGGGTACCACGTCCACGATCCCGAGCGCTACGGCGTGGTCGAATTCGACGCCTCGGGCCGCGCCATTTCGATCGAGGAAAAACCGAAGCAGCCCCGGAGCAACTTCGCCGTCCCCGGGCTCTACCTCTTCGACAACGACGTCGTCGCCATCGCGCGCGACCTCAAACCGTCCGCCCGCGGCGAACTCGAGATCACGGACGTCAACCTCGAGTACCTTCGTCGCGGCACGTTGCGCGTTCGGAAGTTGAATCGCGGATTCGCGTGGCTCGACGCCGGAACCAGCACGAGCCTTCACGACGCCAGCGCCTACGTTCAAACCATCGAAAAGCGGACCGGGATCAAGATCGGCTGCCCCGAGGAAGCCGCGTACCGCAAGGGGTTCCTGTCCCTCTCCAGTCTCCACGACATCATCCGGGCGCTTCCACGCTGCGAGTACCGCGAGTACCTCGAAGGCGTCGCCGCGGAAAGCACCGAGGTCTGATCTCCGAGGTTTCAGCCGTCCCACCCCAATCCCCATCTCCCAAGGCATCCATCCGCCCGTTCGTTCCTTTCTTCCATGACCGCATCGATTCTCCTTCTTGGTGGTTCCGGTTACGTCGGCCAGGCCTTCGCCCGCGAAATCCAGCGGCGCGGCTGGCAATCCCGATCCGTCCGGCGCGCCGAAGTCGACTACGCTCGCTTCGGTCCGCTCTCCGATCTCCTGCGCGATGCGAAACCGGATTTCGTCGTCAATTGCGCCGGATTCACCGGAAAGCCCAACGTCGACGCCTGCGAATCCCAGCAGTCGGAAACGCTCCTCGGAAACGTCGCCCTACCCGTCACCATCGCCCACGCCTGCGAATCCGCCGGGATCCCCTGGGGGCACGTCAGTTCAGGATGCATCTACGCCGGCGCGAGGCTTCGCCACCCGGACGGATCCATCACCATTGAGCGCGACCTCACCCAACCGAACCTCCGACGAATCCTCGACCAGGAACCCGAACGCATCCTCGGATTCACCGAGTCCTGTCCCCCGAATTTCTCGTTCCGCTCGCCCCCTTGCAGCTTCTACAGCGGAAGCAAGGCCCTCGGCGAGGAAGCCCTCGTCGGAGCCCCCGCCACCTACCTCTGGAGACTCCGGATTCCCTTCGATGAACGCGACGGGCCGCGGAACTACCTGTCGAAGGTTCAGCGGTATTCGAAGGTCTACGACAACGCCAACTCCATCTCCCACCTGACCGATTTCGCCCGCTGCTGCCTGGAACTCTGGGATCGCCGGGCCCCTTTCGGAACCTACAACGTCACCAACCCCGGATTCACCACCACGAAGAGGGTCGTCGAACTCGTCGTGAAACATCTCCGCCCCAACCGGCCATTCGAGTTCTGGGCCAGCGACGAGGAATTCTACCGGGTCGCCGCCAAGACTCCCCGCTCCAATTGCGTCATGGACACCGCCAAGCTTCTGGCGACCGGAATCCGGATCCAACCGGTCGAATCCGCCCTCGAGGACGCCCTCACACGCTGGGTCCCGGAACGCTAGGAAACTCGCAAACTCCAAATCCCCTAGTCGAACTCCCGTCACCAACCCCCATCCAACCCGGGTCCCAACGGCATGCGCGGGTCCCCCTGTCCGAATCTTCTACAGGTTCAGCCAGCGTAGTCCGATCAATACCAACGGACTGGCGGCGTTCCAGCGGACCGCCCATTCACCGCCTGACTCGGGACGAATCTCTCAATAACTGAACAAGCACCCATGAAATCCATCGCCATCGTCGGCCTCGGCTACGTCGGTCTCCCCTTGTCCCTCCAATTCGCACGGTCCGGCCTCAAGGTCCTCGGTCTGGATATCGATCCCGCCAAGATCGAGGCCCTCAACGCCGGCAAATCGTACATCCATCACATCCCGTCGGAATCGATCCAGACCCAGGTCCAGGCGGGCCTCTTCTCCGCCACCACCGATTTCGCCAGGTCCGCCGAAGTCGACGCCGTCATCATTTGTGTCCCAACCCCGCTGAACAAGAACCGCGAACCGGACATCTCGTACATCCTTGAAACCGGCAAAGCCCTCGCGCCCCACCTTCGCAAGGGCCAGCTCATCGTCCTCGAATCCACCACCTACCCCGGAACCACCGACGAGGATCTCCGCGAGGTTCTCGAAAAGGGCTCGGGCCTGAAGGCGGGCAGTGACTTTCACCTCGCGTTCTCCCCGGAACGCGAGGACCCCGGCAATCCCCAGTCCAAGGTCGCCGATATCCCCAAAGTGGTGGGAGGGCTCACCCCCGCATGCCTCGAAAAAGCCAGGACCCTCTACGGTCACGCCATCAAGACCGTGGTTCCCGTATCGTCCTGCCGCGCCGCCGAAGCCACCAAGCTGCTCGAAAACATCTTCCGCAGCGTGAACATCGCGCTCGTGAACGAACTCAAGGTGGTCTACGACGCCATGGGGATCGACGTCTGGGAGGTCATCAACGCCGCCAAAACCAAGCCGTTCGGGTTCATGGCCTTCTACCCGGGCCCCGGACTCGGGGGACATTGCATCCCCATCGACCCGTTCTACCTCACCTGGAAAGCGCGCGAATACGGCCAGGCCACCCGCTTCATCGAACTCGCCGGCGAGGTCAATACCGCCATGCCGGAACACGTCGTCGAACGCGTCGCGGCCGCCCTCAACCAGCATCGCAAACCCGTCAACGGCTCCCGGATCCTCATCCTCGGGCTCGCCTACAAGGCCAACGTCGACGACGATCGCGAATCCCCCAGCTACCACCTGCTCGAACTTCTCAAGGCCCGCGGCGCCGAGGTCTCCTACCACGATCCGTACGTCCCGGTCATCAAGCTCACCCGGGAACATCCCGCCTGGGCCGGCCACAAGTCCGTGCCCTGGAATCAAGGCACGATCTCCGGTTTCGACTGCGTCCTCATCAGCACCGCCCACGCCAACGTGAATTACCAGGAACTCGCCGACTGGGCCGGGCTCATCGTCGACACCCGGAATGCCATGATCGCCTCGAAGACCAAGCCCGGCCAGGTGGTGAAGGCCTGACCGCCCGCCCGCCTGACCGCCCGCCCGCGTCCCCCGTCCCGTTCAGCCCATCGCATCCCGTCCGCCATGCGCATCCTCCTCACCGGCGCCGCCGGGTTCATCGGCTTCCACACCGCCCAGCGCCTCCTCGACCGCGGCGACGAGGTGGTCGGTGTCGACGTCGTCAACGCCTACTACGACGTCCGACTCAAGGAGGCCCGCCTCGAAATCCTTCGCCGTCATCCGAGGTTCCGGTTCCTCCGACTCGACCTTGCCGACCGCTCCGGAGTGCCCGCGGCCTTCGCCGCGGAAAGACCGCAAAGGGTCATCCACCTCGCCGCCCAGGCCGGTGTCCGTTACTCGATCGAGAATCCCCACGCGTACATCGACAGCAACATCGTCGCGTTCATGAACATCCTCGAGGCCTGCCGCCACCACGGCGTCGAGAACCTCGTGTACGCCTCGTCGAGCTCCGTCTACGGCGCGAACACCCGGATGCCGTTCTCCATCCACCACAACGTGGATCATCCCGTCAGTCTCTACGCGGCGTCCAAGAAGGCCAATGAACTGATGGCCCACACCTACAGCCATCTCTTCAATCTGCCCACGATCGGCCTCCGCTTCTTCACCGTCTACGGACCCTGGGGAAGACCGGACATGGCCCTCTTTCTCTTCACGAAATCCATTCTGGAGGGGCGGCCCATCGACCTCTTCAACGAGGGCCGAATGCGCCGCGATTTCACCTACATCGACGACATCGTCGAGGGGGTGGTCCGCGTCGCCGATCGCGTCGCCACCGGCAACCCGGAATGGGACGGAGACACTCCGGATCCCGGCACCAGCCGTGGTCCGTACCGCGTCTACAACATCGGCAACAACCGGCCGGTCGAACTGATGCATCTCGTCGCCTGCCTCGAGGATGCCCTCGGAAAAAAGGCGGAGAAACGCCTCCTTCCCATGCAACCCGGCGACGTTCCCGCGACCTTCGCCGACGTCGACGACCTCGTCCGGGACGCGGGCTTCCAGCCGTCCGTGCCCGTCGAGGAGGGGGTTCGTCGCTTCGTCGCCTGGTACCGCGATTTTTATCGCTGCTGAGAATCGGAGGTGGATGCGGTCCGCATCACAACCCAACTCAATGGCGACCCCAGCTCAACCGAGGGAAAACACCGCTCCGCCTCCCGGCCCCGGCGGGCGCCGTCGCCGCGCCTGGATGGCCACCGGCGTCGTGGCCGCGGTCGCCCTCTTTCTCGGAGTTCGGGCAATCCATCCGTTCCTCGCGATCACGGACCCCGTCGCCGCCAAGGTGATGGTCGTCGAAGGTTGGCTGCCGGATTACGCGTTGGAGGAAGCCGTCGCGCGATACCGCGAGGACGGCTACGAAAAGGTCTTCACGACGGGGGGTCCCCTGGAACGGGGCAGCTACCTTTCCGAGCACCGGACCTTCGCCCAATCCGCCGCGGCCACGCTGCTGAAGCTCGGCATGGCCACCAACGAAGTGCTCGCCGTGCCCGCCTCTCCCACCTTCCGAAACAGGACCTACGAATCGGCCGTGGCGCTACGCGATTACCTGGCGTCCCAAGGAGCCGTCCCGGAAGCGATCAACCTCGTGTCCGAAGGCACCCATGCCCGCCGAAGTCGCCTTTGCTTCCAACGCGCCCTGGGACGTCGAACACCCGTGGGAATCATTTCAATCGAAAACAGGGACTACGAATCCGATCGGTGGTGGAAGTACAGCTCGGGGATCAAGACGATCTTCGGCGAGTCCATTGCCGTGCTATACGCTTGGCTCTCGATCGACTACGGTGACTGAACGAACCGCCCGTCTATGAACCGCTCCACTTCCGATCGGAAACGGCGTTCCATCCCCCGCCCGTCCATGCAGACGCTCCTTCCCGTCCCCCAAGGCCGTCCACAGACCCGGATTCTCACGCCGGCCCTCCTTTCGTCCCTGCTCTCCTTCGGCGCCACAACCGCGGGCATCGCCCAGGCCCTGCCCGAGACTACGGAAGTCCCCGGGCTAGCCCCGTTTCCTCCCGCGACGACTTTCTACGACGTCCGCGAAATCCCCACGGCGCCCTGGCTGCCGACGAGCACCCCGGCCACCCCGGACTGGCTCGACACCGGGTACTCCCCAAGCCCCCTGCTCCGACCGGGTCTGGGAACGGCGGCCATCGGCGACAACCTGATCCCCTCGGCCCGCGGCGCCGGACAGCGTCGGACACAGGGCACTCCGTTCCCGGTCGGTCCCATCGACGTGGGTTTCGACGTGTCGTACGGCCTGACCTACGGCACCGGCCTGCTCGCGGGCCCCAACCGGGAGGAGGACTCGTTCCGCCACAGCCTCACGCCTGGATTGAACATCTACGCCGGGGATCGCTGGAGCCTCCGCTACGCCCCCAGCGCCACCTTCTATTCCGCGGACGGCTACAAGGACACCTTCGATCACTTGGTCAATCTCGCCGGATCCGCGACGGCCCCCGGCTGGGTCTTTGGACTGAACCACGTCACCTCGATTTCGAGCCAGCCCCTCATCGAAACAGGGCGCCAAACGGACCAGACGCTCCATTCGTCGGGGCTCTCCGGCAACTGGACCCCCAACGACCGGGACGCCTTCTCCTTCTCCCTATCCCAGAGCATTCGATTCGCCGACGACGCCCCGGACTCCTATTCCTGGCTGAGCCAGAACTGGTACGATCGGACGCTCACGGACCGAATTTCTGCGGGAATCGGACTCGGGGCCGGATACGACTTCCTCGACCCCGGCACCGACATGGTCCCCGTACGGCTGAACGGCCGCCTTCAAGGAAGCCTGGGAACCAAATTCTCGTACACGGTTTCGGGTGGCGCCGAACGGCGTGAATTCCTCGACGGCGACGCGTCGGCCAACATCTCGCCCCTGGTCTCGGTCAGTCTCACCTACCAGGTCTTTGAGAAGACCTCCGTATTCGTCGGATTCGACCATTCCGTCGACATCTCCTACTTCAACAACCAGTTCACGGAAAACTCGTCGCTTCAGGGCGGCGTGAACTACAACTTCTCCCAGAAATGGAGCGTCTCGGCGCTCGGCGGTTTCCGTGACACAAGCTACCTGAGCACCGAGGTCTCGGACCAAGTCGGAAGGGAGGACAATTCGACGTTCGCCAATCTCACGATTTCTTGGCGCATTCTGAAGCGGCTCACGACGGCGCTGACCTACTCGTTCCGTGCCAATAGTTCCGATCAGGCCGGCTTCGATTTCGACAGTCATCAAGTGGGCCTGCGCATCACCTACTTCCTCTGAATCCAGGAGGACAACCCATGTCGACCCGACCGCAAGAGGCACCTTCCGCTCGCCACCCCACTCCGGCGACGGACCACGTCCTTGAGCCGCCTCCCGGCGGGGATGCCTCCGGCACGGTCCGCCGCCGCATTCGACCGGTTTCGGAAGTCTTCGGACCGCATGGGCGCCGTTTTCTGCTGACCGCGGCGATCGTCACGCTCGTCTTCGCGAATCCATGGGTGGCCCTGTTCCGCGGCGCCATGGCGGACGCTCTCTACTCCTACGCCGTCCTCATTCCGTACGTTTCGATCTGGCTCATCTGGCAGATCCACGGAACGCCCGGCCCCAAGGGATCGAGACCGGCCCCCGCGGCGGGCATCCTCCTGTTGTTCGCGGCCGCGGCCTGCGCCGCCGGCGGCATCCTGGCCCGGCGCTCCGGATGGATCGTGTCCCCGGCGTCGTGGCTCACGACCCAGATCGGCGCCTGGGTCATCGCGATCTGGGGGACGGCATTCCTTCATCTTGGTGGCACCTGGATCCGCGAACGCGTTTTCGCCTTGGCGTTCCTTTCGTTCACCGTGCCCTTCCCCGATCCCGTCGTCGCCGCCATCGAGGCGGGACTTCAGTCCGCTTCCGCCACGGCGTCCGACTGGCTCTTCAGCCTGTCCGGCACCCCCTACCTGCGCGACGAGATGGTCTTCTGGCTTCCCAATATCCGAATCAACGTGGCCCCTGAGTGCAGCGGCATCCGCTCCACCCTCGTGCTGGTCATCACGGGCATACTGGGCGCCCATCTCCTCCTCGCCCGGTGGTATCACCGGTTGGCCGTCGTCGCCGTCATCCTGCCCCTCGGAGTCTTTCGGAACGCGCTTAGGATCCTGACGCTCACGCTCCTTTCCGTGCATGTCGACCCGGGGATCATGAATTCGGCGCTCCACAAACGCGGCGGACCCCTGTTCTTTGCGGTGAGCCTGATTCCCCTCTTCCTCATGTTCTGGTGGTTCGGTCGGCGCGAACGAAAACAAAGGCGGGCCCCGTAGCGGAGAACCGCCGTCAGCTTGCCCATGGACCGCAGGAATCCCACGCACCTTTGCGCTCGTCCGACCGGTCGCCTGTGCTACCCTCCTCCGTGGACTCCCTCCCGAGTATGATTACCAATAATTCGTGGATGATTCGTCGATTGCTTTCCCGGTTGCTTGGTCGCGCCCCGTTCGCGGTTGTCGCCGTCTTGCTGGCCACCGTCTTCGGCTGCTCCCGAAAACCCAACGTGCAGGCCCTGCTCGACGGCGCGGATCGAAGCTTCGAGAGGCGGGAGTTCGAGGCGGCCAAGATTCAGTACATCAGCGTCCTTCGAACCCAGCTGACCAACACCCACGCCCAGCTGCGCCTCGGACGAATCTACTTCGAGCAGGGCCAGCTCCAGCATGCGTTCTCCCTTCTTCGAACCGTCCAGGACTCCTATCCCGACGACATCCCCCTCCATGAAGCGCTCGCCGTGATCTATTCGGTCGCCGGCACCAATCTCTGGAAACCCGAAGTCGAAGCGCTCCTCAGGATCCAGCCGACGAACGAAACGGCGGTCATGACCCTCCTGAGAACGGCCAACACTCCGGAGGAGATCACCGGCGTCGCCAACACGGTCGCCGCCCTCCGAGCGCGCGCCGGGGAACACGCCGTCTTCATCCTGGCCGACGGGGAGATCGCGCAACGTCGTGGCGACAAGGCCGAAGCGATCGCCGCCTTCCGCCGCGCCATCGCCGCCGAGCCCGGCTCCGTTCTGGCTCACTTGACCCTCGGAACCATGCTCTTCGCGGAAGGCCAGAACGAAGAGGGACTCAGCCTCTACGCCAAAGCGGCGGAATTGTCCCCGCCCCACGGACCCGCCCGCCTCCGCTATGCCCAGGCCCTCCTTCAGCAAGGCCGGGAGGAGGACGCCGTCCGCGTGCTGGATGAGCTGAACTCCAAGGCCCCGGAAATGATTCCCGCCTGGACCACCCGCGCCGAAGTCGCTTTTGCCAGGAAGGAATATGCCGAAGCGAGGCGGCTGCTTGATCGCGCCCTGATCCAGAATCCCACCGATCCCCTCTCCCTCCGGGTTCGCGCCAAGGTGGATCTCGCGGAACGCAAGCCCGCCGACGCGGTCCAGGCGCTGGAATCAGCGGCCCGGTGGATGCCGGGATCGAGCGATGTGCAGCATCAACTCGGTGTCGCCCATCTGCTCAATGGCGATCTCACGAAGGCGATCGCTCATTTGAGGCAGGCCGTTCGACTCAACCCCAAAACCTTGGACGCCGCGCTCCTCCTCGCGGAGCTGGAAATACGCTCGGGAAACTCGGGCGACGCCATCGGGATGCTGTCGGCGATCACCCAATCCTATCCCGGGGTTTACCAGGCCAGGATGCTCCTCGCCCGCGCCTACCGCGCGACGGGTCGCCTCGACGAGGCCCTCAACACCCTTTCCACCACGGCCACCCAGTTTTCAACCAACACGGCCCCCCTGCTTCAGCTCGGTCTTGTCTACCGTCAGAAACAGAACCGCGACCGGGATGCCCGCGCCGCCTTCGAGGCCTGCCTCAAACTCGACCCGCTGAATCCGATGGCCCTTGAACAACTCGTCCAGCTCGACGTGAAGGCCGGAGATCGCGCCAACGCCATGGCCCGCATCGAGGAACGCCTCAAGGCGACCCCCGAGGATCCCCTCCCGTGGCTCATCCAATCCGAACTCCTCCGGACCGCCGGCGACACCCCGGGA
The DNA here is from genome assembly GCA_050250555.1 of Limisphaerales bacterium. Taxonomy (GTDB): domain Bacteria; phylum Verrucomicrobiota; class Verrucomicrobiia; order Limisphaerales; family CAIMTB01; genus CAIMTB01. The sequence goes on from JBFWOK010000110.1 coordinate 22,309, forward strand.
ACCGAAGCCGCGCTCCGCAAGGTTCTCGAGCTCGACCCGGAATCGCAGCCGGCACTCGTCGGCCTGGCCCAGCTTTACATCACGACCGGCAGGAACGCGGAGGCGCTCGCCGAACTCGAAAGGGCGGTTCAGAAAACGCCCGACAACGTCGGCGCGCTGACTCTGATCGGAATGCTCCAGAGCGAAGTCGGCAAGTACCCCGAGGCCCGCGCCGCCTACGAAACGGCGCTCAAGGCCCAACCCAAATCCGCCCTCGTCCTCAACAATCTCGCTTATCTGCTCGCGGAGAAATTCAACGATGTCGGCGGGGCCTACGAAATCGCCTTGAGGGCCCGCCTCGACAATCCGCAAAGCTCCATCATCGCCGACACGCTCGGTTGGATCGAATACCGCCGCGGAAACTACACCGAAGCCCTCCGACTTCTCACCGATTCCGCGGAGGAATTGGGGAGAAACCCGGAGATCCAATACCACCTCGGCATGGCCCATTACATGATGGGCCACGAAGCCCAGGCCGCGGTCGCGCTCCGACAAGCCCTTCAATCGACCGACAAGTTCGAGGGCCGCGACGTGGCCGCCACCCACCTCGCCGTCCTGGAAACACCCTCGGAACCCGCGACGGCCGAGTCCATCGCGGCGCTTGAAAAGCGGCGCTCGGAAGAGCCGAAGGACCTGATCGCGCTATCGCGCCTCGCGTCATCGTACTCGGCCGCGGGCGCCGTCGAAAAAGCCCGTGAAGTCTTCGATGCCGCCTTGAAGGTCAATCCGAACTCCCCGGACATCCTCAGCCGATACGCCCTCTTCCAGATTCAGAAGCTCGGCGCGTCCACTCGCGCGCTCGAACTCGCCCGCCAGGCGCGCCAACTCGCGCCCCAGGATCCGGTCATCGCCCATACCGCGGGCAAAGCCGCGTCGCTCGCCGGCGACCACCCCTATGCCTTCAGCCTTCTTCAGGACAGCGCCGGACGACTCCCCCTCGACACCGCGGTCCGATACGACTTCGGCGTCGCCGCGTTGGCCGTCGGCCGCCTCGACCTGACCACGAACGCCATGGCGACGGTGGCCCAGTCGGGTCCACCTCCCCTCGCCGCGCGCGCGAAGGTCTTCGGCGACCTCGTCGCGCTCGCTCTCGGCCCGACTCCCGCCCAAGTGCCCGCGCCCCTCCAGGAGGCGATGCGCGCCGAACCGGGCAGTCTGGTGGTCCAATTCGCGAACGCCCGGCTCGCCGAGTCCCGAGGCCAAACGGCCGAAGCCCAGACCGCCTACGAGAAGATCCTCTCGATCTACCCGTCCTTCATCCCCGCCGCCCGACAGCTGGCCTTGCTGCTCGCGGGAACCCCGGGCGGCGAAGGCAAAGCCTATGATCTGGCGCTCAAGATCCGCCAAGACCTGCCGCGGGACGCCGAGGTCGCGGCTTCCCTGGGAATCCTCGCGTGCCAGCGCGGGGACTACCGGTTTTCCATTCAGCTCCTGACCGAGGCGACCCGCAGCCGCGGCCAGGACGGAGACGCGCTCTTTCACTTGGGCGTCGCCCACCTGGGTCTTAAGCAGACCTCCGAAGGCAAGGCGGCCCTTGAAAAAGCCGTCGCCGCCGCCCCCAACGGCAAATTCGTGCCGGAAGCCAAGAAGCTTCTGTCCGAGATTCAATGATCGTCCTTCGCGGTCGGTCGATCCTTCGTTCGTAGGTTCGCTCGATCGATCGACCACCCCGGCTTTCCCTTCCCCCGCCCGGGCCCCCTTCGGCCCGGACTTCTCCCCGCACTCCGCTCGGATCCGGCGCAGCGTCCGGATCTCTTCTCCCCATGAGCGAAGCTGCGCCTTTCCCACTCCCCTCGACGGGTCGCCCAAGCACCCGGGCCGACGCTCAGGCCAAGTGCTTCCTGAAGAACGCGACGGTTCGATCCCACGCCAGTTTGACGTTCTCGGCGTCGTAACGACCGGTTGAGTCGTTGTGGAACCCATGAAAT